>JBBAJN010000120.1:0-9527 GCA_040404045.1 Chitinophagaceae bacterium
ACCGCAGCCCTGGAAGAATCGATGGAAAAACTTTCCTCCAGCGAAACCATCGGCAGGGCGTTTTCAAAAAGTTTTCATTCGCTCGTAGATACCACCGCCCGTATGCCCATGCTCTTCATCAATACCACCAACCTGGAAACCGGGACGCCCGGTATACTCAGCACCGTCAACATCAGGACACTGGACTCCAACCGCATCGATGTGATGTCCCTGGCAGAAAAAAAACCGGACACCATCATGAAGCTGAGCACCGCCGTAGTGCTGGGCGCAAGGTTCCCCTACATCTCGCCCGCCGGCGAGATCGATGGCAAGTACTTTGTTGATGGTGGGTATTTCGACAATAGCGGCGCGGGCATCACGCTGGAAATACTGCAATACCTGGAGAAAGCCCTGAACGATTCAACGCACAAACTGTATGGATATCGGGATCATATTGAATTCCAGCTGATCTACATCTCGAATGGAAATGCATCGTCCACCTTCAAAACCCTTCATCCGCTGGTGAACGACCTGGCAGCGCCACTGCTCACCATACTCAATACCTACGGTATGCAAACCACGTTCGCCAATATTAAACTGGAGGAATACCAGAGAAAAAATCGGTACCGAAGCAGCATGCCCGTTGCGCCATTCAACCTTCCCTATCTGAAAGAGGACACCATCCCCTATCCCATGAACTGGGTGATCTCCAATTATAACATCAACAGGATGAATGAAAATGTGAATAAAGTTCAACTCGACCGCATCAAATGAAGAATGAGCTAATCAGTCAATCAGCCAATCAGCCAATCCTATTGGAACGGATTGCTCCACCTCGCATCCGTATACACCTTAGTGCCGGACAAGGTTCTTAAAAATGCGATGGTAGCATTAATCTCAGCTGGACTGAGGTTCAAACGTTGCTCAAAACCATAAGGAACCAATTTTTCAGAGATTGATTTATTCTCGGGAATTTTCGGGATGGCATTATAGTGATTGAGTACACCCTTCAAATCTCTGATACCCCCGGTATGCATCATGGGGCCATTAACCGTACCATCCACATGCACCAGATCTCTGAGTGTTGGAGATTTGGTATTGTCAAAGTCAAACCCGATGCTATTCGCTACTCCCACAACACCATTATTCTTAGAAGTATTGTCAATATTAAAAGCAGGTGGCTGGTGACAGGTGGCGCAACCTAAACCTCCCCCCGTGCGAGAACCCTGTAAATCAAATTGAGGCTTTCCTAAAAACAGCTCCTTGCCGCGATTCTCCTCAGCAGTGAAACCCGGAAATGGTGCGTCATCTCCCAACTCAGAACGGCTTGCATCATATTTGGAATCAAAACTCCGGATGGACCTGATGAAATGCGCCATGGCCTCTTGCATCCTGATTTCAGTGATACTCTGATCACCATAAACCAAATGAAACAACTCCTTATAATAACCAATGCCCTGCAATTTCGATAATAGCTTATCGAAGGCAGGTCGGCCATTCTGGCCACTAAAGCCCATCTCCCCGTGATCTTTAATGGGCATTGTTGTTTGTATCTCCAAATTTGCAGCCCTTTCATCCCAAAAGAATTTCTTTTCAAAACTAAACTGGACATTGATGAGTCGCATGGAGTGCCTGGTGGTAACAGCACCTGCAACACCGCGACTAACAACAGCTGTATCACCGAATGCAAACTGCTGCTTATGACAACTGGCACAAGAAACGCTATTATCAATACTCAATGCTTTATCATAAAATAACACCCTGCCCAGGGTCGCTTTTTTGTTATTGGTGGGAGTAGATGCAGCATGATCAATGTCAATATATCCAGGTACCCGCTGGCCAGCATAGTCAATAAGATTCTGAGGATCAATTTTGCCACCAAAGGCGGCCGCAATAGCCGGATAACCGGAAGCAGGGGCATCTACAGTGGACGTCTTGGAACATCCGACGAGAACAACAAGCATGGAAAAAAACAATACCCTTCTGACCGCTGGCATATATCGTGTTTACAGGTTAGTCCTGTTAAAATAATACACGATAAAGAGACTTTCTAATGAATGTTTCATATTTAGAGAAAATGAAACCTATTAGATTGGGCGTTAACCCTGGATCAAGGTTGGTATTGCCCGGTGCCCTGTTGATGGCTCCATAATGCCCGGTTTATTGCAGTACGGTGACTTTCTTTGCCAACGGCCCCTACCTGAACACCATCCCCGTATGGAACATCACAAAACTCCAGATGTCTGCCGCTTCATCCAGGACCTTACTGATGGGTTTCCCTGCGCCATGACCCGCCTTGGTTTCAATGCGAATCAGCACCGGCTTCTCACAGCCCTGTGCAGCCTGCAGAGCAGCGGTATACTTGAATGAATGGGCAGGCACCACCCGATCATCGTGATCGGCCGTTGTCACTAACGTGGCCGGATAACAAGTTCCCGACTTGATGTTATGCAGTGGCGAGTAGGCATACAAATTTTTGAACTCAGCCTCCGACTTATCCGCATTCCCGTACTCCGTTGCCCAGGCATATCCGATGGTGAACCGATGATATCTCAGCATGTCCATCACACCTACCTGCGGTATGGAAACAGCAAACAGGTCCGGCCGCTGGTTCACCACCGCGCCTACCAATAGTCCACCGTTGCTTCCACCACGCAACGCCAGGCGTGAAGGCTTGCTGTATTTATTCGCCACCATCCATTCCGCCGCGGCGATCATATCGTTGAATACGTTCTGCTTGTTCATCAGCATGCCCGCTTTATGCCATGCTTCCCCATACTCGTTTCCACCCCTGAGATTAACGGCTACATAGATGCCGCCCTGTTCCAGGAAAAATATATTGGATACGCTGAACCCCGGCGTCATCGGCGAGTTGAAGCCGCCATAGCCATACAAGAGCGCCGTATTGTTTCCATCGAGTTTCAAGCCCTTCTTATAGGTGATAAACATCGGGACCTTCGCCCCATCTTTCGACGTAAAGAATTCCTGCTTCACTTCATAGGCTGTTGGATCGAACTTCACTTCTGGTCTCCTAAATTCCGTGGACTTGCCCGATTTAATATCGTACCTGAAAATCGTAGGCGGATAGTTGAAGGATGTATAGGTATAGAACAGTTCTGTATCGGTCTTCTGCCCTGAAAATCCGGATGCCGTGCCAATACCCGGCAGCGTGATCGTGCGGATCAATTTCCCTGAATAGTCGTACTGCTTCACCAGCGAATACGCATCTTTCAGGTATTCTGCAAAAAGAAAGCCGCCGGCAGTACCCACTGACAGCAATACGTCTTTCTGTTCAGGAATAATATCTTTCCATTTGCCTGAAGGATTTTTTGGGTCGATGAGTACCAACCGGAAATTAGGTGCGTTTACATTGGTCATGACCAGCAGTTGATCACCAATATTGTCAATAAAGCCATGTTGATGTTCAAAGCCCGGTAACAACACTTTGAACGTTCCTTGTGAATGATCTTTAAGGTCGCGGTACAAGATCTCGGACCCACTGGTTCCCTCCGAGCTGGATATGATCAGAAAGCGTTGATCCTCGGTAATGCCGGCACTGAAAAATCTCTTTGGGTGGGCAGGATCCTCATAGATCAGTTGATCCTTTTCCTGCTTTTCGCCCAACTTGTGAAAATACACCTTCATGTGCTCGTTCTGGTTGGTCAGCTTCTTTGACTCATCCGGCTTGGGGTACCTGCAGTAATAAAACCCTTCTTCCCCTTTCCAGTCCAACCCGGTGAATTTCAAATCCACCAGGCGGTCTTCCAGCAACTTCCCGTCCGCCACGCTCATGACCTGGGCTTCCTGCCAGTCGCTCCCCGAGCGGGAAACCGTATACCCCATGTATTTTCCCGACAGCGGAAAGCTGACTCCCGCCAGTGCCACGGTACCGTCAGTCGACAAGGCATTGGGATCCAACAAGAGTTCAGGTTCGCCTGTTAGGCCTTTTTGGCGATACAACACTGACTGGTTCTGCAACCCATTGTTCTTACTGAAAACATAAAACGATCCCCTTTTAGAAGGCGCACTGTACTTCGGGTAATTGAATAACTCCTCCAGTCTTTTCCTGATGGCCTTTCGATAGGGAATGGCCGACAGGAACTTTTCGGTAACCGCATTCTCTTCGCCGATCCACGACTTCAACGTATCGCTGTTCTCGTTTTCCATCCAGCGGTAGGGGTCGCTGACCCGGGTTCCAAAATAAGTATCCACCTGGTCCACTTTCAGTGCTTTGGGATACTGGGCACTTGCATTCAATCCAATCAGTGATGCTGCTGTGAGCATAATTAGAAATGGTTTATTCATACAGTAAGTATATATCGTTACTCCATACATCCTATCGGCGCTCCGGGAGGGATCGCCGCGTGTATCGTGGGCTTGGCCTTCTCGGGCGCTTTCATACGCTCCAGGGCCAGCGCATAATGGCCTGCCAGCTGGTCATCGGCAATGGCTTTTTTCTGCGCTTCAATATAGTTCTTCAGATCATCGAGTGTTTTACGCATCGCCGCCTTTGCCGCAAAAGATGATTTCTCATCGATCGACGCCGCCAACAGGTAGGTCAGCAGCACCTGTTCGGTCTGCTGCTGCACGAGGGCGGCAAACCCTTTACGCCGCGGCGCTTTCCAGGTTGCCTTGATCATCTGCTTATTCATCTCGCTCAACTTCATACCCACGCCTGTATCCTGCGCCATCCGGCTCAGCCTTTCGGGATGATATAAAAATGAGAGCGGAAGATCCGCCGCGGTTTCCGCAGGTGCCAATGGATCGAAGGAAAGACCCGTATGCTTGCGGAACAGCTCATTGCCATAGGAATATCCTGCGGGCCTCGGCGGGATCAACTTCACAATATGATCGGGTATTTTCAGGAACTCGGGTTCCAGGGTCTTCAACACCACATCCAATGCCTGCTGCTGTGTTTGCAAAGGCAGGGGTGATATGCTCTTGAACGTTTTTCCATTTAGTGCATAGGTATAATCCAATCCACCCACCAGCTTACAAGCCGCCTCTGCCTGGTAACGGTGGTAAAAGTAAATGGGTACCAATACATCTTCCAGCATAGCCATGGGCATGCCCGGCCTCAGGTTCTTCGTGCCGAACTGCTCCAGGGCTTTCTGCCTGACCCTGATCACTTCTTTCAACTCCGATACAGGCTCTTTGCCATTGTCCCACAGATGCGCGGTGGGATGCATGCCACCGGCCGCGCGCGCATCGTTGTCGCTGATGAACTGCATGCCCTTTGCCGTGGCATCATCTAGAATTTTATCCAATCCTGCGGCCTCTTCAGCTGCAGAAGCAAACTGCCTGTAGCCCCAGTTGATGGCGATCTTATCCCAGGCGCCGATATTGTAGTCATAGACCTTGCTCATGTCGATGGTTCCATCTGCGGCCAGTCGAACCAAGGGATGCGGGTAATCCATCACACTGGCGCGGTCATTCACGCTCGATGCATAATTGTGCATCAAGCCCAGGGTATGTCCAACTTCATGGGCCGACAGTTGCTTCAAACGATCCAGCGCCATCTTCAGCATTTTGTTATCTACGGGAAGGCCGTTCTCAAAAGGCGCGAGCAGGCCCTGCGCAATCAGGTAATCCTGCCGCACGCGCAGCGAACCCAGACTCACCTGGCCTTTGATGATCTCGCCTGTGCGCGGGTCTTCTATGCTGGCGCCATAACTCCAGCCCCTGGTAGAACGGTGCACCCAATTGATCATGTTGTAGCGGATGTCCATCGGATCTGCCGTATCGGGCAGCACCTTCACCTGGAAAGCATTGATATAGCCCGCCGCTTCGAAAGCCTGGTTCCACCAGCTGGCGCCTTCGAGCAATGCAGAACGTATGGGCTCGGGTGTGCCGTTGTCGAGATAATAGATGATCGGCTTCACCGCTTCTGATCTTTCCGCAAGGGGATCTTTTTTCTGCAGCCTGTGGCGCCTGATCAGAAATTTTTCTATCGGCTCCGTGACCGGTGTGCTGTAATCGAAATAGCTGAGTGGGATGAAGCTGGAGCGGGGATCAAAACTCCTCGGCTTATACCCGTCATCAGGCAATTGCACCATGGAATGATGCATGCGCAATGTGATCGAAGCAGGTGTTGGCGTAACAGATCGCACAAAATTCCCAACTGCACCATCGTTGTTGGCCAGGGTAATGGTGGCTTCTATTTCCGTGTTCAGCGGAAAATTCCGGGTGTTGGGCAGATAGATGGCCGACCTCGAGCTGTCTGTCATGAAATTGCCCTGCTGCACCCTGCGGATGTCTTGCACGGCGCCCACGGCATCACGCAGGAAGAAGGCGGTGGCATCCACGATCACCCTGTTGCCCGATTCTGCCAATGCCGTAAAGCCCCAGAGGGTCGACTTGGCGAAGGATTCCTCCACGGCTTCTTTCTCCATCGCATTATTGGTCAGGGCCCGGTAATCATAATTGGGTTGTACCAGGAAGACCTTCTTCCCCACCTTATTGAAGCTGACGATGATGCTTCCATTGGTTCGGCCTCGGTCGAGCCCAATATCATTAGAGCCCAATCCCGCAGGCAAAGAAGTGGCATAGAGAAACTCCGTGTTCCATTTATCGATCTCCAGATAGATCCGCCCATTCGCATCATCCCAATAGAGATTGAAATAGCCCGGCATTTTTTTCATTCCAGTCATACGATCCTCTATAGACGAAAGTTTCTGCGCCTGCAGGTCAAAAAAATTGATCACGAGGATCAACGCGAATGCAAGAGATCTCCAATTCTTCATGTTATAATTTTCTTGAGTGAACGGGTCCGTTACCTATCGCCTGGCAGAGCCGTTCAAGTTCTTATAGATGCTGATAAAATGTGTCCTGATCCTGTCGGGCATCAGGCTCTCCTTACCATTCACATCCAGCCTGATCTTGTTGGAAGAAAGTACAGGCATATGGCAATCAATGCATTTGTTCTCCAGCACCAGACCGGCTTCGGGCTTGAGGCTGCAATGCACCTGGTCCTTCCCGCCATGGCAGGTCATGCATTTTGCATTGAATATTTTTGGCTTATTGAACTCGTCCCGATGCACATTATGGCAGGAAGAACAGTCCATTTCAGCTGATTTAATGTAACATTTACTCGCTGCCATTAACCCGAACTGGTTGCCATGCACATCAAGCGTATCGGCCTTATCAGAAATCGGATTCCCTTCGGAATATTTACTCAGTGTATCACCGAATTGGAACGAGAACGGCGGTTCAATGCTTTTTCGGATACCCGAATGACAAAGCGCACAGCCATCTACCCTAATCCCACGCTCCATATGGGCAGTGTTCACAATATATCTTCCCACCGTGTCCTTTGTATTGGCCAAATGATAATTCACATGTTTGCCTCCGCCACCATGACATCGCTCGCAATCAATGCCCAACACCAACGCCGCTTTATCATACACATCATCGTTTCCTGCTTTGCCGGTGGATTTTGCATAGGTGGAATGACATTCCAAACAGGCCAGGTTAATGCCCCTGTCAAACTTGAACATCTTCGGAAAACCGGGACTATTACACCAGCTGTTGGTTTCAGCATAGTAAGAAATGGGCAGCTGGTATAAGCTGTTATCCATCCACGACAAATAACTCTGCCCCTTCCTGCCGGACCCGATGACGATGTCAAAATAAGCGCGCTGCACTTCAGTGCCACTCACCTGGGCCGACTGCACAAATCGCTTCCCATCCTTCAACATCATCACGTTCATGAACGGATTGTAGTTGAATACATTCTTCCCATCCTGAAAACTCCCCTTGATGAATTTGGCTTCAGCCGGCCGCGAATCTCTATAGTGCGCCGTTTCAATATGGGATTTATAGATATCGGCGTGGCAAGACTGGCAAGCCTTGGACCCAACCATATTCGTTCCATATGGCCCTGGCGGATCGGGCTTTTTAGTGAAGAAAAGATTACTGCATACGATGGCCAACAGGATGGAACCCATCACCAGCAGTTGCTTATATTTTAAGGAGATAAAGGAATTCACTACCCTAAGTTAAATCAAAAATATCTTCGCTGATCACCACCGTTTTGAACAACGGCTCACCCTACCAGTTAAACTTCTGCTCGTTGGAGTAGTCATTTTTTTTGTTCAGACCCCATCGGAAACCTGCATAGTTTGTGATGGCAACAGGACCGGAGTTCACGCTGGGAACATGTGCATGCCTGATCAATACTTCCTGACCCGGTTTCATATCAATGCTGATCCTGGTTCTGCCATGGTATTCAAACGCACTGGGCTTCATACCCATCTCAAGGGCCGTAACCGGAATATCCGTTTCAACAATCACCTTACCCCCTTTTTCGCTGATCACCCTGATCATGGATGTTTGTCCGCCCACACGAACCGCATTCACCCTGAACGCCCCTTCGGCCCTGAGGTTCCTGAAGCTGGCATTGGACCACGAAGCAGGCATGGCCGGGAAAACGGATACCACGCCGTTGTGGCTTTGCAATAACATTTCGGCGAATGCTGTCACCCACGACTGCGGAGATTCGAAACAGGGTCCGGCTTCTTTATACAGGCCGTTGATCTCACCATGACGACTCAGAAACCTGTCGAGCTGGTTCCGGGCGGAATCGCCTTTACGCATATAAGCATACATGGCTGCCGAGCCGGTATAAGAATATCCCGCCAGCGCCGAGGGCATGGAGAGCCAATGGGCAAGAGATTTTTCCATCAGGGCACGGCTGGCTGCATCGTCAGGATTAACTTCTTTGTAAGGATAGATCATCATCAGATGGGAGTAGTGACGATGGGAGGTTCTCAGCGAAGTATCCTTTCCGATCATATACCCAGTCTCATTCACATAATAATCGGGAAGCTTATCCAGCAGGTATTTCCAGGTGGCCCTTTCAGCATCATGACGATCCAGGATACTGTCGGTCTCCATCAATGTTTTCAATCCCCATTTTAGTGCGGAGAGGGTATAGTGTGCGTCTTCTGCATCAGCATATTCCGGGGAGTGGGATTTTGGAAGATGGTAAAGGCCATCGTTCCCCAGTTTCAGCAAATGCACGAGATAGTTGACAGAGCGTTTGAGCAGGGGATAGATTTTTTTCACCAATTCGGTGGTATCACCTGAGTACAGAAAATACCGGTGGTAGTAGTACAGGGTCCAGGTAAGATTCCCTGGTTCAAATCTGCCCGCCTTGAGATCGTTCTGGTCAAGTGGGTTTACCAGATCATATCCTGTCATCCGGCCAATGGTTGCCGCATCTGAACGCCACTGTGCGGGAACATTATTGATCAGGTTCTGAATATTTTTGTTTAGGTGATCGAATAAAGAAAATCCGGTTTCAAGATGGTTGGTGACGAAGATGTTAGAATAAGACAACTGCGTGTTGAGGTTCCACCAGATCGCGGGCCATGGTGTGGCGCTTGTGAACCAGGGACCCATCAGATCAACCATAGGCTCACCCTTACGAGTAGCCGAAGCTAAGTTGTAGAGTTGAAGCCAGTAGTACGATTGCATCCGTGCATCGGGAACGGCAATAAAGCTTTGCTGGTAATAGTTGCTCCACCATTTTTGGTGGGCCGCCAATA
>JBBAJN010000121.1:0-9478 GCA_040404045.1 Chitinophagaceae bacterium
TGGCAGATGTGAGAAAACTGATCTGCGGACCGGCCGAAACAAAAAAAGTTGGCGTGACCCTGTACTGTGCCAATACCGGAACATCGATGTAGTTAAGTTCAATATCATAGGTGATACCAGAAAGCACACTGGAATAATCCCTCAGTGGCAAAACATTTTTGGCGCCGCGGGGAGATATCGGCTTGAATTCCGGCGTAAGGGCCCATTTCTCATTGATCTTGATGAATGTACCCAGGCCAAAATAAAAATCATGGCTCCGGGATTGCTGTTGCAAACCCGGCATGGACGAAAAGTTCATTCCCAAATCAACACTGAGGTGAAATTTCTCGGAGGCTACCTTGTCACCAAAAATCAAGGCCAATAGCGCAGCCTGTGCCTTGGCGCTTTGTTGGGCACAAGAAAGGACAATGATCGAAAGCACCAGTTTTGTTATAATCGATTTCATAAAAGATTCATTCATTGGGAAATTTCGGCCCCGGGGGAAATCCTCGATGAAATTATACAATGACCACGTTACCTGTTCTATCTCTTTGTATCATTTCAAGAGTATCATTGGGTAAAAAAAAGGGACAAGCCTTGATTAGACTTGTCCCTTGGTGTGATCCGGCTGGGACTCGAACCCAGGGCCCATACATTAAAAGTGTATTGCTCTACCGACTGAGCTACCAGATCATCCTGCTTTTAACAGCGCCCCTCGTTTTAAAAGGGAGTGCAAAAATAAGGGAAAAAATAAATCAAACCAACTTTTCATCGCCTGACAGATTTTCCAGAATTTATTCAGATGTATTCTTCAGGCTCCCGGTGGCTTTGTCACCCGCATCGTTAACTTTGACCCCTCAAACAAATATGCATGACAGGTTATTTCCAGGATAAAGTGGTGATCGTTACCGGCGGTACGGACGGCATAGGCAAGGCATTGGTTTACCAGCTGCTCCAGGCTGGTGCAAAAGTAGCCACCTGCGGCCGCAACCAGGATAAGCTTTATTCGCTTCAAATGGAATTTCCCGGCCGGTCACTGCACACCCTTGTGGCTGACGTCAGCAGATACGAAGAATGCGAAAAACTGATCAATTCCACCGTGAAGACCTTCGGCGGGATCGATGTTATTATCAATAACGCAGGCGTTTCCATGCGCGCTATGGTGGCTGATCTCGACCTTTCGGTGATTGAAAAAGTCATGAATATCAATTTCTATGGGGCCGTATATGCCTCGAAACTGGCGCTGCCCTATATCCTCGAGCGAAAAGGCAGCATTGTTGGGGTATCTTCCATAGCGGGGTACCGAGGGTTACCCGGACGAAGCGGTTATTCAGCCTCAAAATTTGCCCTCCAGGGCTGGCTTGAAGCATTACGAACAGAAATGCTGGATTCCGGCGTCAATGTCATGTGGGTTTGCCCCGGCTTTACCAGTTCCAACATCCGGAACGTGGCCCTGAATAAAGATGGCCATCATCAGGGTGAATCTCCCATGGATGAAGGGAAGATGATGGGTGCCGATGAATGCGCCAGGCACATTCTCAGATCCATTGAAAAGAGGAAAAGGACCCTGGTGCTAACCTTTACGGGTAAACGCACCATCTTCATGAATAAATTCTTTCCCTCATTAACGGATAAGATGGTACGTAAATTCTTCTTCAAAGAAGGTAAACTGGTCAGGTAAGATTGATAATTACTGCATATTTTCGCCTAACTAATCCATTGTCCATTTGCAGATTCCCATTTTACCACATTTTCTTCCATGCCTATTCTAACGCTCACATCGGATATTGGTCATAAAGACTTCCTGGTGGGCGCGGTCAAGGGCCAGGTATTGCAGGTGAACGAAGGATTCAACATCGTGGATATCAGCCACGATCTCACTCCTTTTAATTATTCTCAGGCCGCATATGTTTGCAGGAACGCGATCCGGAATTTTCCAGACGAAAGCTTCCATATGATCCTGATGAACCTGTTCCACACCCGCCCGGAACATCTGCTGCTGGCCAAATACGGAAACCAGTATATCGGCATGGCAGATAACGGCTTGTTAACCATGATTGTAGAAGGCTTACCTGAACAAGTGGTTGGGATAGCGTTGGACAAAACGCAAAACAGAAATACCCTCTACTGTACGCGGGTACTGGCCCAGGCATTCACGGATCTGCTATCCGGGCAGACCCTGGAAAAGATCGGCAACCCCAATCACTCCATTGAGGTCAAGAACCCGCTAAAGCCTATGCTGGGCAATAATTACATAGAAGGCCAGATCATATTTATCGATCATTTTGAGAACGTGATCGTGAACATCACGCGCGACGATTTCGAAGAACAGCGCAAAGGCCGCAGTTTCAAGATCGTTTTTAAAAGAGATGAGGTGATCGACAAGATCA
Source organism: Chitinophagaceae bacterium (assembly GCA_040404045.1). Lineage (GTDB taxonomy): Bacteria > Bacteroidota > Bacteroidia > Chitinophagales > Chitinophagaceae > Pollutibacter. The sequence goes on from JBBAJN010000121.1 coordinate 2,370, forward strand.
GCGAAACCTACGCGGATGTGAATGAGGGCGAAAAACTGGCGCTGTTCAATTCCGCCGGCTACCTCGAGATCAGCATCAACAAAGGAAATGCGGCCGGGCTCTTCGGCCTGCAGGGTTATTCCGAAAAATCGGTCTCCCAGGCTCAGGTTCTCCAGAGCCGGCTTTACTACCAGACGGTTAGGGTGCATTTTGAATAATTGGCTAATTAGCTAATTGGCTAATTGGCTCATTCACAAATATGAAACAAGCCAAAAAGTTAAAAATGAGCTAATCAGTTAATCAGCCAATTAGCCAATCCTTTTCCCCTTTTTCTATCGGTAAATTTCCCTTAGGTTTGCCAGTCTTTTTAAATCCCGGAAACCGTATGAGTTTTAAGAAAGTCAACAACATCACAGGCTGGATCGTTTGGGCCATCGCTTCCATTGTATACCTGATGACGGCCGAGGCCGGAGGCAGCCTTTGGGACTGCGGTGAGTTCGTCTCCTCCTGCTTTAAAGTACAGATACCCCACCCGCCGGGAGCACCCCTCTTCGTGTTGCTGGGAAGGCTGTTTATTGTAGCTTTTGGCAATGATCCCCTGCTCGCAGCCAAAGCGGTCAACTCCATGAGTGCACTGGCCAGCAGTTTCACCATCCTGTTCCTGTTCTGGACCATTACCCATTTTGCCCGTAAGATCTATCATAAAGAGACCGGCGAACTTTCCGGCCAGCAGATCTTATCCATCATGGCTGCTGGTGTTGTAGGAGCACTTGCCTACACTTTCTCCGACTCATTCTGGTATAGTGCCGTGGAAGGCGAGGTATATGCCCTCTCTTCCCTGTTCACCGCGCTCGTATTCTGGATGATGCTCAAATGGGAGCACAATGCAGAGCAGCCCGGGGCCGACAAATGGATCATCCTCATCTTTTTCATGATGGGCCTCTCCATAGGTGTTCACTTATTGAACCTCCTGACCATACCGGCCATCGTTATGATCTATTATTTCAAACGCTATAATGCCACCCCATGGGGTACTTTCTGGGCCTTTATCATTGGCTGCGCCGTCACTGGCATCACCCAGAAATTTGTCATCCAATACACGGTAAAGGGTGCAGGCAAGTTTGACATATTTTTTGTGAATGACCTCGGACTTCCCTTCTTCTCCGGTTTCATTTTCTATTTCGCCCTCCTCGCTGCACTGATCTGGTACGGCATCAGGATCGCCGGTTCCGATAAGATCTCAAACCTCAAATTCGGATTCTGGCTCTTCCTCATTACGTTCACCGTAGCCTATCCATTCATCGCCAGCGGATCTGTGGCCGGACTGGTTTTCAAAACCATCATTACCGGTGCAGTTGCATTTGCCGTGGCCAATTACGGCTACGCCACCCTGAAAAGAAATCCTTATTTCCTCAAACTGGCCATGTGGTGCTTCGGATTCATGCTGATGGGCTACTCCACCTACGTGACCACGATGATCAGGTCAAATGCAGATCCCGGGATCGACATGTATAATGTAGACAATCCCATGAGCCTTGTAGGATACCTCGGCCGCGAGCAATACGGCGATTTCCCTTTATTATATGGCCAGGTATTCACTGCTACGCCCGAGGAATATATTGAGGGCGAAACCAAATACGTCAAGGGAAAAGACAAGTATATCGTTGCCGGAAATGACGCATCGCCCAAATACGCAGCAGAAGACATGATGCTCTTCCCCAGGGTATGGGATGCCAGTAACGACCAGGGCCATGCTGATTTTTATAAGCGCTGGCTCAACCTGGAAGATGGCGAAAAGCCAAACCAGGCAGACAATATCCGCTGGGCACTCTCCTACCAGATCGGTTGGATGTACCTGCGGTATTTCGGCTGGAACTTCGTGGGTAAGCAGAACGACCTGCAGGGATTTGGTAACGTGCGCGATGGCAATACCATCACGGGGATTTCAGTGGTTGACAATTCGTTCCTTGGTAACCAGGAAAAGCTGCCCCAAACGCTAAAAGACAATAAGGCCAACAATAAGCTGTTTGCATTGCCGCTGATCCTCGGACTCATCGGACTGCTGTACCAGTATAAAAAGGACCGCCAGGATTTCTTTGTCACCTTCCTGCTGTTCTTCTTCACGGGATTTGCCATCGTGTTTTACCTCAACCAGGCTGGTAATCAGCCTCGTGAACGTGACTACGCATATGTGGGTTCTTTCTATGCCTTTGCCATATGGATAGGGCTGGGCGTAATGCAGGTGAAAGAATGGTTGCAGAAATTCATGCCATCCAGCATCTCCAACTACGTTGCGGGAGCAGTTTGCCTCCTGGCCGTACCGGTACTCATGGCTTCGCAGGAATGGGATGATCACGACCGCAGCAAAAAGACCCTCGCCCGCGACCTGGCAAAAGATTATCTCGAAAGCTGTGCGCCTAATGCGATCCTCTTTTCCTACGGCGACAACGATACCTACCCACTCTGGTATGCCCAGGAAGTGGAGGGCATCCGCAGGGATGTGCGTGTGATCAATTACAGCCTGCTTGGCATCGATTGGTATATCAACCAGCTTCGCTACAAGATTAACGAAAGCGCTCCCATTGAAATGGTTTGGGATGCTGAAAAGATCGAAGGCAGCAAGCGTGATTTTGTGAGATACTATGAAAAGCCGGGCATATCTGACCAGAATCGCTTCGTTGACCTCTATAGCCTGATGAAGGATTTCGTTGGCAGTGATGACCCAGTCAACCAGGTGCCTATGCAAGATGGCAGCTACATCAACTATTATCCTGTCAAAAAAGTGAGTGTCCCTGTTGACATTAATACGGTAAGATCGAATGGCACCGTCAATGCGAACGACAGTGTGGTCAGCGAACTCCGTTTTGAGATCTCCAAGAATATCCTGATGAAAAATGACCTGGCTGTGCTGAACGTGATCGCCGCCAACAAATGGAAAAGGCCGATTTATTTCACCTCCCCAGGGTCACAGGGTATGGGCTTCGATAACTACCTGAGGTCCGATGGAATGTCGTACCGCCTGGTACCCATTGCCATTACCCCCGAAAATTCTGTGAACAGTGATTGGGCCAAGAACGCACTGCTCACTAAGTTTTCCTATGGCAATGCCAGCGCCAAAGGCGTTTACTACGACGAAGAGAACAGGAGGCATTTGATCAGCATCAGACAGGCCTATGCAGAAGCAGCCAGCAACCTGGCAGGCCAGGGTCGCCGTGAAGATGCCAAAGCGCTTCTCAACAAGGTAGACAAGGGCATGGCAGAAGAAAACATGCCATACGGTATGGTCAGTCGTGGTAACCAGCACAACATGGTCAGCATACAGCTGACTGAAGCAGCCTACAAAGCAGATGACCAGCAACTGGCTTCAAAAATTTCAACCAGGGTACGCAAGGACCTCGATGAGCAACTGGCCTATTATGCCAATCTCGGGGGTATGTCGATCCCTGAAATGAGGCAGGCTGTTCAGGATATCATGGAAAATAAGGCCGATAACTTAAGCAACAGACAGAAAGGCGTGTTCCAGGAAATGCGGATGGCTTTTGGTTTGAAAGATTATCTCGATAACATCGAAAGGTCGTTCAAAAATCCCGCTCCCATGGTGCCTGAAACGCCGGGCGTGATCAATAACAAGTAGGCCAGAACGATTTACAGATTCCGGATTCCGGGTTGCATGTTCCAACGTTAAAGAAACGGGAATGCGCAATTCAGAATCCGGAATTTGTTTTAACTTACATGACTTCCCGGCGACCACAACTGACTGCCCTCTTCTCACATTTAAACCGGAGCCATGAAAGGTTTTCATTTTACCCATTTTGATCCCGAGGATCAAAACAAAACAACGTTTGAAAAGCTGCTTGACCTGTTCATGCAGTTACTCACATATACCAGCGGTGATGTCAGTGAAGCCATGAACTGGCTCACGCAGCTCGATAAAAAATACCAACTCACCACAGATGAATACGGGTTGGGAGACTTCATTGACGAGCTGAAGGAAAAAGGCTATATCGATGAGAACAACCAATCCGGCGATATCAAGATCACTCCCAAAACGGAGCAGGGCATCAGGAAACGCAGCCTCGAAGAGATCTTTGGAAAACTGAAGAAATCGCGCTCAGGTGAACACCGCACGTTCAAACCCGGCCTTGGCGATGACATTAACCCGGAAACGCGGCCGTTCCAGTTTGGGGATATGCTCGAGCAGATCGATTTTGTGAGCTCCATCAGGAACGCCCAGATCAACCATGGTATTGAATCCTTCCGGATGAACGAAGAAGACCTGGAGATCAGGGAGACGGACTTTAAAACCCAGACCTCCACGGTGTTGATGATCGATATTTCACATTCCATGATCCTTTACGGGGAGGATCGGATCACGCCGGCCAAAAAAGTTGCAATGGCCCTGAGCGAGCTTATCAAAACAAAATATCCAAAAGATACGTTGGACATCGTGGTATTTGGCAATGATGCCTGGATGATAGAGATCAAGGATATCCCCTATCTGCAGGTAGGTCCTTACCATACCAATACCGTAGCTGGGCTGGAACTGGCCATGGACATCCTGCGACGCAGGAAGAATCCAAACAAACAGATCTTCATGATCACCGATGGTAAGCCCACCTGCCTCAAAGTGGGAAAAAAATATTACAAGAACAGTTTTGGGCTCGACAGAAAAATTACCAGCCGTTGCCTTAATCTGGCGGCGCAGTGCAAGAAACTGAAACTCCCGATCACAACATTCATGATCGCGAGTGATCCATATCTGCAAAAATTTGTTACTGACTTCACGGAGACGAACAATGGTAAAGCCTTCTTTGCCACGCTGGATAAGCTTGGCGCGTTTATCTTCAAGGACTTTGAGAGTGGAAAACGTAAAACAGTATATTAAGGGAATCATATGATCAAAACATTAGGCGAACTACGGAAAAGCGGATACAAGCCAAAATCGGTGAAGGAAGAAATCCGAGAGAACCTCATCAGGAAACTGAAGGCCGGCGATGAAACATTTCCCGGCATCATTGGATACGAAGACACGGTGATCCCCGATACTGAACGCGCACTTTTATCCAGGCACAATATCCTTTTCCTTGGCCTTAGGGGCCAGGCAAAAACACGAATGGCCCGGCAGATGATCGACTTGCTGGATGAACATATCCCGATCGTAGAAGGCAGCGAAGTAAACGATGACCCGTTGAATCCCATGTCGGGCTACGCAAAAAACCTCATCGCCGAGAAAGGTGACCAAACCCCCATAACCTGGGTGCACCGAAGTGAGCGTTATGGAGAGAAACTCGCCACACCAGATGTAAGCGTTGCAGACCTGATCGGAGATATAGACCCGGTAAAGGCGGCCAACCTGAGGCTGAGTTTTGCTGATGAAAGGGTGATCCACTATGGCATCATTCCCAGGAGCAACCGGGGTATTTTTGTCATCAATGAGCTGCCCGACCTGCAAGCAAGGATCCAGGTTGCCTTGTTCAACATTTTGCAGGAAGGAGACATCCAGATAAGGGGCTTCAAACTGCGGATGCCACTGGACATCCTGTTTGTATTTACGGCAAATCCTGAAGACTATACCAACCGTGGCGCCATTGTTACACCGTTGAAAGACCGGATCGAAAGCCAGATCCTTACCCACTACCCGAAATCAGTGGAGCATTCCCTGGCCATTACCGAGCAGGAGGCGCAGGTACACGAAGAGCAGATCGGCCGGGTGAAGATCAGTGACCTGGTAAGACGTTTGATCGAGCAGGTTTCTTTCGAGGCCAGGGGCAGCGAATTTGTTGACCATAAAAGTGGTGTATCAGCCAGACTGACCATTGCAGCATTGGAGAACGCCTTCAGTGCGGCAGAACGCCGGGCCATCATCAACAAGGAAAAGGAAACGCAGGTGTGGATCAGTGACCTGGTTGGCATTATCCCATCTATCACGGGAAAGATCGAACTGGTGTATGAAGGTGAACAGGAGGGTCCTTACCAGGTAGCCTATAACCTGCTGGAGAAATCCTTCCGCACCATTTTTGGGCAATACTTCCCGAGCCCAGACAATAAGAAAAAAAGAAACCGCGAGGGCGTGCCTGACGAGAATCCGTTCCGGAGCATCATCTCCTGGTTCGATAAAGGGAATCATGTCAACATCCTCTTCAACACAAAGGATGCTGAAAAGATCCAGTTGCTGTATAAAGTAGACGGACTGTATGGCCTAGTGAAAAAGTTTTTTCCGCAGGGCACTGAAAAAGAACATGCGTTGATGATGGAATTTGTATTACACGGATTGAGTTCCCATTCCCTTATCAGCAAAAAAGTACTCGAGGCCCGCATAGAATTCAAGGACCTGATGGGGTCCATGATCAACCTGGGCCAGGAATCGGGCTACAAGGATGATGAGGATATAGACGATTACAGGTAGGATCAATCAGCTCATTGGCTAATTAGCCAATAATATTGACCTCCCGCTCAAGCAGCACGCCGAATTTTTCCTGGACGCTGAGCAGGATCTCCTCACTCAACTGATAGATCTCGCTGCCTCTGGCCTTGCCATAGTTGACAAGTACCAGGGCCTGCTTTTCGTGCACACCAGCATCGCCTTTCCGGTAGCCCTTCCATCCTGCTTTTTCAATCAGCCAGCCTGCGGCCAACTTAATTTTACCACCGGTCAGGGGATATCCAACAATGTCGTTGAATGATGCCTTTAACTGATCGAAAGTGGATTGATCCACTTCAGGATTCTTGAAAAAGCTGCCGGCATTCCCAATCACTTCCGGATCGGGAAGTTTAGACCGCCGGATGCGGATCACAGCGTCGCCAATGGCCCGGATGGAAAGGTCCTGCACTCCCATTTTCTCCAGCTCCTGGGCAATGGCGCCATAGGAGGTTTGAAAAACGGGCTTTTTGTTGAGGCGATAGGTCACCGAGGTGATCATAAACTCGCCTTTATACCGGTTTTTGAAAACGGAGTCGCGGTAACCGAACGAACAGTCTTTGGCCGTAAAGTGATAGACCTTTCTTTCGTGCAGGTGCCAGGCCTCCAGTTCATGGAACACGTCCTTCACCTCTACGCCATAAGCACCGATATTCTGTATGGGTGAAGCACCGTTCCGGCCCGGAATGAGCGCCAGGTTCTCGACACCGCC
>JBBAJN010000122.1:0-9352 GCA_040404045.1 Chitinophagaceae bacterium
TGGACCAGTGTTGCGCGTAGTCGTGGTTCCTTGCCAGCAGTATTTTTACAAGGCGTTCACGTTTGTCATTGGTTTTGTCTGCCATGAAGGCATCAACGGAATCTGCCGGGGGGATCAATCCGATCACGTCCAGGTAAACACGTCGAATATAAGTTCGGTCGTCTACTGGTTTAGCCCAGGCGATTTTCTTTCCTGCAAAATATTTATTGACGAACCTGTCGATGGAACCCGTGTATATCCCTGAAGCCGGGGGAAGCTCTGGCAGTCGGGGCTGCAGAGCGGCCACGCGATACAGGCTTTTCATCGGGCCACTTGGCCAGGGCGCTCCCTGCTGGATCCATAACTCAAGGATGGCGATCTCATTCTTTGTAAGGCCTTTCCCTTTGGTGGGCATGGATTCTTTGTCGGACCGCGGCAGTTTTACCCTGCGGATCAGTTCGCTGTTGGCAGCATTACCGGGTGTTATGACTTTTCCATGTTCTCCGCCTTCAAAAATAAATTCCTTCCGGTCGAGGCGCAGCTGACCTTTCACTTTTCCGGCTCCATGACAGCTGTAGCAGTTGTGGGCAAAGATGGTTCTGACCTGTAGGTTCAGGTCCTGCACCTGCTCTTCGCTTAGGGGGCCTTTCATACTCGCGAGACTGAAATTGGAGAGCGCTGCGATCGGCTGCTCTCCTTCATCTTTCGATGGCAGCAGTTCTGACAGGTAGTCTTCACCGTGAGTAAGCTCTGCGCCGAGGTGTCCGGTGACAACAACGTTTAAGCAGCTTGCAATGAGGAAAATCTTTGCGAGGTTCCTTCGTCCTGCGAAATAATACCAGCTTGACACCAGGGAGAGTATCAGCGTGGAGATGCCTGTCCACTGGTGCAGGGGCAGGACGTCGCTACCATAGGATCCTGTGTTGGCCAGGAGCAGACCAAGGGCCACCGAGAGTATGGACGAAACAGCCGCCACGATCACTACCGCTGTAATTGCCGGCTTCAACTGCGGCATTTTTTTCCATGCCAGCAATTCCAGCACCAGCGCCATAAAGAGTAGTGCGATCGGAAAATGAACGATCATCGGATGCAATCGGCCCAACAAGGCCCATAGCCAAAAAGCTGGTTTCTCGGCGGCTTCAGTATCACCTGCCACGGCCAGAATGCCGCTGCAGCAAGCCAGAAAAAGCAATGGTATTTTTTTCATTCGAAAGGGAAAAAGTCCCTTAAATTAAGGCATAAATGAACATTTTCCGCAATATGGCCGGTTCTATTCTTAATGGGAATAACGTGCAGCTTTTCTAAAGTCATTCGCCACATTCATTCATCACATTACCCGCATTTCCTCACGGCCATATCCACTGGATCAGTCTCTCCGCGGTCTTGCTGTTGTTGTAATAGTGGTGCATCAGGTTTTCGCGCAACTGTACCTCTTCCGTTTCGAAAGGTTTTCGGTATAGCTGCATGATGATGGATTTGAAAGCATTTTCAGTGGAGGCCACATGGCAGGCGGGACCCAGTTCTGTGCCTTCTGTCATTTTATCGTTCACCACACAATGTTTCCCGCAGAATACGGAGTAGAGCAGTTTGAACTTGACGCCACTGTTGGTGAAAGAAGGGAGGATGTTCATCTGCGCTTTCTGGATCAGGTCCTGCATTTCTTTGTCGGAGGGATTGGCAACGATGCAGGTATGTTTTTTCCGGTGGGCAAGTTTTTCAAGGTGGGCCGAGGGGTTCTTGCCGGCGATCACAAATGGAATTTCCAATTGGGAGAAAACATGCTCCAGTAACCAGATGGCTACTTTCTCATTTTCCGGAACCGACAGGTTGCCGTGGTAAAGGCAGAAATTTCCTACACCTTCCTGGCAGAGAGGGAAGTCCCAACCGATGAAGGCGGGGAGGCAGGCTACATTTTTAGCACCCAGTTCAGTACGGTAAATGGCAGCATCTTTTTCCGTCATGGCCAGGATCAGGGCTTTTGATGCTGCGATCTTTTTTTCGTACTTCCTGAGCATGATGGACTCACGCAAGAAGTAGAACTTTTTCGACAACGACCGGCTCTGCCTTGCGAGCTGGCGATAGTAACTGTATTCCACATTGTGGAGCCGGATGATCACCTTGCGGTTATTCAGCCTTCCCAGTTGGAGAAAATATGTACAGTGGATGCCTTCGAGAAGAATGGGATGGTTGTCTTTTTCGAGGTTGGCGATCAGTTCTTTGTTGGCTCTTGAACTTACGATGTAGGGAGCGGAGATACTTAGTCCTTTGTGCCCGGTATTCCTCTGGTAGTAATGGACCTCCTCACAGAATTGTTCCAGCTCATGTTGGCGCCCGCGACCGTATTCGAAACAATGAAGGTGGATCCTGACGCCTTTTTCATGGAGCGACTTGATCTTGTAGAATACCTCGAAAGCCCCGCCATAGTCGGGGGGGAAGGGGACGTCGAAAGAAACAATATGCAGGTGATTCTCCAAAACTCAACGAAATATTCTCATGTAAAAACGCGTTAGGCGGCCTTCCTCATTGTTCCAATTCAGTTCTGAGGCGGCACGACTGCAGTTGTTTTTAAGAGTTGCATACAAAACCTCGTTTTCCAGCAAATTGTTCAATTCGCGTGCTATTAATTCCTGATCAAGTGCATGCAGGAGGATAGCGGTGGGGAATTTGCGGTTGAGGCGCTCGTACTCGGGAAAGGCCATAGTGACTTGGGGTATGCCGGCGTGGATATAGTCGAAGTACTTATTGGTCAGGGAGTACACCTGGTTCATACCCACTGGTTCCACCAGGTTGATGCCTGCATATGCTTTTGGGGTGATATGGGACAGTTCGGTGGGCAGGATATTTCCTTTCATGATCACTTTTTGCTCCAGGCCATGACGTTGGATCAGTTTCCGGCATTCAGTTGAAAAATTGCCTTCACCGCAGATCCAGAGGGGGGCATTTACTGACTTCATGGCAGGGATCAGCCATTCCAGACCCCGGCCTTCGTTGACAGCGCCTTGATACAGGAAGAATTTGGGGCCGTCGGACGTGGTGGTATTGCCCGGGGGAGCCAGTAAAGGCGCGTTCATGATCAGTTCATAATCCACGCTATAAAGCTTTTTGAAAGCATCGGCTATTGATTGGGAGACCGTGTATCCCAGGGGAAATCGGGGCACAAAATAGCGCTCTATGGCCAGCCATATTCGCCTGATCCCGGGCCTCGTGACCACCTCCTTGAGTTCGCTGAACCATTCATGTGCATCATAGACGCGGGGAATATTCCTGATCCTGGAGATCAAATAGCATGGGATGATGGTATCCAGGTCGATGGCGGTGACCAGATCCGGTTTTTGGAACAGCAGGTAGAAAAAAAGCCTTATGTTATATTCGAGGTACATGAGTTTGCCTTTCCTGGACCAGCAGTTCAATCGTACCTGTTGATAGTCCGCCGGGGCCAGTTGAGGCGATGCCTCGGTGAGCCTGCCCACCAGAGTGACCTGGTAGCCCGCGCCATGCAGCGATGTGCAGATCCGCCTCATACGCTGGTCGTAGTTCAGATTAGTGGTCACACAGAGAAAAACTTTCTTCATGCAGGGGAAATACGACGGTAAAATAAATTGAATCGGCCTAATAGAAATTATTATTATTGCCGGGCAAACTAATGATGCATGGAAACCAGTGATCGCCCCAGGAGAAGACCAGATTTTCTCAGAATAATTTGTGTATTGAGTTTTGTGGCAAGTATTTCGGGGATCATGTCCAACCTGAATAGCTACAACAATGCGGACCTTGTGTCCGAGATGACGCGGGAGCGATTGGAGATGAGCAGGGAGGAAACCATGGATAAAATGAAAACCGCAGAACAGAAGGGGATGGTGGAAAAGATGTTTTCCGGCGCCACCGAGCTGCTGGACACGAGGAAGCAGAAACAGAGCGCTATTTTCAATATAATGGCCAATGTGCTCACCTTGGTTGGGGCCGGACTGATGTTTAACCTAAAAAGGCGCGGATTTGGGATTTATGCCCTGGGAATTGCCGTTTGGGTGGCCAGCCCGTTGGTTATTTTCGGGGCCGACAACCTTATGGGGATAGGAATGACCATCTCCCTCGCCCTGATTGGTGGACTTTTCCTGATTCTTTATTGGCGGAACCTTAAACATATGGGGTAGCCGTCTCAAATGTCGGCATTCTATTGCGCGTAAGATTCAAGCTATTTTTGCTTGTTGGAATTATTTTCCTACCTTTGCCTGCTAATTATATTAGGAAAATATTGGATGCTTTAAAAAAAAATGAGATGTCAGCTTTAACGAAAGAAAAAATTTCAGGAGTGTTTGCAGAATTCGGTGGCAACGAGAAGAACACCGGTTCCATTGAAGGTCAGATCGCCCTCTTGACAGAGCGTATCAACCATATTTCAGCACACCTGCAGAAAAATAAAAAAGATTTTTCTACTCACCGTGGCCTGATGGCTATGGTTGGTCAGCGTAAAAGTTTGCTGACATACCTGAGCAAAACCAACCTCACAGGATATCGCCAGTTGATCGAAAAGCTCGGTCTCAGGAAATAACTGATCATATGTTTTGTCTATTCCCAACTAATGGTTGGGAATAGTTCTTTTTGCACCCTTCTCATTAACTCTATTTATGTTATCACAACCTATAAGTTCCATTATCGACCTCGGCAATGGGAATAAAATATCTTTGGAAACAGGTCGTCTTGCCCGCCAGGCTGACGGTTCTGTAACCGTGACGCAAGGAAATTGCGTTCTCCTGGCTACTGTTGTGGCCAATAACGAAGCTCGCGAAGGACAGGATTTCTTCCCCCTAAGCGTTGACTACATGGAAAAATTCGCGTCGGCAGGCCGTATTCCCGGGTCATTTTTCAAGCGCGAAGGCCGCTTAAGTGATTCCGAGATCCTGATCAGCCGTTTGATCGATCGCGCCCTGCGTCCGCTCTTCCCGGAAGATTATTTCTGCGAAGTGCAGGTGATCGTTACCCTGATCTCATCTGACCCTGAGGTGATGCCCGATGCGTTGGCTTGTTTGGCCGCCTCTGCTGCCCTTGCTGTGTCTGATGTGCCCATTAAGGAGGTTATCTCTGAGGTAAGGGTCGGAAGGCTGAACGGTGAATACATTGTAAATCCTACCCGTACGGATCTCGCCAGCTGCGACATGAACTTCATTGTTGCGGCTACTGAGAAGAACCTGATGATGGTGGAAGGTGAGTCGACCCAGTGCAGTGAGGAAGACCTGGTGAAAGTTCTGGAGATCGCGCATGAGGCTATTCGCGCGCAAATCACGGCCCAGCACGATTTGAGGGAAAAAGTAGGTGTGAAGGGAAAAAGGGATTATACAAAGCCCGTAGTAAAAGAAGAGTTGCAGGCTAAAGTGGAGCCATTCCGCCAGCGTGTGTACGAGATATCCAAATCTGCGAGTGCCAAGGCCGACAGAAGTGCCGGGTACGATCAACTGAAGAAAGAACTGTTGGAAAGCCTGGGTGAAGAAGCTACTGATGAAGACAAGAAGCTGACCAAGAAATATTTTGAGGACCTGAAGTGGGAAGTGGTTCGTAATATGATGCTGGACGACAGGACCCGTCTCGACGGCCGTAAGCTGGACGAGATCAGGCCGCTGAATATGGAGGTGGATATCCTGCCTTCACCGCACGGTGCGGCCCTCTTTACAAGAGGTGAAACCCAATCACTTACAACCGTTACCTTAGGCACTCCTTTAGATGAGCTCCTGGTTGAAAGTGCTGCCGTTTCTGAATACAGCAAGTTTATCCTGCACTATAATTTCCCGCCTTTCTCTACAGGTGAAGTCAAATTCCTCAGGGGGCCCGGCCGCAGGGAAGTAGGACATGGCGCACTAGCCCAGCGTTCATTGCGTCAGGTGATGCCAGGTAACGAGTATCCCTACACCGTAAGGGTAGTGAGTGATATCCTGGAGTCCAATGGATCATCGTCTATGGCCACAGTTTGTGCGGGTTCTCTCGCATTGATGGATGCTGGTGTTCCCGTTCCCAAGCATGTAGGCGGTATCGCTATGGGTCTTGTAACCCGTGGTGATGGTAAATACGCCATCTTGTCTGATATCCTTGGAGATGAGGATCATTTAGGTGATATGGACTTTAAGGTAACTGGTACCCGTGACGGTATCTGTGGTGTGCAGATGGACATCAAGGTGGATGGATTGAGCATGGACACCATGCGCGAGGCGCTTGAACAGGCTCGCAGGGGCAGGTTGCATATTCTGGATGCCATGTATGCATGTATCCCCGCGGCACGTGAAGAAGTGAAGCCACATGCTCCAAGAATGGAGAAGTTGTTTATTGAAAAAGAATTCATTGGAGCCGTCATTGGCCCTGGTGGAAAGATCATACAAGAGATCCAGCGCGAAACCGGAACAACCATCAACCTCGAGGAAGTTGGTAACTACGGTGAAGTGAGCATCTTCAGTAAGGACAAGGAAGGCCTGGTAGCCGCCGTGAATTGGGTGAAAGGCATCGTTGCCGTTCCGGAAGTGGGTGAGGTGTATGAAGCCAAGGTGAAGTCGATCATGCCTTATGGTGCGTTTGTTGAGTTCATTCCTGGTAAGCAGGGATTGCTCCACATCAGCGAAGTTAGCTGGAAGCGACTGGAGACCATGGAAGGCGTTATGAATGAAGGGGATATTGTGAAAGTGAAGCTGATCGGACTGGATCCTAAGACGGGTAAGTTCAAGCTGAGCCGCAAAGCCCTCATGCCAAAGCCTGAAGGGACGCCGCCGCCGAGGTCAAGGGAAGATAACAGATAATTAAACGCCCCCGCCCAAGCGGGGGTTTTTTTATGAAAACATATATTGAAGTCGTTTTTGAAGGTGTGGCCCCGGATGTGTCAGATATCCTGGTTGCCGAGCTCGCCGAGGCCGGTTATTATGGTTTCCTCGAGGAAGACGGGTTGCTAAAGGCCTATATTGACGAGGAAGATTACCAGGACCCGTTTGCGGGTGAATTGTCGGCCCGCCACGGCGCCCCGTTTACCATTAACCGGATCGCGGAGGAGAATTGGAACGCCACCTGGGAGTCTTCATTCAGTCCTGTTATCGTCAATCGTTTTGTAGCAGTGAGAGCTGATTTTCATTCCATTGTAAAGGATGTTGAGTATGAAATTGTAATTACGCCGAAGATGAGCTTTGGAACCGGACACCATGCTACTACCTACCTGGTGATGGAAGCTATGGAGCAGATGTATGGAAAAGGGGAGGGTATGAAAGGACTTTCGGTGCTTGATTTTGGCACGGGTACGGGGCTTTTGGCCATTCTTGCGTCTAGAATGGGTGCAGGATCGGTGGTTGCGATCGACAACGATAGTTGGAGCATCAACAATGCTGCGGAAAATATGGGCATGAATGGAACAAATAGCATTGAACTGGCCCTTGCCGAAGAGATCCCGGCCGGCCGGACCTTTGACCTGATCCTGGCCAATATCAACAAACATATCCTGATGGCCAACGTGGGCGCCATCGCAGCTGCCATAAATAAGGGTGGTGTTGCGCTGCTTAGCGGGATCCTGGTGGCTGACGTGCCGGATATTGAGCGGGCATATGAGTCAGACTTTGGAAAACCGGTTAAAACTGTCGAACGAAATAACTGGGTGATGATGGCGTTTACAAAGAATTGACGGATTTACGGATTAACGGATTAGTGAATTCATTCATCTGTTAATCCGCCAATTAGCTAATACTCTTGAGGATTTTACGTATCTTTAATTTTAGTATTTTTTGCTGAATGAACGAACTGGCCCTTGTAATCCTTGCGTACTTCATCGGATCCATCCCTACCGCCGTATGGGTCAGCAAGGTTGTATTCAATATCGATATACGTGACTATGGCAGTGGAAATGCCGGTGCTACCAATACGTTCAGGGTATTGGGCTCCAGATGGGGCACTTTTGTAATGGTTGTGGACATGCTCAAGGGCCTTCTGGCTGTTAAGCTGGCCCTGCTGTTGCCTTACTATGTGGAGAACGATTTTGCCCGTACCAATTTCCAGATCGGTCTGGGTCTGGCAGCGGTGCTTGGCCATATTTTTCCGCTTTGGGCTGAATTTAGGGGCGGGAAAGGGGTAGCGACACTATTTGGCCTGGTGCTGGGCATTTCTCCCATTACGGCACTGGGTTGTGTGGGTGTTTTCATGATGGTGCTGTACCTGACCAGGTTTGTATCCCTGAGTTCGATCCTGGCGAGCCTGGCTTTTCCTATTTTTATCCTGATCATTTTCAATGTTGATAACGAAACCTACAGGATCTTTGCCATAGCCGTAGCCTTACTGGTGATCCTGACCCACCAGAAGAACATCACCAGGCTGTTGCGTGGTTCTGAAAGCAAAGCACCAATCTTCAAATATCGAGACAGGAGAAGGGAACGAAAACTCTGATATGAAACTGCGAAACCTAGTTTTCCTAGCCAGTTTATCCATTTTTACAGCTTCCTGCACCAAGAACTCCATTACCGGGAGAAGCCAGATATTGCTGGTATCTGAATCAGAATTGATGCAGCTTTCCAACCAGCAGTACAAGAGCTTCCTCAGCCAGCATAAAGTGATCCCAACCGGCCAGCAGGCTGAGATGGTGAGCCGGGTAGGCAATAGGATCGCTACCGCTATTAGCGGTTACCTCAAGCAGAAAGGCCAGTCTGACTTGCTGACGGGGTATGATTGGGAATTCAGGTTGGTGGAAGACCCCAGTGTGAACGCCTGGTGCATGCCGGGTGGTAAGGTAGTTGTGTACACAGGTCTTATGCCTGTTGCGAATGATGAAAGTGGTTTGGCCGTTGTCATGGGCCATGAGATCGCCCATGCCATTGCGCGCCACGGCAACGAACGCATGAGCCAGGGATTGATGCAACAGTTTGGTGGGGTCGCCCTGTCGGCTGCAATAGCCACCAAGCCTGCGGCCACGCAGGACCTTTTCATGGCGGCCTATGGCGTAGGATCAGAAGTTGGCGGCGTGTTACCGTTCGGGCGAAAGCAGGAGTTGGAAGCGGACCGATTCGGATTGATCTTTGCGGCCATTGCCGGCTTTGATCCTAATGCAGCCGTACCCTTTTGGGAAAGGATGTCTAAGATCAGTGGCAATGGAGGCAAACAACCTGAACTGCTCAGTACCCATCCGTCCGATGAAACCCGGATCGCCAAAGTAAGGGAGTATGCCAAGGAAGCGTCTACCTACTATAAAACTTCCAGATAAATTGGTAGTTTCTTGGATATCAGGTAACAATTTGTTAATTTTACCCTCCTCCTAATTTAAAAAATGTTGAAGAATGATTCAAACCGTCTTTGAAAAACTTCAACTCAAAGAAGAGAAGAATCTCCTGGTACAGGGTTTACCTTCCTCCATTGAGAAGCAATTTGC
>JBBAJN010000123.1:0-9349 GCA_040404045.1 Chitinophagaceae bacterium
CAACCGGTTCTTGAAGCATTGCACGCAGGAAAACAGATTGACCGCCTCTTCATCCAGAAGAATACCGGGAGCGAGATCATGTACGAGATCAGGAAGCTCGCCAACAAGGCAGGTGTGCCCATCAATATCGTTCCGGTTGAGAAACTCAACAGCCTAACTAAGGCCAATCACCAGGGTATAGTGGCCATAGCAGGACTGATCAGTTACACAGACCTCCAGGAAGTCATAGACCACGTGGTGTCTGCGGGAGATGTTCCCCTTTTTGTCATGCTCGACGGTATCACTGATGTCAGGAACATTGGAGCCATTGCAAGAAGTGCACTCTGTTGTGGGGCCCAGGCCCTGATCATCCCGGATAAAGGGGTGGGGGCTATCAATGAGGAAGCAATGAAGTCATCCGCAGGAGCTTTAAACAATATCGATGTATGCCGCGTAGGAAGTTTGATCAAGGCCGTGGATACCCTTCACCTGAACGGCATTAAGGTTTGCACCGCTGAAATGAAGGCCGAGAGGAAACTGGACAATATCGATTGGTCCGAACCCAGCTGCGTGATCATGGGAAGTGAGGATAAGGGCATCCAGTCTTTCCTGAGCAAAGCGGCAGACGAACGTTTCACCATTCCTATGTCAGGTAAATTTGAGTCTTTTAACGTCAGCGTGGCTGCCGGAATTATCCTATACGAGGCGTTCAGGCAAAGGAATCTTTAGGGCTTCCTGCCTGTCCATTTCCCTCCTAATAATGGCATTCTTGATTTGAATGGGCATGATCCTGTTGAGCTGAAGCAGGAACCGGTTCACCCGCCCGGGAACCCAGATTTTTTTCTTGCGGAATAATGCATTGAGTCCTTCTTCTGCCACTTCGTGGGGATCCAGAACGGATCTCCGGGCAATACCTTTCATATCTGCATGGATCGCCTTAAGCCTGTTGTTTGAATTCACAGAGCCCGGACACAAAACCGTCATGCTTACAGAAGTTTTGGCCAGACTGAATTGCAGGGATCTTGTAAAAGAGATCAGGAATGATTTTGTAGCTACGTACACCTCTTTGTGAGGCATATAAAAGAAGGCTCCCATGCTGGCCATGTTAAGTATATAGGCTTCCGGCAACTTCTCCATATCCGGAAGGAACAACCTGCAAAGCGTTACCGGCACAATAGTGTTCAGCGTGATCTGCTTATGGTAAAACACAGGGTCAAAATCTGTGAAAGGCGCATTGGATCCGATACCTGCATTATTGATGAGCACACTGACCTGCAACCCCTTTTCCTTAACGATGTTGTATAACCTGCCACAATTGTCGGCATTACAGAGATCAAGCTCAACGGGTACCACCGTGATGCTGTATTTTTCTGCCAGCGCGGATGCGGTAACTGGCAAACCTTCGCCTTCCAGCGACACCATTACGAGGTTGTAGCCCCTCATCGCGAGTGCTTCTGCGAATGCGAACCCAATGCCCTGCCCTGAACCAGTCACCAGGGCGTACGAGTTCTTGTTCAGAACCTGTTTTTTCTGATCCATTCTACCGTTTGTTTGATTCCCTCGTCCATCGGCCTGATCTTATAGCCGATCTCCCTCACCGCTTTTGAGCTGTCCAGTTTCCAGTGGTAAATATATCGTTTTACCCAATCCGGTGTGATCATTGGTGGCGTTCCGCTGATTTTAGTCCAGGTCACCATCACGTGACTGGTCGCCAACATCGATGGGTAGGGGAGGTTGTACAATTTCTTGTTCACACCACTGTGTTTGCGGATCAGTGAGATCAGTTCGTTAAAGGTGGCATTTACGCCACCGAAGATATAACGTTCGCCAGGGGCACCTCTTTCCATCGCACAGATATGCCCGTCCACCACATCATCTACATGGCAGTAAGAACCTATATCATTACCGTGCCCGGGAATAACGTACCATTTCCGTTTCATATAGAGTTCCATGATCTTGGTAACCGGGTTACTGCCCGTGTCCAACCCTGGCCCATAGACCCTCGCTGGGTTGACAATGGAAATGTTAAGCCCATTCTCCACAAACCCCCGGGCTACCTGTTCAGCCAGGGTCTTAGTCTCTTCATACAGGTTAAAAAATCCGGTGATGCGCGGATCCTCTTCCGTCATCGGTGTCTCTCTTGATGGTCCAATCACACCAGCCGTGGACGTATACACCACCTTCCTGACGCCTGCATCCGCGGCTGCCTGCAATACGTTGCGCGTACCTTCAACATTGATCTTGTGAAATATGCCAGGGTCTTTTGCCCAAAGCCTTGCATATGCGGCCAGATGGTAAACCTGGTCAACCCCTTTTACGGCTTTCTGAAGCGAAGCCATGTCATTGATGTCGCCCCTGACCACCTGGATATTGGGCCTGTTAAACTCTGGCAGGCCCGGATCCGTCCTGCACAATATCCTGATGTCCTGGCCAGATTCGGCAAGACGTGTTGTCAGCAATGAACCTATGTATCCCGTTGCCCCGGTTATTAAAATTCCCATACTTTTCAAATTCTAACGAAGTCGAAAACAAAAATACTCGAATAAGGTTTTCATTTCTTCAGTCGGAAGAATGCTTTTGAAAAGTTTGTGTTGACTTCCGCTCCTGTGCAGATCCCATTTGCGTAGCTGTAGAAATTACTGTTACCGTCTGGCAACTTAAGTTCATAATAGTGCGGCCGTATCTCTTTCAATGGAATGAACTTCCGAAAATTTTCCGAGAATATATTTTTTATCCCTGTCGGCTCGTCGTGGTACAAGCGGGCAGTCGTATAGGTTATATCCTGCATGATCTCCTCACGTTCGTCATCCTCGTGGATTACATATTTATTGGTATTCCAAAGAATGGTCGTCTTTACCCGCGCCTTCCCATTAACCGTTCTTAATGCAGAGCCGTTCACCAGAACCCCATTGCGGAAGAGACCGGTGACTTTGGAATAAAGAGAAAAAGTCATGAGCATTTTAACCTTGACAGTGGATTCGGTGCTGTAATCGATCCCTGCGCCAGTGGGGGTTTTAGTAGCATACAGGTCGCCAATCACATCCCCGTTACGGACCACTTCATAGTGCAACCTGCCGCTTTCCCTGTTATTAAAGGATAGCAACACCATGGATGTAATGGTCAGCAAAAGGGCAGTGCGAATGGCTTGTCTCTTGGATGCCAATGGAAACAGTTTAAATCCTGAATTCAATGTCAATATAAGTCAAGACGACGATTATTCCGATTTGTTACAGGAAATGTTTGCTGTCAGGGAATAATTGTATCGTTCTTATTGACCCCAGACCCGGTATGACCATCACCGGAAATCAGCTCCTTTTCTTCCAGAATCAATATTTTTCACGTGTTGTTACCGGAGCAGGAATTTCCCAATTGCAACATAAGTCGATCGTCCCGGATCAGCAAAGTGGGGGAACGAACCCGGTCAAGGTTCTTTAACCTCATCCATGGGCGGATCTCCAACTATAGGAGAGGGTTGATGTCCGATGCTTTCTAATTCAAGCCTCCTTTGTACCTTGCAGTATGGAACATGGTGTGCAGCTGATAGAATGTCCCAGGGACGCCATGCAGGGATGGCCCAAAATGATACCTGCGGCCGACAAAGTGAGGTATATCAATGCCTTGCTCCGCGTTGGTTTTCATACGATCGATTTCGGAAGCTTTGTTTCACCCAGAATGATACCCCAAATGGCGGACACAGCAGAGGTTGTGAGTCAATTGGATGTAAGCGACACCCATTCAAGATTATTGGCCATCATTGCAAATACACGGGGAGCATTGGACGCCGTTCAGTTTGAGCAGATCCATTATCTCGGCTTCCCGTTTTCAGTATCGCCCACATTTCAGCAGCGTAATACCAACAGTAGTCCTGATGAGTCCCTGTTGCGGGTCAGTGAGATCAGCGAACTTTGCGAGAGGTACAAAAAGGAACTGGTGGTTTATCTGTCCATGGGGTTCGGTAATCCTTATGGTGATCCCTACGACCTGGAGATATTAGGTGACTGGATGCGGCGCATAGAGTCTTGTGGCGTGAAGATCATGTCCATCGCCGATACCGTGGGGCTGGCTTCGCCTGAACAGGTACACAAGGTAACTGCCGCTATGTTGCCCTCGTTCCCCAATGCGGTCATCGGTGTACACCTTCACGCAGCATCGTATGAGAGGGAAGCTAAACTGGATGCCGCGTTTAAGGCTGGCTGCAGGCGATTCGACGGTGCCATAGGTGGAATAGGCGGATGTCCCATGGCCGGAAATGAACTGGTAGGAAACCTGGATATGCTTGAGATGGTCAGGTATTTCAGTAATCAAAACGCGTTGGATCATATTGATCATGCCGCACTTGCAGCTTGTAAAATGATCTCTCAGGAAATTTTCAATTGAACATGGAATTCAGAAAGGAACTTGACGTCAGGCCATTGAAGGAAAAGATCAGTATCCGGGACGAGATCATGCTAACAGGGTCCTGTTTCTCAGAGAACCTGGGCGTAAAGCTGATTCAAAACCGGTTCAATGCGATATACAATCCCAGCGGGATCATGTTCAACCCGGTAAGCATAGCAGATTCTCTGACATCATATATCACCAACCGTTCTTACAATCATTCCATGATATTCCGGAACCAGGAATGGTGGACGAGCTGGGACCATCATACGCGGTTTACCCATGCCGACCCGGATGAATTGTTGACCATGATCAACAATGCGCAGCATGCAGCACATGAATTTCTCAGAAAAACAAAATGGCTGATCATCACTCTTGGCTCTGCATGGGTTTACCAATTAGAAGATGGAAGGGTAGTGGCGAATTGCCATAAAGTGCCAACGGATAAGTTCAGGAAGAAACTGCTTCCTTTTGAAGAGGTATTAAGTACACTGGATAATGTTATCCACCGGCTTTTCCTCTTCAATCTGGGGATCCGTATCATGTTCACCATTAGCCCGGTCAGGCATTTACGTGATGGATTTATCGAGAACAACAGAAGCAAGGCGGTACTCATCCAGGCGGTCCATCACCTCGTGGATAAATTTGACAAGCTCTACTATTTCCCGTCATACGAACTGGTGATTGACGATCTCAGAGACTACCGTTTTTACTCGGAGGACATGGTCCATCCAAATTACCAGGCTACGGAATATGTATGGCAGAAATTTCTTAAGGCATGTGTAGACGGAAGTTCACTCAATGTATTGGCGGAGATCAATATGATCAACGCTGCCAAAGCGCATAAACCATTTCAGCCAGCGTCGGAAGCGCACCGTCATTTTCGTAAAAAACAATACAATTCCCTCCAAAGGCTGAAGGTGGAGTACCCCTATATCGACTGGGAAGGCGACCTCGCGTTTTTTGCCGATCAGTGAACCCTGTCCCCGCGTACGTCCATGCTGGTCATGATGTCTGCCTCGTAATGCAGCCATTCCTGCCATCTTCTCCTGACTTTTTCTTTTGGCAGGTAATGCTCAGCAAGTTCAATGAACAGGGTATAATGTCCGGCTTCGCTCTCCATGAACTTTCGATAGAAAGTTCGCATATACTCGTCGTCCAGCCCCTCACTCAAACGCTTGAAACGTTCGCAGCTCCTGGCTTCGATCAGCGCAGAGATCAGCAGTTTGTCGAGGAACCTGTCTTCCGGATGCCCGCCTTTTGTTTCGAACTCGAATAATTTATTTACGTATTCATCCTTGCGCTGTTTACCCAGTTTCAGGCCCCTCCGATGCAATTCTGCCAGCACCTGCCTGAAGTGCCCCCATTCCTCGGTGACAATGGGAGCGATCTCATTCACCAGTTTTTCGTATCCCGAATACTTCTGGATCAGGGATATACACGTGGTAGCCGCTTTCTGCTCACAGAATGCATGGTCGGTCAGGATCTCTTCGAGCGATATCTCGGCCAGGTTCACCCATCGTGGATCTGTCGGCAGTTTGAGCCCAAGGATATTTCTTACATCATTATCGTTCATATGCGGGAATAAAGGTCAAATGTAAAGTCTTGAAAAACAACTTTTGATTCCCGACTTTTAAGTTTTGCCTTATCTTCAAATAAATTACACAGTTGCATGCGCATCCTGTTCTTTCTCTTATCCCTTGGAGCCACCATTGCCCTGGTGGTGATACTAGATACTACCAGAATCTTGCCGGCACCCCTTGGCAAACTGCTTAGTCCCCAACAGGGAATCTGGCAGAACGCAGAGCCGCTGGATCATGATTATAATGCAGACCTCAAAATTCCCGGGCTCAAGGGAAATACGGAAGTTTATTTCGATGAGCGGCTGGTTCCCCATATATTCTCAGACAATGAGGTGGATCCTTATTTTGTACAAGGTTACCTGCATGCCAGGTTCAGGTTATGGCAGATGGAATTCCAGACCCATTTTATTTCCGGCAGGATCTGCGAGATCGTGGGCAAGGTCGGCCTGGAATCCGACAGGAACTTCAGAAGGATGGGCCTGACGTCTGCCGCGGAAACATCATTAGCTTTCATGGAGAAAGATGATGAGATCAAGGGAACCATGGACGCTTATACCGCCGGGGTGAATGCCTATATTGAGAGCCTGCCTGAATCACAGTTGCCTATAGAATATAAATTGCTGGGCTATAAACCGGAGAAATGGACGAACCTGAAATCCGTACTGTTCTTCAAAGCCATGAGTTATGACCTGGTAGGGCGAGATGATGATTTTGAGCAGACCAACCTGTTGAAGATCCTTGGCGAGGCCGATTTCAACATGCTTTTCCCCCAGGCCGAAGATTCGCTATCACCCATTATTCCGAAGGGAATTCCCTTTACGCAATCGGTGCCGATCCCGCAGGCCCCGGCCGATGCCGACTCGGTCTATTTCCATCGCCGCGATCCCATCTGGTTCAGGCAGGAATTCAAGCCGGACCCCGATAATGGCAGCAACAACTGGGTAGTGGCCGGCTCCAAAACCAAAAGCGGCAAACCGATCCTTTGCAATGACCCTCACCTTAACCTTTCCCTGCCCTCGATCTGGATGGAAATGCAGATCACCACACCCACCTCCAATACCTATGGTGTCAGTTTCCCGGGATTGCCGATCATCGTGATCGGATTTAACGATTACGTGGCCTTTGGTGTCACCAACGCCGGGCGCGAGTTGAAAGATTATTACGAGATCAAGTTTAAGGATGAGTCCAGGACTGAATATTGGTTTGATAGCGCATGGAAAAAAGCCGATTTGCGTATCGAGCAGATCACTGTAAAAGGAGGCCCCGCCTTTATCGATACCGTAGCGTATACGGTGTTTGGACCTGTGATCTATGACCGGACCTTTCAGGACAAGTTAGGGCAGAACAAAGCATATGCCCTCACCTGGATCGCGCATTATCCGTCAAATCCGCTTAAGATGTGGCACATCCTGAACCGCGCAAAAAGTTATGGGGATTACCTCGATGCCATACAGTATTTCAACGAACCGGCCCAGAACATCGTATTTGCGAGTAAGGAAGGAGATATAGCCATTAAGCAGGAAGGGAATTTCCCGCTCAGATGGGAAGGCCAGGGCAATTTTGTCATGCCAGGTACCGATAGCAGTTACATGTGGAAAGGTTTTATCCCCAGACAGGATAATCCCTTTGCACATAACCCCGAGCAAGGGTATCTGAGCAGCGCCAATCAGAGGGCCGTTGACACTAGCTATCCTTATTTCATTCCGGGCAGTTACGATATGTACCGCGGTATTTCGATCAACAGGAGACTGTCGGCCATGAACAACATTACCCCGGACGACATGATGCGTTTGCAGAATGACAATTACAATGTCTTCGCAGAACACATGAGACCAGTCATGTTGCGCTACATACTGCGTGATCGTCTTTCAGAAGATGCGCTCAGGTACCTCACCATATTCGAACAGTGGAATCTAAAGAGCGATATCCGGGAGAAAGGACCTACCGTTTTTGAAAACTGGCTTGATTCGCTAAGGCCAGCCATGTTCAATGATGAGTTCGAGCGCAACAACCTGCCGGTGATATTCCCCAGCGATGAAGTGATCGCCCAGAGCCTCATCAGAGATAGTTCCTCTTTTAAGTTCGTCGACAATATTTATACTCCGCAAACGGAGACCCTGTCTGAACTCCTGACGGCATCCCTGGAAAAAGCCACGCCCGGGTTGAAGACCGCGGAAGATGAAAAGAAATTGGAGTGGGGAAGTTTTAAAAATACGTCGATCTACCATCTTTTACGGGACAATATGCTTCCCTTCGCGAGGCAGGGACTTCCCATTGGAGGCGGTAAACACATCATTAACGCCACCAAACATAAGAATGGACCAAGTTGGAAGATGATCGTTCACCTCACTACGCCAACAGAAGCCTATGGGATCTTCCCAGGCGGCCAACATGGAAATCCGGGTAGCCCCTTTTACGACAACACGGCCCTTGACTGGGCTAACGGCCGGCATTACAGGCTCTGGGTGATGCAGCGGAATCAGAAGAAAGATAAAAGAGTAAGAGGTACAATGACATTCAGCTCATAAATATCTTCATATGAAATTTTTAGTCAGCGTTATATTAACCATGTTATTGGCGTTAGCCTTTGGCCTTTACCTGCCTTGGTGGAGCCTGGCTTTTGCCGCTTTCGTAGTATCAGCATTGATTCCCGTAAAACCCGGTTGGGCTTTCCTTGCAGGATTTATTTCGCTATTCCTGCTCTGGGGGGGCATGGCCTGGTACCAGAGTGTCAGCAACAATCACATTCTCGCTGAACGGATGTCCCAGGTGATCCTGAAAAAAAATGACCCGATGATGCTTGCGCTGGTAGCTGCGTTGATCGGGGCCCTGGTCGGGGGCTTCGCAGCCTTGTCGGGCCGCCTTTTCAGGACCTTGATCAGGTAGACTCCACCGTTTTCATATATTTGCGTCGATTTTGGAATTTTGCCCAGCCTGCAACTGGGGTTCCGATGGAATTAAAATTTACCGATGGCAAATCTTCACAACCGCGTCTCCCGAAAGGAGCTTAAAGAGCGTATAGCAAAGGACAAGACTCCCCGCAGAACCATCTCCTTTTACAATTATATACCCATTCAGGATCCTGCGGCGTTCAGGAATGACATATACACGCAGTTTTCCGGGCTCGGCGTGCTGGGCAGGATATACGTGGCCAATGAGGGGATCAATGCGCAGATCAGCGTGCCCGAACATCAGATCGATGCCTTCCGGGAATACCTGTACGCGCTGGAGGGGTTCAGGGATTTAAGGCTAAATATCGCGGTGGACGATAACGGGAAGTCGTTTTTTGTGCTGGATATCAAAGTGCGCCGCAAGATCGTGGCAGACGGGATCGAGGATCCGGAATTTGACATGGTACGAAAGGGTAGGTATGTGGATGCGGAAAGGTTCAACCTTTTGACAGAAGATCC
>JBBAJN010000124.1:0-4060 GCA_040404045.1 Chitinophagaceae bacterium
CACGAGAACAATCCCATGCTCGGCCACCGCGGTGTTCGCTTAGGCATCAGTTATCCAGAGATCACTGAAATGCAGATTCGGGCTATTTTGGAAGCCGCTGCCGAATTGACTAAAGCGGGGATCAAGGCATTTCCCGAGATCATGATCCCTGTGACCTGCACCGTCAATGAGCTTATTCACCAGCGCGCCATCGCCGACAAAGTGTATAAAGAGGTTTGTACTGCCCAGAAGGTGAAGAAGATCGCTTATTCATTCGGCACCATGATTGAGATCCCAAGGGCTGCTATCAAGGCGAACAAGCTCGCTGAAGTGGCGGACTTTTTCAGCTTCGGTACCAACGACCTCACCCAGATGAGCTTTGGGTTCAGTCGCGATGACATCGGAGGCTTCCTTCCTAATTATATGGACCAGCGAATTCTACACGATGATCCATTCCAAACCATTGATCAGGATGGCGTTGGCGAACTGGTAAGGATGGGTACCGAAAGAGGACGGGAGACTAAGCCCGGGCTTAAAGTAGGTATATGTGGCGAACACGGAGGTGATCCGGAGAGCGTAAAGTTCTTCCACAGGATAGGCATGAACTATGTAAGCTGTTCTCCGTTCAGGGTTCCGATCGCGCGTTTGGCAGCAGCACAGGCCGCCATTGAAGAAAAAAAGCAGAAAGTTCTCCTAAACGGGACAATTAAAGGATATAAAATACCCAAAACAACCCGAGTGAAAGTGTAACCATAATGTGGAACAACATGAAAGGCGGCCCAGAGGTCGCCTTTTCATTTTTTATGACTTGCATCATCTATTTCGCTCTGTAACATCAGTCACAAAACTACATTCTGTCATTTTATCCACAAATCTATGTTAATAGGTTTGTGTTTTCAAACACACAAGAGATGAGAACAATACAAAATAGAATAGAACGAATGCTCCTTGTTGCAGCAATGATTTTTCTACTTCCCATTGCATCCTTCTCGCAGGAAAGATCAGGCACCAACAGCGCCAAAATAACGATTAAGGGCACATCCAACATTCACGATTGGATCATGACAAGCGAGAAAGGAAGTTGCAGCACTTCTTTTACTTATGATGCATCTGGTAATCCCACCGCGATCCATAATCTCAATTTCATTATTAATGTTACCACCCTGAAAAGTGAAAAAGGCAGCACCATGGATAATAACGCTTACAAAGCCATGGCCGCAGAAAAGTATCCTGCTATAAAATTCGTTTCCAATTCCGGTACAGTAAAAGCTAATGGTGGCGGAAGTTATACCATCACTGCCCCTGGGAAACTGACCATCAGCAGCGGCACTAAAGATGTCACACTGGTAGCCACGGGGAAAATGAACGCCGACAAGTCCATAAAAGTTGATGGCAGTTACAAGTTGAACACTACTGACTACAATGTAAAGGCGATCAGCATCATGTTGGGTGCCATCAAGACAAGCCCTGATGTAACCATTTTGTACTCCCTGACCATGAAACCTGAATAATCAAATACACTCATTAATCAATTAATTTTTTTAAAACCACGGTTATGACATACAAACTAAACATGAAAAGATTCTTACTGGCTATTCTGCCACTTTTCATTATCCCCGCGATGGCTTCTGCACAGTCGGAAGCGGCCCCAGAAGCGAAAAGCTTTATGAAAGAATACCTGAGCTACTATGATAGCCTCGGCAACTTCAGGTACTATGATCAAAGAGGTTTGAACGTATTTGAAACTCCAAAGGATAACGTCACATTCCATGGACTCCGCGTTCGCTTTGGTGCTGGATTCACCCAGCAATTCCAGGGCCTCAAGCACGAGAACTATCTATCAGGCGTACCTGCAGCTTCTATCCCAGCTGCCGAAGCTGGAAATGCTCTTTATAAACTGTCATCCGGCTTTAACACAGCCCAGGCCAACCTGAACATGGACGTTCAACTCGCTGATGGTATCAGGTTGAACCTGGTTACTTATCTATCGTCCAGGCACCACAATGAAGCATGGGTAAAAGGTGGATACATCCAGTTCGATAAGCTGCCCTTTAAAGGCCAGTTCTGGGATAAGCTGATGGATGTGGTGACCATTAAGATCGGTCACATGGAGATCAACTACGGTGATGCACACTTCAGGAGATCAGATGGTGGTCAGACCATCTACAATCCATTCATGGAGAACTATATCATTGATGCGTTCACAACTGAGATCGGTGGTGAAGTATATGCCCAGTACAAAGGCCTGTTTGGTATGATCGGTATGACCAATGGTGAGATCAAAGGCGACGTGAAAGAAGTAGCCGTTTTACCAACTGACCCAACTGCAAAAAAATCTCCTGCTATTTATCTGAAAGGTGGATACGACAAACAACTTACCGAGAAAATTCGCTTTAGGGTTAGTGGTTCTTATTATGGCGACAAGAGTTCTGCGAACAATACCTTGTTCTGGGGCGACCGCACAGGATCCAACTATTTCCTGGTGATGGAGAATCTGAGTGCATCTGCAGTAAACCAAGCCTGGTCTGGTCGTGTTAATCCCGGATTCAACGACAGGACAAAAGGCATGATGTTGAACGGATTCTTAAAAGTAGGCGGACTTGAACTGTTTGGTACTATTGAGAATGGTAAAGGCCGCTCGGCTAGCCAGGTTAGACAGGAAGACAGAAGCTTCAGCCAGTTTGCAGGTGATGCGGTTTACAGGATCAGCCTTGGCGGAAAAGAGAACTTCTTTGTAGGTGCTCGTTACAATACAGTTAAACTTGACCAGATATTTGGCACTGGAGCTAATGCAGTGATTTCAGAAGTAGGCATTGATCGCACTTCTTTTGCTGCAGGTTGGTTCGTTACAAAGAATGTGATGCTGAAAGGCGAGATCACTAACCAGAAGTATAGCGATTACGACAAGCCAAACGTTCCTAAGAACATATTTGCAAAAGGTAAATTCAGTGGATATGTGATCGAAGCCGTGGTAGGTTTCTAATCGGTTCACGAGTAATGAACAAGAGACGGGAGCCATCTCCCGTCTCCTGTTTATGGGATCGGTTCAATTTCTTCCAGATGAAGACGTTCTTACTTATACTGACACTTACGCTGATCTCTTTCCGGACCGATAAGAAGGTTGTGGCCAACGCATGGGTTGTTGAAAAGAACAGTACCCTGGCGATAGACGGAAGCTCGAACATCAACAAGTTTACCTGTGATATCAAAGAGTACCTTAAAATTGACACCCTTAAAAGTGTCAATGATGCTCACAGGAAGAAGTTGCTTTTTGTCAACAGCAGCCTTTCGATCGATATTAAGCGGTTTGATTGCCATCATAAATTCATTACGGCCGACTTCCGGAAGATGTTGAAAGCGGATACCCATCCCGATCTTCGGATCCATTTTGTTTCGCTGGACGAGTTCCATGAGGCAGGCATTGTGAAAGGACTCGTTGATATAGAGTTAGCAGGACGAAGGAAGAGAATGGAAGTAGTATATAAATGTGTGCATATTGGCGGCAACCAACTGAGGCTGGAGGGTGATAAGACGATGAGATTCTCTGATTTTCAACTGGAGCCACCCAAAAAGATCGGCGGTTTGATCAGGATCAATGAAGAGATCAATGTACACTTCAACTTATTTTTTAGAAAACTCATTTGAACAATCTTAAATTATAATCTTCAAACATGAAAAAAGCGATAACAGCCACGATAACTTCAGGGGTCATCCTGTTACTGGTCAGCCTGGCATTACTCTATTTTTTGATCAATGTATTCCCTACCGTTGCTGAAGAGTATTTCAGCCCCGTATTCAGATGGTCCGGCGCAGGAACCGACTGGATGTTCTATGCGCACCCGTTTGTGTTGAGCATTGCTTTGAAATGGTTCTGGGAGCGGTATAAGGATATCCTGCCAGGCAGTACGTTCATGAAAGCTATTGAAATGGCCTTCGTGTACGGTATAGTTGCCCTGCTTCCTGTACTCTGGCTGACCTTCAGCGCCATTGACATCTCTGCCATCATGGTATTGAGCTGGCTGGGCTATGGCATTCTCCAGGCGTTTATTGCGGGGCTGGTTTTCGCCACGCTGAACCCGTA
>JBBAJN010000124.1:4160-9267 GCA_040404045.1 Chitinophagaceae bacterium
AGTAAATTTGCTTATGGCAATCAGGATTTTGATCACCGGCGGCACGTTCGACAAGGAGTATAATGAGTTGACGGGTGAATTGTTTTTCAAGGATACCCACCTGCAGGAGATGCTGAGGCTCGGCCGCTGCAGGGTGGATGTGGATGTTCGCACCCTGATGATGATCGATAGCCTGGAGATGACCCAGGAAGACCGGCAGCTGATCGCCGACCACTGCCAGAAAGCAGACGAAAAGAAGATCATCATTACCCATGGTACGGATACGATGGCTGAAACGGCGAGCTTTCTGGCCGGGAAAATTGCCGACAAAACAATCGTCATCACCGGTGCCATGATCCCCTACAAATTCGGCAGTTCGGATGGCCTTTTCAACCTTGGCAGTGCCATGGCTTTTGTCCAGACCCTCGTACCCGGCGTATATGTGGCCATGAATGGTAAATGTTTCTCATGGGACAACGTCCGGAAGAACCGAAAAACCGGGGAATTTGAAGAACTTGGCTGATCTTTTTAGGTGGCATATGCTTTATTATTGAATACTTTTGCCACCAACAAGCCAATTATGATGAAAAGATCAGTGATCACGGGTACTGGATCCTATATCCCTCACGACATCAAATCCAACAAGGATTTTACCATCCACAACTTTTACAGCGAGCAACATAACAGGATTGACACAGCGCCCCAGGAAGTGGTTGACAAATTCCAGGCGATCACGGGCATAGCCGAAAGAAGATATGCCGCGCCAGAGATGAATTGCTCCAGCATGGCGACTATTGCATCCCGTAATGCGATTGAAAATAGTGGTGTTGATCCGGAAACCATTGACCAGATCATCTTTGCCCACAATTTTGGGGATGTGGTTAAGCATTCCATCCAGACTGATGCTGTGCCTTCACTGGCCAGTCGGGTGAAGCATGAGCTGGGGATCAAAAACCCAAACTGCATTGCCTATGATATTCTTTTTGGCTGCCCCGGCTGGTTACAGGGCCTTATACAGGCAGATGCCTTTTTTAAAGCAGGTATAGCGAGCAAAGCCCTGATCATTGGGTCAGAGACACTGTCTAGGGTGATCGACAATTACGACCGTGACAGTATGATCTTTTCCGATGGCGCCGGCGCTACCATCGTGGAGTTCAGGGAATCCGTTGAGAATGGACGCGGACTGCTGGGTTACAGCGTGCAATCACACTGCGTGGATGAGGCTTACTATATCAATATGGGTAAGTCCTATTTCCCGCACAGCGACCCCAGGGTGAGGTACATAAAGATGAAAGGGAGAAAGGTGTATGAATATGCAGTCAAGCATGTACCCGCAGCGATGAAAGAATGTTTGGACAAAAGCGGTGTGGACATCAAAGACCTGAAAAAGGTCTTTATCCACCAGGCCAATGAAAAAATGGACGAGGCGATCATCCAGGCGATGTATAAGTTATATGGCCAGAAAGCGCCGGCTGACGTTATGCCTATGAGCATTCAGTGGCTCGGCAATAGCTCGGTGGCAACCATTCCAACCTTACTCGACCTCGTGTTGCATGGGAAGCAGGAAGGACACGCCCTGGAGGCCGGTGACGTGATTCTGTTTGCTTCTGTTGGAGCCGGCATGAACATCAATGCGGCGGCGTACAGAATGTGATCAATCTGCGAATGGCCTAAAAAACAATGTGCTAATGATTTCGAGAATTATCTCTTGTCATTAGCACATTGTTGTTTTATCTGTTCTGTTCTATCTGTTCTCTCCCATTAACCACATTTATCACATTAGCCCTTCTTCGGCTCAAGCAACTTGAAGAACTGATCGAGCTGAGGTAAGATCACGATGCGGGTGCGGCGGTTGGCAGCGCGTCCCTCTGCAGTATCGTTGCTTCCAACAGGCAGGTATTCTGCGCGGCCGGCAGCGGCGATCTTTGCCGGGTCAAGTCCGTATTTGGTTTGGAGGATACGCACAACTGATGTTGCCCTTTTCACACTCAGATCCCAGTTGTCTGTCAGCAATCCACGCTTGAATGGAACATTGTCAGTATGGCCTTCTACCATGAATTCAATTTCAGGCTGGTTCTTTAGCACCAGTGCTACCTTGCCGAGTACTTCGCTGGCCCGGTCAGTGATATCATAACTTCCAACCTTGAACAACAGCTTGTCAGAAATATCGATAAATACAACACCTTTATCCACCTTGATATTGATGTCCTCATCGTTCATATTTCCAACTGCGCCTTTCAGGTTCATCACCAGCGCCATATTCAATGAATCTTTCCGGGCCATCTGTGATTGAAGATCCTGGATATACATATCCTTCATGCCCAGACTTTCCATCGACTTCTTGATGCTTTCCGCCTGTGTGCCGGAGATTACAGAAAGGTCTTCCAGTTGCTTTAACGCCTGGTTGTTGTTTTGCTTCAGGAATTCAACCTGTTTTTTAAGACCATCAGCTTCTGCTTCGAGGACGGCCCTTTTCCTGTCCAACTCAGCTTTCTCATCGCGGCAGGCCCTTAAATCATTTTGCACTCCTGTATAGGATGTATTGAGCTCGTCATATTTTTTGTTCAGAGAATCAAATTTCTTAGTGCTTACACAGGAGAACAGGAGCAGCGAAGCAGCTGCCACCATGGTGAACTTTTGCCATTTCATACGTCGTAGAATTTTGCCGAATATACATAATATTCATACTCTTTATTATGTATATTCATCACCATATCTATTAAAATATGCGCAAAACATATATTTTTCTACTCCTGCTTTTTACGTCGTCTTTAGTGGTTGCGCAGCAGACTATTTCGGGTGGTCCCCTGAAGCCCGAACAAGCACTGATGGACATCAGGCATTACACGGTGTCGCTAGAGGTATCTCCGGAATCGTCTTCTTTCAATGGCTTTACCGAGATCGACCTGATACTCAGTGGCTCCAGCCCCATGCTGCTGTTTGACCTGGACCAGGTATTTACAGTGTCACGCATAATGGTCAACGGGAGGAAAGAAGCATTCAGCCATGCCGATGGGCTTATTCGGATCAACTCGGGTTCAACATTTGCGGCAGGAAAACAGAAGGTCAGGATCGAGTACGGGGGCAAGCCGCCTATTGCCGCTCGCCCGCCCTGGGATGGTGGTATCCAATGGGCCAAGGACAGTCTCGGTCGTCCGTGGATAGCCATGAGTTGCCAGGTAGATGGGGGCGATATTTTCTTCCCCTGCAAAGACCATCCGGGCGATGAGGCCAATGAGGGAGCGGATCTTATCATCACTGTGCCGAGAGGCCTCGTAGCAGCCGGTCCAGGCCTACTGGTTAAGTCCACTACCAAAGGAAAGAAATCGACCTATCATTGGAAAACCAATTATTCGATCGCCAACTACAGTATCCTGTTCAACGTGGGTCATTACCAGGTGGAGAAGAGGCCATACAAGACAGTATCAGGTAATACGGTTTCGATGGAGTTCTACGTGTTGGACTATAACAGGAGCCGGGCGAAATATCATCTGGATATCCTCGAAAGGTCGGCCCGGATGCTGGAGAAATATTTTGGTGAGTACCCTTTTGCTAAAGAGAAACTGGCGATCTGCGAAACGCCCCATTTGGGAATGGAACACCAAACGCTGAATGCCTACGGGAATAAGTTCAACTATGTAAAGGTGGGTGATGTGGACTTCGACTGGCTGATGCACCATGAGTTTGGGCACGAATGGTGGGCGAATAAAGTCAGCAACAACGACTGGGGCCACATGTGGATACAGGAAGGTATTTGCAGCTTCGGCGATGCTTTGTTTTACGAAGATTTCGGGGGCCGTGCCGCGTATATCAACCGGATGAAGGGTAACGCTATCGCTGCGCAGAATAAATTCCCGATCGTTCGCGGTGATGAGGTGGATTCAAGGATGGCCTACCACCCCGATATCTATGGTAAGGGGGCATTTTTCATGCATACACTTCGCTGGGTGATCGGCGACGAAGTTTTCTTTACTGCCCTAAAAGCCTTCATCACCGACCCCAGGTATACCTATGAGAATACGGTAATGACGAAGGACTTGTTGAACCACTTCAATGCGGCAGCAGGGCAAAATCTAAATCCCTTATTCGATCTCTTTCTTTATACCACCGACAAGCTGGGAATAGAGGTGAGGCAGACTGGCCCGAAGTCCTATTCCGTCAGACTGTCAAACATCGATATGCCCTTGCCAGTGGAAATACAGACTTCGTCCGGCAGAAAAAGAATCATGCTGTCAAAGAAAGAGACATTGCTGCAATCTGATTCGGCGCCAGTGATCGATCCCGATACATACTACCTGAAGAAAGTGAGTTTTGAGTAGTTGGGCTTGATACCCAGATTCAAAAACAGGTTAACCCTCTAAGATCTTTTCAGCGTAAGCGACGAGATCACCGTAGCGATCATCCCAAGTACAAATACGGTCATCGACATAATGAGGAACTGAAGGCCGGGTGAGCTGAACATCTCCTGCTGGGCTTTGAGTTGGGCTTTCATCTTTTCAAACTCTGCCGCCGGAAGTGATTTGTATTGCTCTATGTAATGGTTATAGTATTGCTCTTTCCATGCCGGGTTGATCAGTTCGGTATATACCAGATCGAGCAGGCCGAATGCGATGGCCGGGATCAGTACGATCAGGGTGCCAACCTTCAGCCCCTGTATAAAGCTCAGTTTTCCGGCATTGACCTGATCACGGTATTGTTTGATCCCCATAAAGACAAAGACCATCGAGATGAATATGCTCAGGTAGCCGGCAACCTCCTGAACTTCATAGCTCATTTTACTCAGGACCGTAAAATTAAATAGACCGATGGTGATCAGCGTAAGGGTCGCATAGGCACTGTAACGAAGGATGAGCTTTTGCATAAGTAGTTGTTTGATGCGAAACTAGTACTGAACCGAAGTGAGGCGCTCATACTAAAGGATGAAATTGACCCTCCGAAAGTATGAATTCAGGCACTGGAACCTACACCCCCACTCAAATTAACCCTTTCTCCCTGGCGATCTTGACCGCTTCGGTCCTGCGCTTGGCATCCAGTTTAAACAGGATGTTTGATACATGGGTTTTGATGGTGCTCTCCGACAAGAATAAGGCTCCTGCGATCTCCTGGTTGGAAAACCCATCGCCCATTT
>JBBAJN010000125.1:0-8444 GCA_040404045.1 Chitinophagaceae bacterium
GATCATCATCAACCCGCATTTCAGTGAGCTCTGGGAGGCCGTGGAGAAGACCAATTAATCCAATCATTTATTTACCTTAAAACAAAGAATATGCGCAATATCAAAATACGACTTGCTTCGGCTGCCTTCGTGCTACTGGCTCTTCCGAGCCTGCTCATGGCACAGCCCAAAAGGCCCAGCGGTGGTGCAACAACGGCTAAGCCAGCCACCAGCAAAGCATCAGGGCTTTCAAAACCTTCGACAGGAACGGCAAGTACAAAATCTGCATCCAAGGCTTCTACTTCAACGGTAACCAATAATGCTGTGTCAAGGCAGGGTGGTGATACCAAATCCGTGAACAACAATTCCGGTAATAAGGGCGGTAATACCGTGAACAACAACTCCGGGAACCGTACCAACAACATCAATTCAGGAAATGTCAATGTCGACAACAGCCGCGGTGATGTAAACATCAATATCGATAATAGCCATAATACCACGGTGGTGCGTAACAACAACATTCATTATAACAGGCCACCCTACAGCTACGGCGGCTTTCGTTATTACAGCTTCCATCCTTATTATTACCACCCCTATCAGCCTTTTTACTGGGGACCGGTCTGGCACCCCTGGGGATTTTTTGTAGCCACCATGGCGGCAACAGCCATCATTGTGAGTGTTAATAACCAGCAGTATCATTACGACCAGGGCGTATATTATGTAGCCAGCAATGGCGGTTATACGGTTGTTCAGGCTCCGGTTGGCGCTACAGTGACTACACTGCCGCCACAGTCACAGACGGTGGTGGTCAACCAGACAACAAATAACTACTACTACGGAGGCGCATACTATGAGAAGTCTGAAAAAGGATACACTGTAGTTCCCCCAACTGCAGGCACCATTGTGGAAAGCCTTCCTGAGGGTGGAAAAGAAGTGAAGATGGGAGATGTCACCTATGTGAAGATCGGAGAAACCTACTATCAGCCTATCCAGCAGAATGGGAAGAATGTGTATGAAGTTGTGCTGGTGGATACGGATAAATAATGCCATCACTTGATGGGAGAAAAAGACGCGGTTGTCCGCGTCTTTTTTTTTGCTCCGATTCGGGGTGTATATTTAAGCCATAATTTTTCTGGTATGATACGTTCCATATTTCTCTCGTTTTGTTTCTTTTTGATGATGTTGGCAACCAATGCCCAGCACAAAGAGTATTATCCTGATCCTGATCCTGCGATCCAGCAGCGGCTGGAGGAGTGGAAGGATTTGAAATTTGGCCTCCTGATGCATTGGGGTACCTATAGCCAGTGGGGTATCGTGGAGAGCTGGAGCATTTGCCCGGAAGACGTGGGCTGGGCGACAGGCGCGCGGAAGCCAGGTCAGGGCGACAGTTACAACGAATACGTTAAGAATTACGAGAACCTGAAGAATACGTTTAATCCCCGCAATTTCAGCCCGGAGAAATGGGCCGCTGCAGCGAAAGATGCAGGGATGAAATACATGGTGTTCACCACCAAGCACCACGACGGATTCAGCATGTTCGATACCAAGCTGACGGATTACAAGATCACCGATAAATCGGTGCCGTTTTCCTCAAACCCCAGGAGCAACGTCACCAAGGAGATCTTCAACGCCTTCCGTGCAGAGAATTTCTGGATAGGGGCCTATTTTTCAAAGCCCGACTGGCATACGGACTATTATTGGTGGAAGAAGTTTCCAGCGTTCGACAGGAATGCGAACTACGATATCAAAAAATACCCCGAGCAGTGGAAGAAGTATGTTGATTTCACCCATGGTCAGATCAATGAGCTCATGACTGATTATGGAAAGGTGGATATACTGTGGCTTGACGGTGGATGGGTAAGGCCCAAAACGGCCACCGAGGTAAACGCTGATATGAACGAAGTGATGGATGGCGTGAAGCCGATCCGTTTTGCGCAGAGTCAGGACATCAATATGCCCCTGATCGTGAAGAACTCCAGGATGAAGCAACCCAAGCTGATCGTGGTGGACCGTGCCGTGCCTGGTGAGCAGCAAAACTACCTGACCCCTGAGCAGCACATCCCGGAGAAAGGCCTGCCTTATCCCTGGGAGACCTGCATGACCATGGGCAACAGTTGGAGCTACGTGCCGAATGATGTGTACAAGCCAACCAATGAGATCATTGAGAAATTAGTTGACATAGTTAGCAAAGGCGGTAACTATCTGCTGAACATCGGGCCTGGTCCTGATGGCACGTTCGACGACACCGCGTACCAACGCCTGAGAGAGATCGGCAAGTGGATGCGGATGAATGGTGAAGCCATCTATGGCAGCAGAATGTCTGAGACTTA
This sequence comes from Chitinophagaceae bacterium, assembly GCA_040404045.1. GTDB lineage: Bacteria > Bacteroidota > Bacteroidia > Chitinophagales > Chitinophagaceae > Pollutibacter. Next base: position 2,310 of record JBBAJN010000125.1, read on the forward strand.
TGGCGAAGGCAATATCAGGTATACCGCATCGAAAGATGGCAAGACCAAATATGTTTTCTTCTTTGACAAGCCGGGTTCATCCGTGTCTTTCAATAAGGTAGCTGTTGAGAAGAAAGCGAAGATCACGGCACTGGGATCCAAGTCGAACCTCAAATGGAAGCAGGTGGATGGTGCTGTGGAAGTGAGTGTGCCCGCTACGGTAAGTAACGCAGGTGAACACGTTTGGGTGTTGAAGGTGGTGAATCATTAGGATTGTTGATCGTTCTACAGCAAAAACTACAGGCCCGTGAGAACGGGCCTTTTTTGTGTAGGAATCGGTTCATCGCCACTTGTTATCTTTGCAGCATGTATAGTTCCTGGGATGATACCATTGTAGCCCTGGCCACGGCCCATGGGGTCAGTGCCATTGGCGTGATCCGGCTGAGCGGCCCCAAGGCCATCAGTATGGTAGATGGTGTATTCCCATCGAAAGATTTGACGAATGCTGCCGGCAATACCCTTCATGTAGGGGTGTTGAAGCATGAGGGGAAACCGCTGGACGAAGTGGTGGTCTCCATTTTTCGTGCGCCCAGGTCCTATACCGGGGAGGATGTGGCCGAGATCTCCTGCCATGGTTCCCCATATATCCAGGAACAGATCATCAATGCATTCGTATCGCTGGGAGCCAGGATGGCCAAACCGGGCGAATTCACCCAGCGTGCCTTCCTTCATGGCAAGCTCGATCTCACGCAGGCAGAGGCCGTGGCCGACCTGATCGCATCCAACACGGCGGCATCGCAGGAACATGCCCTGAAGAATATCCGCGGTGGATTTTCGGATGTATTGAAGAAGTTGCGTGATGAACTCATCAGCTTTTCCGCACTGATCGAGCTGGAGCTTGATTTTTCCCAGGAAGATGTGGAGTTTGCCGACAGGACCCGGCTTCATGGGCTCATCAACACGATAGACGGTACAGTGGCGGAATTGATCCATTCGTTCAAGTTGGGCAATGTGATCAAGAATGGCGTGAAGGTCGCCATTGTTGGAAAGCCCAATGCGGGTAAATCCACCCTGCTCAACAGCCTGCTCAACGAGAACCGGGCGATCGTGAGTGAGATCGCGGGTACTACCAGGGATACTATTGAAGAAGTGATCAATATCGATGGCATCCTTTTCCGGCTGATCGATACCGCAGGTATTCGCGACAGTGAGGATGTGATAGAAGTGATCGGCGTGGAGAAGAGCCGCGAGAAAATGCGGGATGCCGATATTGTGGTGTATATGTTTGATGTGGAAGGAGAGAGCCTGGGTGACTTGGAAGCAGCCGTTGCCCAACTGCGTGAAGTCAATTCGAATTACCTGCTGATCGGCAACAAGGCTGATGTGTCGGGCGATACTGCTGCGGCCCGAAAGTTTGAAGGCATCGATGCCTTGTACATATCTGCCAAAACCCACCATCATGTGGAACTGCTGAAAGAGCGGCTGGTAGACAAAGTACTCCAGGGCCAGGTGAACACAGAAAGTACCATTGTCACCAATGCGCGTCACTATAATGCCCTGATGCAGGTTGCCGGTGCCATTGCCGACGTCAGAAAAGGTATGGAGGCCAGGATACCCGGAGACCTGTTAAGCCTCGACATCCGCCGCGCCCTGCATTATCTCGGTGAGATCACAGGTGAGATCACCAATGAGGACCAGTTGGATTATATCTTCAGCAAGTTTTGTATCGGAAAGTAGCGTGGTTAAATTTAATATTCGGGATTAGGGAAATTTCGGGGTCCCATTTTTATTCTCCTCCCAAATCAAATGATTAGCTACTGCTTTGATCTGTGCAAAGCTATAAGCATTATTCAGCATCGTTCGTATTTCGCCGTGTTTTTTGTCAGGGTTAAAACTGAGGTGCTCCGAAATCAATTTTACAGTTTTTTCGTCCGCAAAAGCATCAATATTTACGTCACCTGTTTTAATAAATTCAGCAAGATGTCCTTCTATGGTGCTGGCAGCAAGACTTCTTTCTTTAGCAATGGCCTCGATATCTTTTCCTTCTTTATACAACTGCATGGAGATATGCGCAGAAGGGATCTTGCTTTCAGTCTTTTCCACTATGCGCTCTTTCCGTTGTCGTTTGGGATTAGCCGCCTTTAGTTCAATTGTGGTTTCAAGTTCATGTTCTGTACAGTAATCCTGAACCATTTCCAGAATTTCACCGCCATATTTTTCTGCTTTGGATTTACCAAAACCACTGATTAGCTGAAGGTGCTGTGTTGTTCTGGGGAGATAGGTGGCTATTTCTTTCAGACTGTTGTTGTTGGCGACAAAATAGATAGGAAGGTTCTGATCGTTGCAGACTTTGTCTCGCCAGTATTTTAAATCAAAAAATAATCCTGCGTTTGGAATATCAGAAACTGGCGTCATTCTTTTATTGGCGGCATAGCTGCTTATATGAATTCGGGGAATGCTCAGGTTGAGTTTATGTTTTAGATATCCTGTAACACTAAATGGAGCATTACAGTATTTAATACCATGAATGATTTTGATCAATGCAGTCATGGTTTCCAGAAGAGATTCATCAACTGCTGTTGCCGTTTCCCGATGCTCCGTAATAAGCGGGTGCTGCTGTAATCTCCGTTTTACTGTTTCTATCGAGGGTAAAAAATACGCTGCTGCTGCCTGTATTCTTTGTTGCAGCTGTTCATTGTTTTCAATCACGGGGTTGTCTCTCATCAATAGATTCACCTGCGATAAAAATTTTTCGGCGGTAAATTTAAGTTTCCTTATCTCTTCCAGATACTGCACCGTCCATTCCACTGCGTTTTCGTTGAGTTTGTCTTTATGATCGACTACGACATTTCTTAAAAAATCGATGTTTTTTTCTGCTTCCTCCAGTAAGAATATTTCGCTCAGCAACTGCCATGTAAATATCTGCCTTGCACCCTGAAACCTTTCAGCCAGTGAGCCCTTTGGCGCCAACGCACGCTGACCTTCCACCACTTTTTGATTACTGAGAATCGCAGTGGGTGGAATTTTTGACAATAGCACAATCCCCTCAAGTGACGTGCAGCGGCTCAGCGCCACGTAAACCTGCCCACTACTGAAAGAAGAGGCGGCATCGATCATCACCTTTTCAAACGTCAGGCCCTGGCTTTTATGAATAGTGATGGCCCAAGCCATCCGCAATGGATATTGGGTAAAGCTGCCTAATACTTTTTGTTCTAATTTTTCATCAGATTGATTGAGCGTATATCGCGTGTTCTCCCATGTTTCTTCAAATACTTCAATGTCGACGCCATCGCAGTTTACTGTTATTTTATCATGGCTGAGGGAAGACACGATGCCGATCTTTCCGTTATAATATCTTTTTGAAACGGTATCATTTTTGATAAACATAACCTGCATGCCTTCTTTCAAAACCAGCTCCGCTTCCGCCGGATAAAGATTTTCAGGAAATTCATCTTCTATTCTGGCTTTATAGATGAAGGAGGGAGTATCAAGGCTATTCCGTTTTGAAAGATTGATGCTGTCGGCCTGGTTGTTGTGGGAGGTGAGCGTTATGTATTTGTCTGCAGTGGTCGGGTGAAAATCCGGAATGAAACGAAGGTTTAATGCATCATAGTCTTCTTTCTCCAGGAGGTTATTGCGAACTTTGTTCAAAAGTGATACAAAACTTTCTTCTTTCTGCCGGTAGATTTTGTTGAGTTCGATCAGCAGGGGCATTTGTTCTTTTACGGCGTTACTGGCAAAGAAGAATGGAGATTCATAATAATTGCTCAATACTTCGTCCCACTCATTCCTTGTGACCACGGGAGGTAACTGGTATAGATCGCCGATAAACAATACCTGGACGCCGCCAAACGGAGAGGATTGGTTTCTCCTTACACTTTTTAGTATTGTATCAATCGCATCAAGTACGTCGCATCGAACCATGCTGATCTCATCTATTACCAACAATTCTATTGTGCGCAGCAATTGTATGCGTTGCTTTTGATAACGGATTTTGCTTAGTAATTCCTGCCGATTATTGTCTGTTGGCAAAAAAGGATAGAACGGCAGTTGGAATAAGCTGTGCAGTGTAACACCACCTGCATTAATGGCCGCCACGCCTGTTGGCGCTGCCACCACCATGTTTTTGGATGAATGTTCAACGAGGTGCTTTAAAAAAGTCGTTTTCCCGGTGCCTGCTTTACCTGTCAGAAAAACACTTTCATTGGTTTCGGTTATAAAACGGAATGCGAGGTCAAATATGTCATTTATTTCTACACTTTCCATAGTACGTTTTTTCGTCTCTCGTTCCGGGATTGTTGCTTTTTGGGTATTGATCTTATTTTAACACGCTATGATCTGTAAATGGTACTTGATTTGAAGATTTGTGTTCGAAATTAGTGAATCTGTCAGTGGTTTTAATGGTGTCTTACCCACAAAAATTTGATTTAATACCTACTGTTCAACTGTCAGAAATGATTATACTTAGCGGACTTGTAAACCCTTGACAGGAGCTATTCTGGAATTTTAGATCAGCTTTTATAGCAGTTCTTTTAATGAAGGGATTTTGTTATATTTATGTTCATTGGAAATTGAACTTATGAGCACAATTAGAAAAGAAGACATTACCCAGGAAGTGTATGATTTGTACGACGATTATGCGCACAATCGCATTGACAGAAGGAGTTTTGTGCAGAAACTATCACTTTATGCAGTAGGTGGTGTCACTGTTTCTTCGCTTATGAGTTTCCTGATGCCAGATTATATGACCACGCAGCAAATAGCAGTGGATGATCCAAGGATAACGTCGGAGTATGTCAATTACAATTCACCGAAATCAGGGAATATAAAGGGATTGTTGTGTAAACCGGCTGATGTAAGAAACAGGCTGGGTGCTGTTGTCGTGGTTCATGAAAACCGCGGATTGAATCCGTATATTGAAGATGTTGCAAGAAGAGTGGCTGTGGCAGGATTTGTAGCGCTTGCGCCTGATGCATTAACGCCTTTGGGCGGATATCCTGGCAGTGACGATAAGGGCCGGGAAATGCAATCGAAACGAGACAGAAATGATATGCTGGAGGATTTTATCGCTGCTACAGACTATTTGAAGGGTCGTAATGATGTGAACGGTAAAATTGGGGTGGTCGGGTTTTGTTTTGGAGGATGGATTTCAAATATGATGGCGGTGCGTGTTCCGGGACTTGCTGCTGCTGTACCGTTTTACGGTGGTCAACCCACAGCTGATGATGTTCCGAAAATTCAGGCTCCACTGCTATTGCATTATGCAGCGCTGGACACCCGGGTAAATGAAGGATGGCCCGCCTATGAAGCAGCGCTTAAAGCAAATAATAAAGAGTATACCGCTTACATGTATCCGAACGCCAATCATGGCTTTCATAATGATTCGACTCCTCGTTATGATAAAGCCGCTGCTGAACTTGCCTGGCAGCGTACGGTTGATTTTTTTAAAGCCAAATTGACATAATTAATTTGTGGGTATTGAATGCCCGTATTGCGTTTCCAAATCAAATCGAAGATAGTAGGGATGTCTTTTATTAGATTTTGTATCGGGAAGTGATTGGATTTTTATTTCTTTTTTGATGTAATCACAGGTGTGCATAATCCTTCAATTTCTTTTTTTACCTCACTGCTTCGCTTGTCATCTATTCTTAAGGTTTTCAGCAATTGGGGGTCTTTTAAAATTTCGTTGCTCAATGCTACTTTTTTATCGAGTAGAATTTGCTTTTCAGCATTTCTTAATGTGGTCAAACAAGTTATGGGATGAAGGCCCATTCTGTCTATTATATCTTTTAATCCATTGCCAAGCGGATAATCCCATCCCAATAGCTGCAATCCGGCACATTCGCCGTACCGTACAGCGTCATCGGTAAAATGTGTATTGGTGACCAGCCACCCCTGATGAATTTTGCCATTAGTTTCCGGTTGCTTTTGATAATGGCTTTCGATGTCCCTAAACCGGGAGTGGACATACAAAGGGATTTTTACATCGCATTTCAATCCTGGACGGTTATGAAACTTACATTCCGCAAACACCAGCAGATTGCCTTTTGCTGCAATAACATCCACTTCATGTTTCACGCATTCGCCTTTAATGATCTGTCCGGTTCTCACCTTGTACAGCAGTTGTTCAAATATTTTGCCTACAAATATTTCAAA
>JBBAJN010000125.1:8454-9221 GCA_040404045.1 Chitinophagaceae bacterium
ATTTATACCGTGCTGCATGTTGTCTGGAATTTTGTCTCAGTAAGCGGAATGCTTGTTGGTATATTTCCTGGGTAGATATACCATCGTAAACATCTGCCAAAACGACATCTAAGATTTGCTTACTGGTTGCTTCATCTGCCCCCGAACGTTTCAGGGAATGTTTTAACTTTCCCGGCAAAAAAATCATTTGTTTGCCGGAGGCTTTTGTAACAAGGAGTTTTTTATCTGGTGAGAATTTCATTTATCTCTGCGGTGAAGCACCATTTTTTCAATTTCACTGTGAAAAATACGATTAAAGACCGGGTTTTATTTTGTGAATAAGTAGATCATGAGTGCTATATACAGTATGATGATCGTAAAAGTATCCATGCTGAATTGCCATATCTGTTTTTTCTTCGGTTTAAAGAGCAGGCCAAGTCCTACGACAGCTGTCATGATGGTGGTGACCAGAACGGATAACAGGTGAGACGGATCGATATCTTTAAACAGAGATCCTTTACTGTAGAATACATCGTCAAGTCCCAGGATAAACATATTGAATACATTGCTGCCCAGTAAATTTCCGACAGCAATGTCAAGGGACCCTATTTTCAAAGCAGCTAATGAGACCACAAGTTCTGGAAGAGAGGTGGCGGCAGCAATAAAAAGGGTGCCGAAAAAAGAATTACTTAAGCCGGTGTGCGAAGCTATGTGTTCGCCAAAATATGGAAGCCACACAGCTGCACCGATCACGATGAGAGCATTCATCACGTATCTGCCGACGGCTT
>JBBAJN010000126.1:0-9200 GCA_040404045.1 Chitinophagaceae bacterium
CAACCGCCTTCGATGGCCAGTTTGATGATATTCTCGGGATCGAAATAAATAGGGTTTGGTGAGAATGCAGATCCAGCGCTATGCTCAATTCCCTGATCAACGGGGAAGATCGAGCAGTAGCCAGTGTTCGCCAGACGGCCATGTCCCAACAGGGACTGCATACTCCTCAGCACCTGGTTGCTCCTGTTGCTGTTGACCCAAATTTTATCAACATGATCTGCTGACGGGAGGTGCAATGTGTCTTTATCTACGGTTTTTGACGTATGATTCAGTAAATATTCTGCCTGGTCGCCCAGCAATTCAACAATCTTATTATTCGCCATGAGGGGTATATTTATTTTTTCGTGGGGCAAATATATGAAATGAATTGCAAGTGGTGGATCTGCCAGCCATCCTCATAATCATTAATTTACAATCGATGTGTATAAAGACAACAGACCAGGCAGGCTTCGATGTGGTGCTGGAAAGAGTTCCCCGGCGAATAGTTTCTATCGTTCCTTCCCAGACCGAACTCCTGCACAGTCTGGGTTTGGAGGATGAGGTGGTAGGCATCACCAAATTCTGCGTTCATCCCGGGAATTGGTTCAGTGCCAAAGCACGGGTGGGTGGAACGAAGAAGGTCAACCTGGAGCGTGTGCAATCCTTGATGCCCGATCTGGTCCTGGCGAATAAGGAGGAGAATACAAAGGAGGATGTGGAGGCCCTTCGCCAGATCTGCCCGGTATGGACCAGTGATATCAAGGATATCAGCGGGGCTTTGGAGATGATTGGGGCCATTGGAGAATTGGTGGACCGAAAAGGTCAGGCTAACATCCTGGTACAGGAGATCCGTTCAGGGATGGCCAATTTGAAGAAGATAAAGAAACGCGTAGCTTACCTGATCTGGAAGAAGCCTTATATGGCTGCGGGAGGGGATACGTTTATACACGCTATGATAGAGGCATGCGGATGGGAGAATGCGTTTTCACAGCGAAACAGGTATCCTGAGGTCAGTGTTGAGGAAATTGGATCTGCAGAAGTTGAACTCCTGCTTTTATCCTCCGAGCCTTATCCATTTAAAATGAAGGATATAGAAGAGTTGAATAAAATTTTGGTCGATGTTGAAATTCGGCTGGTTGACGGCGAGATGTTCAGTTGGTATGGCAGTCGGATGCAGCATTTTCCTGACTACTTCAGGGAGATGTTGATTGGCTGATTAGCTGATTAGCTGATTGGCTCATTCTCCACATTAAAAAAAAAGATCCTCCCGGGATTAGCGGGAGGAAATAACTTTTTTTGTGGAGCCAACTATGAGTAGCGGCTTTCAGGGGAATTGGAATTCTGCTTTCTTTGGTTTGGTTGGTTTCTTAGGATTGGATCAATGTTGTACGGATGTGTACAGTTTTCTTCGGATTGGATTTGGTTCGGTTTTCTTAGGAAAGGATCTGGTTTTCAGGATTTGGACAGAATTCACAGGTTTTGTTTCAATGGGATTGGATTCGGTTAGGTTTTCTAAGGATTGGGTTTGGTGGTTTTCTAAGGATTGGGTTTGGTGGTTTTCCAGGTCTTGGTTTTTTCTAAGGTTTGGATTCGGTTTGGTTTTTTCAGGATTCGGTTTGGTTTTCTTAGGATCGTTTGGCTTTCGTAGGATTTGGTTTTTCGCGCCTCATATTCCCTCATCAACAATACAAAGATATCACCGTGTGCAAGGCTGCACAAGAGCGAAACAACGTTTTCTTTAACGGAAAATCCAGATACCAATTCAAGGAATACTACAGGTGTATTTGTCGTAGGGTTACCATTATGAATACGTAGATTTACGATTCCGTTATTTTAATTAATATTCTAACAACAGTTATAATGATATGATTATCATTATAATAAGACCTTAGTAATTTTACTATTCTGATCGTCGTGATTGTCAGTGGCATCCACTACAGCAACCATAGAGAAGGCGGGAAGACGGGAATTTTACGAAGATTTACCTTAAAATAGTTTGGGGCTGGCAGTAACAAATCCAGGCGTCTATTCATTCCCGCATTGACCATCTTGCCCACACTCAAAAAAAAACCTCCCGTTTGCACGAGAGGAAATCTTTTTTTTGTGGAGCCAACTAAGACTAGAGGGCTTTCATGGATTCGGAATTCTGTTTTTGGTCATCTTCAGAGGACTGGATCGATGTCGTAACGGATGTGTACGGTTTTCAGGATCTGGATTTGGTTTTCCTTAGACATGGATCTTTTGGTTTTCATGGAATGGACAGAATTCTGTAGGCCTTTTTCATTGGATTGGATTTTGTTTTCTGTTGGTACGGATTTCAAACGGGCTTTAAATAGGATTCGATTTTTCTAAGGTTTGGATTCATTTTGGATAGTATCGGATATTTACAGGGTTAAAAATTGAAGTTGACTGGGTTTGGCTTAGTACCGTTCAATAGGTATTGGATAATACGATTCTTACGGATGGTTTTTTTCTTCGGACAATTGGATATTTGGTTTTGAGGTGCTATTCCCTAACCAATCAACTTCGAGAACAAAGATATCCCGCTTGCCAGCTCTGCACAAGAGCAAATCCACCCTTTTTCAGCAGTACATTTTATACTCTCATTAAAGCAAAACTACAGGTGTGGCGCACGTATATCAGCGACTTGAAAATCGTAGATCTACGTAATGTTGGGTTCAATAAAAAATGCTGCAATCTTTTGGAATTGCAGCATTTACAATGTGTTAGGTGAAATGGTAGTTTTACTTGGCGAGTGCCTGCAGGATGTCGTATTTGGTGACGATATGGAGATTTCCACTCTCATCCCTGCCTAAAACCGCACCGTTTTCTTTTGAAATCAAACTGCTCACCCGCTCTACGGCAGTGTTAAAATCAACAATAGGGAATGGATTTTCGAGTATATCGCCAATGGTGGATGACCGGATATCAGGATTAGAGAACATTTTCTGGAACAAGCCATTCTCGCTGATCGATCCCACCTGTTCACCATCCTGCATCACTGGTATGTGTTCAATATCGTATTTCTTCATCAGCTCAACCGCCTCGGAAACCAACTGCCCCGGTACCACCGAGATCAGTTTCTGCTTGCTGCTGCGGCCGCTGACAATATCCTTCAGGGTTTTGACGTCCAGGAATCCCCTTTCCATCATCCACTGGTCATTATAGACCTTACCCACATACCGGCTGCCATGGTCGTGCAGTATACAGACCACCAGGTCATCTTTCTTCAACTGGTCCTTTAACTGCATTAATCCCTGTATGCAACTGCCCGCACTGTACCCGCAGAACAGTCCCTCTTCCCTGGCCAGCCTCCTGGCCATGACCGCCCCATCCTTATCCGTGACCTGCTCAAAATGATCGATAAACCGCATGTTGTAGTTCTGGGGAACAAAATCCTCGCCAAACCCTTCCGTCACATAGGGATGAACCTCGCCCATATCGATCTCACCTGTTTTAAAATACTTGGTCAGCAGCGACCCGTACACGTCAATAGCCCAAATCTTGATGTTCGGATTTTTTTCCTTGAGGTACATGCCGATCCCGGTCACGGTCCCGCCGGTGCCTGCCGTGACTACCACATGGGTCACCTTGCCGTCCGTCTGGTCCCAGATCTCTGGTCCGGTGGATTCATAATGGGCCAACCGGTTAGCCAGATTATCATATTGATTGCATAGAAAAGAATTGGGGATCTCTTTGGCAAGACGTTTTCCGATAGAATAATAACTGCGGGGATCGGAGGGTTCAACGTTGGTAGGACATACGATCACCTCTGCCCCAACAGCCTTCAGGATATCGGCTTTCTCCTTAGATTGCTTATCGGTTGTAGCGAAAATGCATTTATATCCCTTAACCACGGCCGCCAGGGCCAATCCCATGCCTGTATTTCCTGAGGTACACTCGATAATGGTGCCGCCGGGTTTCAGCTTTCCTTCCTGCTCGGCAACTTCGATCATCTTAAGAGCCATTCTATCCTTGATGGAATTTCCGGGATTGAAATAGTCAACTTTCGCAACAACTTCACATGGCAGGTCCCGCGTGATCCGGTTCAGCCTGACCATAGGTGTATTGCCGATCGTTTCAAGAATGTTGTTCTTAATATTCATATTACAAAGCTAAATCCAATTTTTGAAGAACTTCGCATTATGAAAGCCTACTTCATACCCGGACTTGCGGCCGATAGAAGAGTGTTCCGGCATATTCGCCTGCCGGAAGGGTATGAGGCGCATTACCTCGATTGGGTGAACCCACACGACCGGGATACCCTGCCGGCGTATGCGCTGAGGATGGCAGAGCAGATAGACACAAGCCAGCCTTTTGTTTTAGTAGGACTTTCATTCGGCGGGATGCTTTCTGTGGAGATCGCGAAAAAGTTCCCGCCCCACAAACTGATCCTCATCGCCAGTATATCTCACCCCTCCCAGTTACCTTATTATTATAAACGGGCTTTTCAACTGGGACTTCACCGGTTCCTGACCCCGGGCATCATTAAGAGTGGGGTCTACCTGAAGCGGTATTTTTCCAGCGAATCCGCCGAGGATAAACAGATCATCAGGCAAATGGCGCGGGATATGGACAACCGGTTCGTGTCCTGGGCCCTAAAGGCCGTTGTGGAATGGGAAACCGGGGAACACAAGGTTTCGGCCCATCATATCCATGGCACCCGCGACATTATCCTGCCACACCGTTACACCCGACCCTCCGTATCGATCCCCAGCGCCGGCCACCTCATGATCTTCGATCGGGCAGCAGACATAAATAAAGTGCTGAAAGCATTGCTTGCTGAATAGTCCGGTTTGGCTTTGCGCCCCCCATAAAAATCTTCGGCAGACGCAAAAAAAAGCGGTGTTCAACAACACCGCCTTTTCTATGGATCAGCTAAAGATTTATTTGATCGCCTTGAGGTAGATCTCCCTGTACTCAACTTTCATCTTTGGCGCCACGTGCACCTGGAGCCCGATGAGGCCGCTGAACTTTCTTTTTACGGCATCTTCATCGGTGGTTTCGCTCATCAATACACCATTGATGTAATGCATGAGGTGGTTACCGTTGGCAACGATGTGGATCTCGTTCCAGTCATCCACCCGGATCTTCGCCTTCAATTCATCAGAATTTCCAACGCTGCCGGCAATGGTGGGTTTCTGACCTTCTTTCAATACAGATCGTTCGCCGCGCATAGCCAGGAACCCGCGTCCCCGCTCCTCGTAATTCTGTCCGGTATATCGGTTTGCGCCATCGATGTCCGCCTGGTATCCCATCAGTGCAAATGGAACATTGGGTACCATTTCGCTTCGGTATTGCACACCGCTGTTGCCATCAGGACTAATGCGGTATCGCGCCTTAAATTCAAAATTTTCCGGGGTCTTCCCACGATAGATCATGAACGTATTACTCTTCAATGGTTTCTCCCGGGTAACTTCACCAACGAAGCTGCCATTCTCAATACGCCAGAAGGCGGTATCGCATTCCCAGTTTTTCAGGTTCTTGCCATTAAAGATCTTCTTGAATCCTTTAGTCTTTTGTGCTACTGCATCAAAAGAAAAACTGATCAATAAGAAGGGAATAACTAACGTAGCAATGCTCCGAATATTCATGAATCTGTTTTGGGATTTGAATTAACATGTTTTCCAACTGCGGGTGGCTGCAGAATCCAGGACGGCCTGACATACTTTCTGCGTTTCCAGGGCTTCCCTGAAAGTAGGGGAGCAGGATCCGCCTGTTTCCAGGCTCTTAAGGAAATCAGCAACCTGGTGCACAAATGAATGCTCGTATCCGATGCCGAGTCCGGGTACCCACCATTTATTCATGTAAGGCTGTTCACCATCGGTGACATGGATGGACCTCCAACCCCTGAGGTTGGACTCATCCCCGTTGTCGAAGTATTCTAACCTGTTCAGATCATGGAGATCCCAGCGTATAGAAGCATTGGCTCCATTGATCTCAAAAGTATAAAGGGCTTTATGTCCCCTTGCATAACGGGTGGATTCAAAAAGTCCGAGGGAGCCATTGTTGAACCGGCAAAAGAAGGAGCAGGCATCATCAATCCCTACCGGCTCTACCTTTCCTGTGAGCTGGTGCATGCGTTCTTTCACAAAGGTTTCGGTCATCCCCGAAACTTCCCTGATACCGCCATTGAGCCAGATCGCTGTGTCAACACAATGGGAGAGCAGATCGCCAACCACTCCGGAACCAGCAACAGCGGCATCCATGCGCCACAGGCCTTCGCCGCCCTGGGGAAGCTTTTCATTGATGGTCCAATCTTGCAGGAAGTTTGCCCGGTAGTGATAGATCTTGCCGAGTTTACCTGAGTCAACGATGTTCTTGGCCAGTGTTACTGCAGGGATCCTCCGGTAATTGTACCAGACCGTATTAGCCACGCCTGCTTTCTCAATGGCATCCACCATCTCCTGTGATTCCGCCATGTTACGGGCCAGGGGTTTTTCGCAGAGCACCATCTTACCCGCTTTTGCCGCGGCAATCGCGATCTCGGCATGGGTGTCGTTGGGCGTGCAGATGTCCACCGCATCGATATCATCCCGCGCGATCAGCTTACGCCAGTCGGTTTCAATGCTTTCATAACCCCACTGTTCGGCAAAGGCCTTCAGTTTGGTTTCGTTGCGGAAACACACCGCCTTCAATACCGGCATGTATTCCAGTTCGGGGAAGAAATTGCGGATGCGGTTGTAACCGTTGGAGTGGGTTCTTCCCATGAATCCACCGCCGATCAGTCCAATTCTCAATATTTTTTTTGTTGCCATCGTGTTAGATTAAAGTTGTTATCTGATTTATGCTTTCCAGCCATGGTGGTTCCTCACCTTGATGAGGGCTGCCAGGATATCGTTCCAGGTTTGTTGTTTCATCATGACCTCATTGGGGAACATACAACCGTCCCAGCAAATGTGCTGGAAGGCTTTGGTCAGTTCTCCTTTCTCATCTCGCAGCCAGAATCCGGCATGTTTTGCAATATCCAGTTTGCCATTGGGATCAAGGGCCTGGCAGTGGCGTCCGGTTTTATCGTGTGATCCTGTGCCATGCACGGTACCGTCGTTTTGGGCCACATGGAAATCGATGGTCCAGGGACGAAGCGCACTGGTCAGTTTTCTCAATCCTTCATCCAGCACGGACCCATCTTGCCAATCAAAATTTTCAGGAAGGATGCGATGTTCAGGGGCATTATAGCCGAGCAGATAAAGCAATGTATGTGCCATGTCTGCCTGGAAACCTATGTTGGGACGATCCACTGCTTCCAGCGTGTCAATCATGGTCTTCCAACTGTGCATGCCACCCCAGCAGATCTCGCCTTCAGCAGCCAGTCGTTCTCCATAATCAGCAGCTACATCACAGGCTTCACGAAAAGTTTCAGCGATCAGTTTGGTATTTCCTGCAGGATCTTTTGCCCAGGCTTCAGGTTTGCTTGCGGAGTCAATACGGATGATGCCATAGGGACGTACGCCGGCATTGCGGAGTTTTTTTCCAAATTCACAGGAGCGCCTGACCATGTCCACAAATACGGCGCGGTCTTCTTTGCTGCCCATGGCAGGGCCACCCCAAATGGGTGCTACCAGTGAACCGATGTTGAGGTTGAGCGCGCCTACTTTATCGGCCAATTTTTTGATGCCATCCTCTGATTCATCGATGTTGAAATGAGGCTCAAACAGGCCAATATCTATGCCGTCAAATTTTACGCCATCCACCTCTGCGTTGGCGGTAAAATCGATGAGTGTATCCAGTGAAATAGGGGGTTCTGAATCAGGCCCTTTCCCTACAATGCCGGGCCAGGTGGCGTTGTGCAGTTTGGGATAATTGTTTTCAGACATCTGGTTGAAATTTTTGATTGAAAATTTAAAGTTTATGTTTTGCAGCTTGTTCTTTGATGAAGGCTAAGCCATTGATCGCCATGTCCCATGGACCTGAGTATTCTCTCCATACATTGATGGCGTTGGCAAAGTCAGGATCATTCCTGGAAAAAGCCTCGATGGTCAGCCAGCCGTTGTATTTGATCTCAGCGAGTGTAGCAAAGGTTTCATCCCAGTGCACGTGTCCATCGCCCGGGGTTCCACGGTCATTTTCACTGATATGGACATGGGCCAGTACGGGGCTGATCTGCTTTAGTGCCTCATGGGCTTTCTTTTCTTCAATGTTCGCATGATGCGTATCATACATGGCTCTCACATGGGTGTGCCCTGCTTTGTCCACCAGGTATTTCAGCTGCACCATCGTGTTGCAGAGATAACATTCAAAGCGGTTCAGTGCTTCCAGGGCCAGCGTGATCCCTGCTTGTGCAGCGTGGTCCCCAGCCCTTTGAAGGACTTCTGCACACCAGTTGTATTCATCTTCGTGAGGAGGTTTTTTTGAAAAGTTGGCATGGGCAGAATGAAATGGGCCGCAGAGGACGGTGGAGCGCATGTCATGTGCCCGGTCGATGCTCCATTTGATTCGGTCCAGTGCTTTGGCACGGACGGAAGGGGAAGGGTCAACTGGGTTATGTTCAGGGTCAACAACAGTTACACAGGTTGTTTCCAAACCTATGTTGTGGGCGTGATCACCGAAACGCTTGTAGGCGGCATCATCAGGGGCGCCGACGAAGCATTCTACGCCATCGTATCCGATTTCTTTCAGCCGATCGATGATAGGAAATTGTTCATCAGATACCACCGCTGACCACACGAGCGTATTAAATCCTATTTTGTACATATTAATTCAGTGTTTTTACTTACTGCGCCGCCAATCATTTTTCCATCGGATGCATTTTCAGCAATTCTTCCGGTGTGTAGAATCCTGTTTTATCCTTGATCGATGCGCGTATTTGTTTTACTTTTTCTGCCGTTACAGCAGGCGCTTTGTTTCCAAACGAATTCCTCACATAGGTCAGTACCGCAGCCATTTCATCGTCTTTCAGCAGACCACCGTAAGGCGTCATGGGCACCTGGCCGGGATATTTCTTGCCATTCACTTCAATGGGTCCGTATAGTCCCTTGATGACCAGTTTGATCAACCGATCTTCGTTTCCTGTAACCCATTTTGATCCGCTTAGCGGCGGGAATCCAGCCGCTTCAAGGCCTTTCCCATCCGCTTGATGACAAGTGCTGCAGTAACCGTCTTGCAGATAAAGTGCTTTGCCTTTTGCCATCTCGTCTGGCTTAATGCCCGCTGCCCCAGGTGCTTTGTCAGCAGGGCGTGTCCGGCTACGACCATTAATATGTGCTTCAGCTGTGGCATAG
>JBBAJN010000127.1:0-9154 GCA_040404045.1 Chitinophagaceae bacterium
TATGTGGCGGATCCTGCAGCAGGATGTTCCGGAAGACTTTGTGTTGGCAACCGGCGTGACTACCACGGTTAGGGATTTTGTGAAAATGGCTTTTGCTGAAGTGGGTATCAAACTGGAGTTCTCTGGAAAAGACGCAAACGAGAAAGCCGTTGTATCATCTTGCTCAAATCCGGATTACCAGGTGGAAATAGGAAAGGAAGTGGTGTGCGTGGATCCTGCTTATTTCAGGCCTACAGAAGTTGATCTGCTGATCGGTGATCCTACAAAAGCACACACAAAATTGGGCTGGAAACCGAAATACGATCTGCCCATGCTGGTGAGTGAAATGGTACGATGCGATGTTGATCTGTTCAGGAGGGAAAAGCTGTTAAAAGAATCTGGTTTTGAGATCAAAAACCAGTACGAATAATCATAATGGAATTATCTTCTAAAATATTTATTGCGGGGCATCGTGGTATGGTGGGGTCCGCCATATTGCGCAGGCTGCAGGCTGCCGGTTACTCCAATTTTGTATTGAGAACCTCTGCTGAACTCGATCTTCGTAACCAGCAACAGGTGAACGAATTTTTCAGGACCGAGACACCAGAGTATGTTTTCCTGGCTGCCGCCAGAGTAGGGGGTATATTGGCTAACAACGCGTATCGGGCGGATTTTATTTACGAGAACATGATGATCCAGAGTAATGTGATCCATGCTTCCTATGTAAACAACGTGAAGAAATTACTTTTTCTCGGGTCATCTTGCATTTACCCGAAAATGGCTACCCAGCCAATGAAGGAGGAATATCTGCTCACGGGGCTGCTTGAGTATACCAACGAACCTTATGCCGTAGCGAAGATCGCAGGGATCAAGATGTGTGACGCTTATCGCGCACAGTACGGGTGTCATTTTATTTCAGTAATGCCAACCAATCTGTACGGCCCGAACGACAACTATGATTTGCAAAACTCCCATGTACTCCCGGCACTGATCCGCAAATTTCATGAGGCCAAGGTCAATAACCAGCCTTCTGTAACCATGTGGGGAACCGGCAAACCCAAACGTGAGTTTCTGCATGCCGATGATCTCGCCGATGCCTGTTATTTCCTCATGCAGAACTACGATGAAGAAGGCCTCGTCAATATCGGTACCGGCGAGGATCTTGAAATAGGCGAGCTGGCACTGATGATCAAGGAGATCGTTGGGTTTGATGGCGATATCATTCTGGACAACACCAAACCAGATGGTACCCCCAGGAAGCTGCTGGACGTTTCAAAACTTCACGCCCTTGGTTGGAAACATAAAATCGACTTGAAAAAAGGTCTCGAGATGGTATATCAGGAATTTGCTTCAAAGAATCAGTCAATTAGCCAATTAGCCAATTAGCCAATTTTAAAATGTTCTCTTTTTTTAAACGAAAATCTTCTCCGGAATTATTCCCCTTTCATCTACTGAGGACGGATATGCATTCGCATCTCATACCCGCCGTGGACGATGGATCACCGGGCGTTGAAGAATCCCTGAAACTCATCAAAGGACTGCTGGGCCTGGGTTATGAAAAGTTGATCACCTCCCCGCATGTAATGCAGGATATGTATCCGAATACGCCCTCAACGATAGGGATGGGGCTGGACGAGATCAGGAGATCATGGGCAGATGTTCCCCTCCAGGCTGCCGCGGAATATTTTTTGGATGATCATGTGGTTGACATACTCAACCGCAACGAGAAACTGCTGACCATCAAGGATAACTATGTGCTGGTTGAGTTTTCCTTTATCAGCCCACCCCTTGGCGTGAAGGACATGATCTTCGAGTTACAAATGAAGGGCTATCAGCCTATCCTTGCCCACCCGGAACGATATACCTATTTCCATCGTCAACCCCGGGAATATGAACAGCTGAAATCGGCTGGCTGCCTGTTTCAGTCGAATATTTTGTCTTTTTCAGGCTACTACGGCGGCTCCGTTCGCGATGCCGCTGAATACCTGGTGAACCATAACCTGACAGACCTGCTCGGGACCGACCTTCACCATGACCGGCATCTTTCGTCCCTCCAACAACTGCCATTTACCCCCTCACTACAGAAATTGATGGACCGGCAACTCCTCAACGCCGCGCTCTAATTCCCTGATTGTCAATGTTCTCTGTTGAGTTTGTTGAGTTAACTGTTTTTTGTTAACTTTTCTGGCTCAAATAATTAAACATTTTAATTTAATCCTTGTTATAAATGGTATGAACGCATTTACCATTAAAGATTTGGAAAATCTGACGGGAGTTAAAGCCCATACGATCCGCATCTGGGAGCAGCGTTATAGTTTCCTCAAACCACAGCGGACTGATACCAATATCAGGTATTACAATAACCACGAACTCAAGACCATCCTCAACATAGCCCTGTTGAACAAATACGGCTATAAGATCTCCCATATCGACCGCATGTCGGAAGACGAGATGAAGGATAAGATCGTCACGCTGGCCAACGCACAGGCCCAGCAGGAGAGGGTGATCAATGAACTGATCCAGTACATGATAGACATGAAACTGGAGGAGTACGAGGAGGTATTGGATAATTATATCAAGGCCCGTGGTATCGAGAAAACGATCAACCAGATCATCTTCCCCTTCATGGAGAGGATCGGTGTGCTTTGGATAACCGATCACATCAACCCGGCCCAGGAACACCTGGTGTCTAACATCATCAGGCAGAAACTGATCGTGGGTATTGAAAGCATCAATCCACTCATTGTCACCAACAAATCCGTTCTGTTATTCCTGCCGGAAGGTGAATACCATGAACTCGGTTTGCTGTTCATCCAGTATCTTTTGAAGAGCAGAGGCATCTATACGCTTTATCTTGGATCCAACGTACCACTGGAAGATGTTGAGTATGTGGTGAAGATCAAGAAGCCTGATTATTGCTATACGCACCTGACCTCGGTGTCTAACAGTTTCAGTTTTGAAAAATTCCTGGGTAACCTGACCAAGGCCTCAGATAATACGCCCATCATCATTTCGGGCAGGCTGACACAAGCCTACGAAAAGCGCATCCCCAGTAAGATCAACTTCAAACGCAGCCTGAGCGAGGTGATGGAGTTTATTACTACAATTAACTAATTGGCTCATTGGCTGATTAGCTCATTCTTAAGTTTATCCTGGTTAATTCAACATTAATCAGGATTTTTTATTTCAATTAGCCAATGAGCCAATTAGCTCATTGATTAGGTATCTTTGCAACGATGAAATTCTCCCTCATAGGCGCGGCGGGGTATGTTGCACCTCGACATATGAAAGCGATCAGGGATCTGGGCCATGAGCTGGTTTCTGTGTATGACGTGCACGATGATCTCGCAGTGCTTGACCAGTATTTCCCCAATGCAGCTTGTTTCAGCGACATGAATGCATACACGCAATTTCATCGTACCCATCCCCTTGACTACGTCTCCATCTGTTCACCCAATCATTTGCATTTTGAACATATTCAGTGGGCCATGGAACAACAGGCCCATGTGATCTGCGAAAAACCGCTGGTCCTGGACCCCGCGCAGCTCGATCAACTGACTGAATTGGAGAAAAACTGCGGTAAGAAGATCAGCACCATACTCCAACTCCGTAACGTTGAGGCGGTGATGAAGCTGAAGGAGAAGCTCTGCGCATCCCAGGAAATCTATGATGTGGACGTGCGATATGTCTCGGCCAGGGGCAACTGGTATTTCAATTCCTGGAAGGGAAATGAGAATCTCTCCGGCGGACTCGTCACCAACATCGGCATCCATCTGTTTGATCTGCTGCTATGGATCTTTGGTCCGGTTCAAAACCAGAAGGTTTTATTGTATGATCCCCACCGGGCGGCGGGGAATTTCACATTGCAGCGTGCCCGGGTAAACTGGTTCTTAAGTGTAGATGCTGCCGACCTGCCTCCGGGAGGGCCAAGAAGCTTCCGACAAATGAGGGTCAATAACGAGGTCATCCGCTTAGACTCGGGGATGGAAAACCTTCATAATCAATGTTATAGAGATATTTTCGAAGGTAAGGGTACCGGCATCGCCGAGGCTCGTCCTTCTATTGAACTCTGCCAAATCATCCGGGAACTCGGCCAGTCGGCCAATCTACAAATCCGCTAATTCGCCAATCCGTCAATCCGCTAATCCAGCCCCGTGGCCAACCTGCGAAACGCGCCGGTACACCAATTTCCCAATTAGCCAATTAAGAAAACCTTCTGGTTTATTTTGTTTAAGACTATTAACAAAATAATTCTACAGAAAATGCGCTTTGTATGGTATTTCTTGTTTAAATTCGTATCCTACAAACCTAAACAAAAGAATATGGCTACTGCTGAGTTCAACAAGATGCTGGTTCAGAACGCTGATTTTCTGAAACCCTTTGCCGTTACTCTGACCAAAGACCATGAGACTGCAAAAGATCTTCTCCAGGAAACCATGTTTCGCGCATTAGCTAACCAGGAAAAGTATAGCGTAGGTACCAATATTAAGGCCTGGCTCTATACCATCATGCGCAACATCTTCATCAACAACTACCGTCGTAAGGTGAAGCAGAACACGATTTTTGACAAATCTGCGAACGACTATTTGCTGGACTACCAGCAGTCTGCCATCTCCAACGAAGCTGAATCAAATCTTCGGATCAAAGAGATCCAGGCAGCTATACACGATCTTCCCGATATCTTCCGTCAGCCTTTTATGCTTTATTTCGAAGGCTTCAAATACCACGAGATCGCAGATATGCTCTCTGAGCCGCTGGGAACTATCAAAAGCAGGATTCACTTCGCAAGGAGGCTGCTGAAAGAACAGATTTCTAAATACTGAGGGCAGATAAAAAATTACATTGATTTTGTCTTCTGTTCTCCGGTTTTGATTTTCTTTATACTGTGAGCAAAAAAAGAGTTATTGTCATCGGTGCCGGTTTCGCCGGTTTATCTGCTGCTGCTTTCATGGCGAAGGCAGGCTGGAGTGTTATGGTGTTGGAAAAACACCCTACCCCCGGAGGCCGCGCAAGGCAATTGATTGAAGATGGTTTTACGTTCGATATGGGCCCCAGCTGGTACTGGATGCCCGATGTATTTGAACGTTTCTTCGCACAATTCGGTAAGAAAGTCAGCGACTACTACAAGCTTACCCGCCTCGAACCATCGTACAGGATATATTGGGACGAAGGGTCATCGGATGTCCCGGCTGATTACAACGAATTCAGGAATCTCCTGGAAAGCATGGAGCCCGGCGCAGCTGCCAAGCTCGACAAATTCCTGGAGGAAGCCGCATACAAATACGAAGTGGGCATCAACAAACTGGTATTCAAACCCGGTCAGAGCCTCATGGAGTTTGCGGACATGGATCTTGTAAAAGGTGTTTTTAAACTCGATGTGTTTACCTCCATCAAGAAACACATCCACAAATATTTTAAACATCCCCGCATCAGGCAGATGCTGGAATTCCCGGTGCTCTTTTTAGGTGCCCTTCCGGAGAACACCCCCGCTTTGTACAGCCTGATGAACTACGCCGATATCAAGCTGGGTACATGGTACCCGGAAGGTGGCATGTACAGCATCGTGCAGGCTATGTACAAACTGGCTGTTGACCAGGGTGTTGAGTTCAGGTTCAAGCGCGATGTAACTACCATCGATATAGAGGCAGACGCGGTTAAGCGTGTGGTCTGTAATACGGGCGAAGATTTTAAGGCAGACGCCGTGATCGGTGGCGCCGATTACCATTTTATTGAGAGCAAGCTCCTTCCCGAACAGTACAGGAGCTATTCAGAAAGCTGGTGGGACAAAAAGGTCATGGCCCCCGGCAGCCTGCTTTATTATATTGGCATCAATAAGAAGTTCAGGAATGTGCTCCACCACTCCCTGTTCTTTGATGTGCCTTTTGAAGCCCATGCCAAAGAGATCTATGTAACGGAAGAATGGCCAAAAGCACCCCTGTTCTATGTGAGCGTTGCCTCCCAGACTGATCCAACATCGGCCCCGGAAGGTTGTGAGAACATTATGTTCCTGATCCCTGTTGCAGCGGGACTGGAGGGCGATTCTGAAGAGCTTAGGATGAAATACCTTGACATTATCCTCAAAAGATTTGCGGAAAAAACGGGTGAGGATATCAAGGACAACATCGTTTACTGCAGAACCTATGCCCACCGCGATTTCATTTCAGATTATAACGCCTATAAAGGCAACGCCTATGGCCTTGCCAATACGCTGATGCAGACTGCGGTGCTCAAACCCGCTTGCAGGAGCAAAAAGTTGAAGAATTTGTTTTACACCGGACAGCTGACCGTTCCCGGTCCAGGGGTTCCTCCAAGCCTGATCAGCGGTGAAGTGGTCGCCGGGCAGGTGGTGAAGCATTTCGGCAGTTGAACTATCTTCCTTTAATATTGTTAACTTCAAGTCAACAAAATTTGCCGGGGGTATTTCTTTTTTTTAGATTTACAATAATCGAGCGACCAAAATAACCAGCATGATCAGCCTCTTTCACGATGTCAGCCAGGAATGCAGTAAGATCACTACTGAGCGATACAGTACTTCGTTCAGCAGTGCCATCCGTATGCTGCATGCAGATCTACGCACTCCTATCTACAATATTTATGGGTTCGTACGATTTGCAGATGAAATCGTGGACAGCTTTCACGGTTATAGCAAAGAAGACTTACTGGCGAAGTTCAAAGCAGAAACTTACGCTGCTATTGAACAGGGTATCAGCCTGAATCCCATCCTCCACAGCTTTCAGATCACGGTGAATCAATATGATATAGACCATGGCCTGATCGAGGCTTTTTTTAAGAGCATGGAATTTGACCTGTCTAAGCAGGAGTACGACCAGGCCGGTTATGAAGAGTATATCTACGGAAGTGCGGAAGTAGTGGGCCTGATGTGCCTATATGTTTTCTGCGACGGAAATAAAAAGCAGTACGAAGACCTGGTGCCCCATGCGCGCTCACTTGGCGCCGCTTTCCAGAAAGTGAACTTCCTCCGGGATGTAAAAGCGGATTACCAGCAGTTGAACAGGGTCTATTTCCCAGGAGTTGATTTTTCCAATTTCACCAGCGACATGAAGGCCGAGATCGAAGCCGATATTGCCAGGGACTTTAAACATGCCTATGAAGGCATTGTAAAACTTCCACTGAAGGCACGCTTTGGTGTATATGTGGCCTACAAGTATTATCTCAGCCTGTTCCGTAAGATCCGGAACATGGGACCCAGCCAAATCCTCGAAGAGCGGATAAGAATACCCGACTACGCAAAAGCCTGGGTCGCTGCCAAGGCAGTAGTTAGAACCCAACTCAATATTTTATAATTTTCTACGCTTTGGTTCAATTAGCTAATGAGCTAATGAGCCAATTAGCCAATTGATCATGGAACAGGTAATTTTAGTCGACTCCCAGGATAATGAGATCGGATCAATGGAGAAGATGGAGGCCCATGAGAAAGCCTTGCTTCACCGGGCATTTTCCGTGTTTCTGTTCAATACAAAAGGCGAGATGCTCCTGCAGCGCCGGGCACTGACCAAGTACCACAGCGGAGGACTTTGGACCAACGCCTGCTGCAGCCACCCGAGGCCGGGTGAAACCAACCTGCAGGCCGCCAACCGCCGGACCTTTGAAGAGTTAGGTATCCAACCCAGCCTAAAACACGCTTTTTCCTTTACCTATCGCGCTGAATTTGATAACGGACTGACCGAACACGAATTCGATCATGTTTTTGTAGGTACCTACGAAGGCACGGTCAACCCCAATCCCGAAGAAGTGTCGGAGTACTGCTACCAGTCCATAGGAGATATCCGGGAACAAATGCAGAAAGATCCACATCATTTCACGGAATGGTTCAAGATCGCTTTTGAGGAGGTAGGAAAGCATTTGCTAATTAACTGATTGGCTAATTAGCTCATTCTTTAAACTGTAGTTCATTTCAATAAGCGATTTTGCATAACGAATCAGCCAATTAGCTAATTAGCCAATGAGCCAATCGAATAGGGACGTAATCGTTGTGGGTGCTGGCGTCGCCGGCCTGGCTGTGGCTATTCGAATGGCGTGCAAAGGCTATAGGGTTCAGGTGTTTGAAAGAAACGCTGAACCTGGGGGTAAACTGGGGCATTTCGTGCAGGATGGCTATTCGTTTGACGCAGGGCCATCGCTTTTCACACAACCCGCCAATATTGAAGAACTTTTTGACCTCGCGGGCGAGCCGATACAGGACTATTTCAATTACCGGAAACTGCCGTTGGCGTGCCGATATTTTTTTGAGGACGGAAATAGGATCGATGCATTCACGGACCCCGAGCTATTTGCGCGGGAATTGGAACGGAAGAACGGGGAAGATTATAGGCTGGTCAGAAAATATCTCGCTACGGCTGAACGGGCCTACAAAACCATCGGCACCATCTTCCTGGATTATTCGCTTCACAGTGGGAAAACCTGGTTCAATAAAAGGATATGGCCTGCCATTTCGGCTACTCGTTTACGTTATTTGATGCAGTCTATGCACGGCTACCACCGGTCCGCTTTCCGGTCATCCCAAACCGTGCAGATCTTCGACCGCTTTGCTACCTACAACGGCAGCAATCCCTACAAGGCGCCGGCTATGCTGAGCATGATCCCGCACCTCGAACAAAACGAAGGCACATTTTATCCCGAAGGCGGTATGATCAGTATCACGAGGGCCTTATACAAACTGGCGCTGAAGAAAGGGGTGAGCTTTCAGTTTAACACCATGGTGGACCGGATCGTACACGAAAATGGCAGGGTGACGGGTGTAATGGCCGCTGGAAAATGGCACGAAGCCAGCAAGGTGGTCAGCAACATGGACGTGTATTACGTCTACCGAGATCTGCTCGGTGACAATGCGAAGGCGGCCTCCGTGTTGAAAAGGGAAAGAAGCAGCAGCGCCCTCATTTTCTACTGGGGAATGAATAAGGAATTTAAGGATCTCCATCTTCATAACATCTTCTTCACCCGCAACTACCAGGAGGAATTCAGGCATCTGTTCGTGACGAAACAGATGTATGCCGATCCTACCGTTTATGTCAATATCACCTCCAAGATGGAACCGGGCCAGTCACCAGCCGGTTGCGAGAACTGGTTCGTGATGCTGAACGCTCCAGCCCATTCGGGGCAGGACTGGGACCAGATCCGGCATATGGCCAGGCAAGCTGTTATCGAAAAGCTGTCG
>JBBAJN010000128.1:0-9144 GCA_040404045.1 Chitinophagaceae bacterium
ATTTTCTGTGGGCCTCGGCACCGTGGGATATCACTACGTCGCCACCCTGAACTGGGTCGACAGTTTCTACATGGCCTGTATGATCCTGACAGGCATGGGGCCCGTTGCCGAAATGTCATCGGATACGGCGAAATTGTTTTCATCGTTTTATGCGCTCTATAGCGGTGTGGCCTTCCTGTCCATCACCGCTGTATTCTTTGCCCCGATCATACACAGATTGCTTCATATTCTGCAAATAGACCCGGAAGAGAAATAACATGCAAACTACAGCATCCCTTCAACCCAACCCACCCATCAGACTGCTGTCGCTCGATTTCCTCAGGGGATTCATCATGGTCATGTTGGCCCTGGAGGCATCCGGGCTCTATGAACACTTCAACGAGCTCACGCGTGAATCCGCCATCAACCCACTCGTGCAGCAACTGTTCCACCATCCCTGGAACGGCCTCAGGTTCTGGGACCTGATCCAACCGGGCTTTATGTTCATCGCTGGAACTGCCATGGCTTTCTCGCTCGACAAACAATTCAAGCAAGGTGTTCCCTGGAAAGATGCCTTTATCAAAGTACTGAAACGTTCCGGCTGGCTTTTCTTCTGGGGCGTACTAAATTATGCAGTGGGTAAGGATGGCAGCCTGTCATTCAAACTTTGGAACGTCCTCACCCAACTTTCCTTTACCACCCTGGTGGCATTCCTGGTGTTCCAATGGAGCAACAGGAACCAGATCCTGTTCTGCGTGTTCATCCTCCTGTTAACGGAAGCGCTTTATCGATTCACGGGTATACCAGGATTTGATCAACCATTCACTGACCAGAAAAATTTTGGGAACTATGTGGACCTGCTACTCATGAACCAGATCAGCTCCGGTGGTTGGGTAGCGATCAACTGCATTCCCACTTCAGTGCACACCATCGCCGGTGCCGTAGCTGGCAGGATACTGCTCAATCAACAACCCGTGAAGTGGATCATCATAGCCGGCGCGATCTCTTTGGTAGCAGGTTATGGGCTCGATCTCGCAGGCATTACACCCATCATCAAAAGGATCTCAACAAGCTCATTCACCCTGGCATCGCTGGGTTGGTGCCTGCTGGGCCTGGCCTTTGTTTACTGGTGGATCGATATCCGCAAGCACCACAAACACCTGAAGTTCTTTACCATCGTAGGCATGAACTCGTTGTTCATTTATATCTTTTTTGAGATCGTAGGCAGCCGGTGGTTCAACGAATATGTTGGACATGTCACCAACGGCCTGATGGAGATGGCTTCCCTACCCCATGGTTTCATGATGATCATGACATCCCTTTGCATTTTTGCGCTCGAATGGTATTTCTGCTATTTTCTCTACAAAAAGAAAATATTCTTTCGGGCTTGAACATAACAGATAAATTTATTCCCATGCGCATTTTACATGTCCTATCGATCGTGATCGTCTGCCAACTCATCATATCCTGCAAGGGCAATCCACAGGAAGAACAATGGAAGCAGCAGGCCAGGCAAGTCAACATCATCAGGGACGAATATGGCATCCCCCATATCTATGGCAAAACTGACGCAGACTGCGTATTTGGACTCATGTACGCGCAGTGCGAAGATGATTTTAAAAGGGTGGAATATAATTACCTGACCATGTTGGGCAGAACAGCGGAGGCCCGTGGGGTATCTGAATTGTACGAAGACCTGCTGCTTAGGTTAACCGTTGATTCCGCAGAAGCGAAAAAAGATTACCAAACCGCCCCCGAATGGCTGAAAAAACTCCTGAATGCGCACGCAGATGGCATCAATTACTACCTGTATAAACACCCGGAAGTCAAACCCGACGTACTCACCCGCTTCGAGCCCTGGTTCCCGCTCATGTATACAGACGGAAGTATCTCGGCCCTTCAAACCGGCGGTCTGGAAGCCAATGACGTCAAATCATTTTATGAATCGAAAAGCCTGGCCAAACTTCCCACACAGAAAATGGTCAACGAAGACAAATTGATCGGTTCTAACGGTTTCGCGATCTCGCCTTCCAAGAGCAGTTCCGGAAACGCCTTGTTCTATATCAACCCGCATGTGACTTTCTACTTTCGCCCGGAAGTTCACCTGCAAAGTGAAGAAGGGCTCCATGTATACGGCGCCGTTACCTGGGGCCAGTTCTTTGTGTACCAGGGATTCAATGAATTCTGCGGATTCATGCATACCTCCAGCAATGCTGACGTAGCGGACCTGTATGCCGAGACCATCAATAAAGGAGAAGACGGGAAATATTATTACCGTTATAATGACTCCCTCAGACCGGTTTCGGAGAAAACCATCAGCATCAGCTACAAAGACGGGGATGGATTGAAAACAAAATCATTCACCACCTATGCCACCCACCATGGCCCGGTTCTGGCTATGTACGATGGCAAGTGGCTCAGCCTGAAAACAAGCAACCGATCTTTAAAAGGATTGGTACAGTCATGGGAAAGAACAAAGGCAAATAGTTTTGAATCGTTCAGGAAGAATTTTGCGATCGCTGCAAATCCATCTAATAACACCGTGTATGCCGATGCAGCGGGAAACATCGCCTATTGGCACGGAAACTATATGCCTAAAAGAGATTCCACTCTAAACTGGAACGATCCGGTTGACGGAAGCAGTTCAAAAACAGAATGGACCGGAATGCACACCCCCAACGAGATCGTGCATATCATCAATCCCGCCAACGGCTGGATCCAAAACACCAACAATACCCCTTATTCCGTCTCCGGCCCCGCCAGTCCTTTAAGAAAAAACTATCCGGCCTATATGGCGCCAGATGGCGAAAATTTCCGGGGCCTTCAGGCTGTAAAGCTACTGAGCAATAAAAATAAATTCAGCCTGGACGACCTGATCGCGGTAGGCTATGATCCCCATCTGGCCGCCTTCGATACATCACTGCCTGTACTCTTCTCCGCGTACGAAGTAGTCAGAAAAACAGACCCCACCTTGTACCAAAACCTGGCAGGTGTCATGGCTGCGTTGAAAGCATGGGACAGGAATAGCAGTGTGTCTTCCGTACCTACTACGCTGGCCATTCACTGGGCAGAAAAAATGAATGTGATTTTGCGCTCGGAGGACCCTGAATTATTCTCAGATTATACCACTAAATACGGAACCCTGCTCCGCAATGTCCCGGCTATTGAACTGGTTACCGCCTTACAGGAAGAAGTCGATAAACTGAAAGGGCATTTTGGGAAATGGGAGGTTGCATGGGGCGATGTAAATCGCATTCAGCGTATCGTAAGTTCCATCGCACCCACACATGCTGATTCGGCGGCTAGTTTACCAGTGGGCAGGGCCTCATCTACCTGGGGACAACTTCCATCATACAACAGCCAGTACTTTAATGGAACGGCTAAGCGTTACGGAACGGGTGGGAACAGCTTTGTATGTGCGGTGGAATTTGGCAAGAAACTCAGGGCCAGGGCTATCCTGGCAGGCGGGCAATCAGGCGATCCATCATCGCCGCATTTCTTCGACCAGGCCACCATGTATGCGAACGGGCAGTTCAGGGATGTTCATTTTTACAAGGAAGATGTGCTGAAGTTTGCCAGGCGCACCTACCATCCGGGCGAATAGGCCCGCATTTTTTTCTCAGTCAATAAAGATTTATATTCATCAACAAGCCTTTGCGTTATGAAAAAATCGATGCTGTTCTTTCTTCTGATCCTGGCGGCCGCACAAACACCTGCACAGGAGTTGGGAGTTCAGATCTATAGCTTCCGGAACCAGTTGAAAACGGATCTTCCCGGTACGCTGCAGAAGATCAAGGACATGGGTCTTTCCAACCTCGAAGGCGAATTCAGCTATTATGGATTGTCCATCGCCGAATTCAAGCAGTTGCTCGACAAAAAGAAAATGAAAATGGTGACCATTGCCGCCACCTACGAAAAACTCCAGACGGACCTGTACACCATCATGGGCGACGCAAAAACCCTGGGCGCGAAGTATGTGGTCTGCCATTGGATCCCCCATGAGAACGACGAATTCACCATCGACCATGCGCGCAAAGCAGTGGAAGTATTCAATGAAGCCGGAAAGAAACTCCGCGAGAAAGGGATCACCCTCTGCTACCATCCCCATGGTTACGAATTCAGGCCCTATGAATCAGGAACCCTGTTTGATTACATCGCTACCAAATCAAACCCTCAATACCTGGCTTTTGAAATGGATGTGTTCTGGGTAAAACATCCCGGTCAGGACCCGGTTGAACTGCTGAAGAAATATGCGGGCCGTTTTGAACTCATGCACCTGAAAGACAGGAAACCCGGCACCCCGGGCAACCAGAACGGCAAGGCCGATGTAGAGACCAACGTGGTGTTGGGACAGGGAGACGTGGGCATTGCCGCTGTCATGAAAGTAGCCAGGAAATATGGCGTCAAATATGCTTTCATTGAAGATGAATCCTCCCGATCGATGGAACAGGTTCCCCAAAGCCTCAGCTTTCTAAGAAGCCTCAAAAAATAGTATGGCACTAAAGTTCATGACAGTATGTATGCTGTTGCTGACCATGGCATCCGCATGCAATCAGAGATCCCCTGTGCCGGAGAGTATAACAAAAAACGCCGGCTCATCGGCAACCCTTGTTGTCCCGGAATTGCTGGGCCAGGAAAAGATCAGCCAGCTGCAAAAGCTGATGCCGATAGCGGACAGCATGATACAGCATTTTGCAGACAGCCTGCATGTTCCGGGGGTTTCCTATGGCATCGTTGCTGACGGCAAACTCATACACACATACTATAAAGGCTATACGGATGTTGCCCGGAAAACGCCGGTGTCGCCAAGCTCTGTATTCCGCATTGCGTCGATGACGAAAAGCTTCACCTGCATGGCCATCCTGATCCTGCGTGACCAGGGGAAACTGAGGCTCGACGAGCCCGCGTCAAAGTACATTCCAGAGATGGCGGATTTGAAATACCTGACGGTAGACGCGCCCACCATCACCATCCGGGACCTGATGATCCACCGGGCCGGCTTCCCGGAAGACAATCCATTTGGAGACCGGCAGTTGGGGAATACCGACGAGCAATTGATGACCCTGATGAAAGCGGGGCCATCCTTCTCGAATATCCCCGGTATCAGTTATGAATACAGCAACCTCGGTTTTGCACTTCTCGGAACCATCATCAAAAATGTGTCGGGGCAACCTTATCAGCAATTCATGACGGAGCAGATCTTCAAGCCCCTGGGCATGAACCATACCTATTGGGACTATACCAAAGTGCCTGCAAAAGACCTGGCCCACGGCTACCGCTGGATCAATAACAACTGGCAGGAAGAAGAACCAGAGCCAGATGGCTCATGGGGTTCGATGGGTGGATTGATCACCACCATTGAAGATTTTTCCAAATACATGAGCGTCCACCTTGCGGCCTGGCCGCCCCGGAACGATCCGGAACAAGGCCCGATAAAAAGAAGTTCTGTGCGGGAAATGCACCAGGCCTCGAACTACGACAATCTCAACAAGAACTATGTATTCCCCAATGGCCGCCCATGCCCACTGGTGATCAGTTACGGCTATGGCCTGGGCATTACGAGGGACTGCGATAACAGGCTATATGTCTCCCATGGCGGCGGACTTCCCGGCTTTGGATCCTATTGGCGGATCATGCCCCAGTACGGACTTGGTATTGTTGTTTTTGGCAACAAGACCTACAATTCATTCGCAAGTACTACCATGCCGATACTGGACACCCTGCTGTCTTTGACAGGGATCAAACCCCCGCCGCCAGAGCCCTCCAGGATCCTTGAGCAACGAAAGAATGAATTGATGCAGTTGCTGCCTGATTGGAAAGACGCTGAGCGCTCCCCCATCTTCGCGGAAAATTTTTTCCCCGATAACCCTATTGATACGCTACAGGAAAAGTCAACGCTGGTTTTTGAAAAAGCAGGAAAGATCAAAACCATAACCGCCATGGTCCCACTTAATCAATTACGTGGGCATTTCGATTTAATAGGCGAGAAAGCGGGGGTTAGAATATTTTTCACGCTGAGCCCTGAAACTGACCCAAAAATACAGGCCATTAAAATATCGGAACTGAAGGTTCAGTAGAATTGATGAAACGAATACAGATGCTGAGCAACTGCCCGTTTAGTATGAAAGCAGCTCATCGATCTTCTGTGAAAGCCTGACTCTTGCCAAAAAATTATTCTCCAGTTCAATACTGAACGGTACTGGCGTATCCAGCGATGCGCAGCGCATGACAGGCGCATCCAGGTGTTCGAAACAGTGCTCGCTGATCCAGGCCGCCACTTCCCCGCCAATGCCTCCAATGAGCGTGTCTTCATGCAATACCAGCACGCGGCCGGTCCGGTTCACTGCATCTCGTATGGCCTGGTAGTCGAGCGGGAGCAGTGTACGCAGGTCCAGGATATCGGTTGAGACCTCGGGATGTTCCGAAGCCCAGTCCTCCGCCCAGATCACCCCTGCGCCATAAGTGATGATACTAAGGTCGTCCCCCCTGCTCACCTGCCTGGCCTTTCCGATCTCCACTTCGTAATAAGACGATGGAACCGGGCCGTTGATGCTTCTGTACAAACCTTTATGCTCAAAATACATGACGGGATTGGGATCGTTGATGGCCGCGACCATCAGGCCCTTAGCATCAAATGGCGTTGAGGGATAAACCACTTTCAACCCGGGTGTATGGACGAACCAGGCCTCATTGCTTTGCGAATGGAAAGGCCCGGCGCCAACGCCGGCACCGGTTGGCATCCGTATCACCACATCAGCATGCTGTCCCCAGCGATAATGAATTTTTGCAAGGTTATTGATGATCTGGTTGAATCCAACAGACACAAAATCCGCAAACTGCATTTCAATGACAGACTTGAAACCTTCGAGGCTGAGGCCCAGCCCCGCCCCGATGATCGCACTTTCACAAAGCGGCGTATTCCTCACCCTGGCTTTACCGAATTTCTCAACAAAGCCCTCGGTAATTTTGAAGGCCCCGCCATACTCGGCAATATCCTGCCCCATCAACACAAGTTCGCTGTGCTTCTCCATACTCTGGTAAAGCCCTTCGCTGATGGCGTCCACAAGACGCGTTTCCTTCAGTTCCGTATAACGGAGGTCCTCGTGCTCCATCACTTCCACATCACGAGGCGCAACAGGCGCATATACATCCCGGAGCTCTTCACTGCTATCTGCTACAAGCGGGGGAACAGAAAATCCGGTCGACAATTCCTCATCAATATAATGGCGCATCTCTTCGCGCATGGCATTGATCTTCTCCCTGCTGATTATGTTTTGACCAAGGATGTATTGTTCAAAGTTGACCAGTGGATCACGCGCAGCCCATTGCTCAAACAGTTCCTTGGGAACGTATTTGGTGCCGCTGGCTTCTTCATGGCCCCGCATCCTGAAGGTCATGCATTCGATCAGGTAGGGCTTCTGATTCTTGATGCAATACTCCCGCACTCCTTTTACCGTATCATACACATCGAGCAAATTATTCCCGTCGATCTGCACACCTTCCATTCCATACCCTTTTGCCCGGTCAACCAGGTTCTCGCATTTATACTGTTCATTAACGGGGGTACTGAGGCCGTATCCGTTGTTTTCAATGATAAAAATGACGGGCAGATCCCATACTGCCGCCACGTTCAGTGCTTCATGAAAATCGCCTTCGGAAGTGCCGCCATCGCCGGTAAAAGCCAGGGAAACCTTTCCCTCTTCGCGCAGTTTATGTGCCAGCGCAACGCCATCGGCAATAGCGAGCTGGGGACCAAGATGCGAGATCATGCCGCAGATATGGTGTTCGCGGGTACCGAAATGGAAACTTCTTTCCCGCCCTTTCGAATAGCCCTGCTTCCGTCCCTGCCACTGCAGGAATAATTTATGTAGGGGCATGTTGCGCGTGGTGAACACGCCGAGGTTACGATGCAGGGGCATCACCCATTCGTCCGCTTCGAGGGCGAGGGTTGCTCCAACAGATATGGCCTCTTGTCCGATACCGCTAAACCATTTGGAGATCTTCCCCTGGCGTAGCAGGACCAGCATTTTCTCCTCGATCATCCTGGGCTTCAGGATGGCCTGGTAAAAATGCAGGAGCTGGTCATCGGACAAGGCTTTCCTGTCGAACTGCATCATGCCTAATCTTTTTTACCCACAGAATAGAGGATCGATGACACTATAGATAACAGGATGCTAAACAACAGGGCCCACCAGAATCCGTCGACCTTGAAGCCGTCAAGAAAATAATCACCGATCAGGATGATCGCCGCATTGATCGCCAGGAGAAACAATCCCAGGGTGAGGATGGTGATCGGCAGGGTGAGGATGACCAGAATGGGTTTCACGATGGCATTCAAAACTGCCAGTACGAGTGCCAGCAAAAGAGCCGTTGTGAACTGGTCCATATGAACACCTTCAAGCAAATAGGCCAAACCGAAGGCAACGAGTGCGGTGATGAGTATCCTGATCAGAAAATTCATAGCAGCTAATTTTATTGAAGATAGTCAAATAAGGGCCTTACTTCTTCGCGGGAATCGGCGACACCGTTCCATCGTAAGAAATGGTCTCCCTACGGTTGGAACTTACCACCAGCGAGGCCGTTCCGTTTTCCATCACGGACAGGTTACATACCTGGATGTCTGAATTGTCTTCAGGCCTGATGGTGATGTTCCAGCCCTTTTTACTTGCCGCTTTTTCATATTTGTATTTCTCCGATGTAAACCGAATTCCACCATCGGCGCCTATGGTTGCCTGGTGAGCTCGGCCAAAATAGGGAAGATCAGCCGTCACTTTATTGTTACTGACGGTAAGGTTGTAAAAGGTCTCTGTAAGGAACATGGGTCTGCCGCCTTGAGGATTAACCTGCCGTGCAACAAACGTGAACGACTGGTTATCCAGCAACTTATTCAATTGCTCACCGGTTACCGAAGTACTTGTTGCAGATTTTTGGGAAGAACATGCTGAAAACAAAAATAGGGCAATAACAATACCGAGGAAATTTCTCATAACATGGGGTTTTTATACAACAATGAGTTCGTAGAATGTTTCGGGTTGATAATATTTATTAGCTAACTCCTGCAATTGAGCCGGCGTTACCTGTTTGATGGCATCCACCGATGCATAAAAATAATCCTGGGGAAGGTCGTTCAACACCACGCTCTGCCATCTTCCGACGATATGGCAC
>JBBAJN010000129.1:0-8851 GCA_040404045.1 Chitinophagaceae bacterium
TTCTGGTTCAGCGCTACATAATCATCGTTTTTGGCGGCTTTGGCCAGTTCGATGGATTTATTGGCGGCAGTAACGGCTTCTGATTTCTTGCCCATTTTTGCGAGGCAGTTGGCTTTTTGGTGCCATACCCAGAATGCAGAAGGATCCTGCGCGATGGCTTTATCCAGCCACTCATTCGCCTTGGCCAGGTCCTTGCCATTGTCCATATAGTACATGGCAGACTGGAAATAAGGCTTGTTGTCTTTGTTCATTGCGTTGTTGATCTGGGCCATCACTTTGGAGTCGATGTCCATTGTCACGGGCACCATGACCGCTGTTTTATCCCAAACGATAATGAGGTTCATGCTGCTTGCCATTATATCTCCAAAAAGGATGGTGAATGTTTCAGTGGCAAAAGGCATGTCCATCGCATCAGCCGTTAAGCGAACCACATCCTGGTCTTCCTTATACGCAGCAGGGGAGGTGACGTTGGTTTGCTTGCTGATGATGATGGTCCATTTGCCTGCAGCAGGAATGGTCAGGAGGCCATATTTGCCGGCAGGTACTTTTTTGCCGCCGATCATCACTTCGTCGCTGAACGTAAGGGTAGTGGCGCTGTTGGCACCCGTACGCCAAACGGCATTATAAGGAACCAGGTCGCCGAAAATTTTCCTTCCCTTCATGTTGGGCCTTGAATATGACAATTCAACAGAACCCAGGCCAAATTCCTGTTTCACTGTTTGGGATGTAGATGCTGAGGGTGTTTTGATGGGCTGCGCTTGAGATACTAAGATGCCGCCAATAAGAACTGCGGACAAAAGAAGTTTTTTCATGACAATCAATTTTGGCAAAAGTAAGGAAAACCAGTTACTGGGCTGGAAATCTAAAAAACGATGATCTGGGTGGTCCGGGTGTTCTTGTCGCCGGGAACAGGCGTCCAGGCGGGCCCGTCTGTCAAAACCCTGATGGCTTCTGCGTCATAGTCCGGATGCAGGGATCGTTCAACCTTAAAGTCATAGGGCCTGCCATTCTCCCTGTTGATCAGGAAACTGACGGTCACGCTGCCCTTGCGTGCAACGTCCTGTCCGGCAGGCGCGCGCAGGTTTTTAGAAAGATAGTTTTGAAACTCCAGCCAGCCCACCGTTGGTTGTGCCTTCCGTTCTGCGACAATCATCGACCTTGCGCGCTCTGCTTTTGGGGCTGCTTTGTTTTCCAACGCCGCTGCGTCATCGCGGGCTACATCGGCCTTGGCTGTTGCAGGTGCCTGCGCTGGTGCCGTTGCCTGTTCTGCCGCAGCTGGCTTGGTGGCTGCTGGTGGTTGCGCAGCTGCCAACTCCGGGGTTTGCTGTTCTTCGTTCAGCACCCTGTTTTCTTTTGCCGGCGCAGCAGTTGGTTCCGCTAATTTCTTTCTTTCAGTAGGGGCTTCTTTCAATTGTTCAGTTGGGGTAGCCACAGGGGTATCGGCCAGCGGCTGGGGTTCAGGTGGTTCCTGGGCAGTATCCCTGGCCTCCTTGGTTTCTGTTTTTGCAATAGGTTGCTGTTCCTTTGGCTGGAAGAAAAGCCATGCAGCAAATGAAAGGCTAATAACCAGGGCAGCGGCCGATGCGATGGTCAGCCAGCCAAGTCCGCGTTTTTTCTCTTGTTTGACCTGGCTCCTTTCCTGTAGCCGCGATCGTAGGATTTCCATGTCGGCCGAGAGATCCACCGGGCTATCCCGGTACCCTTCAATGGCCTCTGCCAGGAACGGGTCGTCCAGGGCCGCCTTTTCAAGGGCGTGCATCTCCGCGGCATTCATCTTTCCTTGCAGGTATTTCTGAATGTCTTCGGCCGAATAATGATATGTTGATCCTTCGCTCAAGCGCTGTTTGTTTTATCGTCCATACAGTTCTTCAGGTTCCTGCGTCCGTTCTGTATATGGCTCCTGATCCTGTTCCATTCAATGCCAGTGGAATCTGCAATGTCGTTATAACATTTATTTTCAAGGTAAAACATCCGCACCATCCTTTGTTGTTCGGCGGGCAGTTTGTCCAGGCATTCCTCCAGCGCCACCAGGTGTTTTTCCTTTTCCATCACACCATCAAGATGCACATCTTCTTCCGATTGCATAACAGACTCGGGGATCTCGGTGGTTTTAATCTTTCCTTCCCGTCGTAATTGCATCAGGCAGTGGTTTTTCGACACCACAAAAAGCCAGCTCCGGAAATTGTCCACGCGATGCGTCTTTAGTTTCACCACCAGTTCCTCGAAGATATTCATCACGGCATCTTTCGAGGTTTCCGCATCTTTCAGGTATTTCAGGCAGGCACCATAAACAAGGTGCATATACCGTTCGTACAAGACGCCCAACACGGCCACATCCTGCGTAGAACGATACCGGTCCAGCAATTCCTGGTCTGAATAGTTACCTCCCTGTATGGATGTTAACGGAAACATTGACAACTGAAATTATCTTTTTTCAGGAATAGTGTGTAAAAATGTTTACGGCTGCATCCTGAAGAAAAAAACTATGCGCTATTACATCATCCTTATCATGGCAGTCCTGTCTTTACAGGCATTCATGTTCCGTAACTACATGGATATAACAGGGGTTGTGGTCAATGAACAAGGGGCACCCGTGCAGGGTGTCAGGGTCTCCGTCAAGGGTTCCCAAACTTCTGCGACCACAGACGCCCGGGGAATGTTTCAGCTGGCTTCTTCCACGGACCAGCCCGTTGTGCTTATCGTTTCAGTGAAAGGCTATGAACCCGTCGAAGTCTATGCGGTCCCCGGCAAGCCGGTGCAAGTAAAACTTAAACGAGCTTCGTCCGAAACCCGGGTCAAACTGGAAACCGAGGTTCTGGCCGCCCTGCCTGCAGCAGAGTCTATCGCATATGTCAAGGCCCATGACCGGCAGCGGATAACTTCATCACATTACCCTTCCATCTTGAGAGCAGATGACGGATTCAACCGCGAAGGGTATGACCACATCAGGGAGAATGGCTTCAAATCAGTATTGCGCGATCCGCTGTCGACTTTCTCGATCGACGTGGATGGGGCATCCTACAGCAATGTCCGACGGTTTCTAAACAGCAATACACTGCCGCCCGCAGGTGCGGTAAGGGTAGAAGAAATGATCAACTATTTTCAATACGGTTACGCACAACCGAAAGATAATGAACCGTTTTCCCTGCATACAGAGATGGCCGATTGTCCCTGGAACAGCAAACACAAACTGATGCTGGTGGGCTTGCAGGGCCGTAAGATCAGCGCGGAGAAACTGCCGCCCTCCAACCTCGTATTCCTGATCGACGTGTCCGGGTCTATGTCTTCTCCCGACAAACTCCCGCTGGTTAAATCAGCATTGGGCCTGCTGGCGGATCAATTGCGCGAAGAAGATATGATCTCCATCGTGGTGTATGCAGGTGCGGCAGGACTGGCCCTCCCGCCCGCGAGTGGATCGGAAAAATCGCGCATTAAGTCGGCGCTGGATGGACTGAGCGCGGGTGGATCAACGGCAGGCGGTGCGGGTATTCAGCTGGCCTATCAGACAGCACGACAATATTTTAAGAAGAATGGCAACAACCGGGTGATCCTTTGCACCGATGGTGATTTCAATGTGGGCATGAGCAGTGACGACGAGATGGAAAGGCTGATCGAAAAAGAAAGGAACTCCGGGGTATTCCTGACCGTACTCGGATTTGGTACGGGCAACTACCAGGACGCCAAAATGCAGAAACTGGCGGATAAGGGCAACGGCAATCATGCCTATATCGACCAGCTGAACGAGGCGAAGAAAGTTTTTGTCAATGAATTCGGCGGTACGTTGTTCACCATTGCCAAAGACGTTAAACTGCAACTGGAGTTCAATCCGGCTTATGTGAAGGGCTACCGCCTGGTGGGTTATGAGAACAGGTTGTTGCAGAACGATGATTTTAATGATGATAAGAAAGATGCCGGAGAACTGGGCAGCGGGCATACCGTTACCGCGCTGTACGAGATCATCCCCGCAGGTGTTGAAACCGATCTCGTGGCCCAGGTGGATGACCTGAAGTACCAGGACAAGCCACAGGGAAGCCTGCAATACAATATCGAAGTGGTGAGCCTGAAGGCGAGGTATAAGCATCCCGATGGGAACAACAGCATGCTGATGGTGCTAGCGGTGAAGCAGGGCAGCCAGCCCTGGACAGCAGCCTCTGATCAATTCAGGTTCGCAGCGGCTGTGGCGCAAATGGGAATGCTGCTCCGTAACTCCGAATTTAAAGGCAACTCGTCTTTCGCGCAAGTGGTCGCCATGGCATCATCAGCATTGCACAACGACCCCGATGGCTATCGAAAGGAATTTATTCAGTTGGCGGAGAAAGCAGCGAGGCTACATTAGCTAATTACTTGTAGGACGGATGAAACCTGATCAACGTCTCGCGCAGGTATTCCCGGTCGAGGTGCGTATAGATTTCCGTGGTGGTGATGCTTTCATGTCCCAGCATTTCCTGAACGGCCCGAAGGTCCGCCCCGCCTTCCACCAGGTGCGTGGCGAAGGAATGCCTGAGGGTATGGGGCGAGATCACTTTATCGATCGATGCTTTCCTGGCAAGGTCCTTGATGATCAGGAAGACCATCTCCCGGGAAAGCCTGCCACCCCTGCGATTAAGGAAGAGTACTTCTTCGTCACCGATTTTTGCTTGCTGCGCTTTTCGGATGTGTTGCAGGTAGAGTTTGATGTATTTGACGGCCTCGGAGCCGATGGGTACCAGTCTTTCTTTATCGCCCTTACCGATCACGCGGATGAAGCCTACATCGAGGTACAGGAAGGGGATCTTCAGGTTGACCAGTTCTGATACCCTTAGCCCGCAGCTGTACATCACTTCCAGTATGGCCCGGTTCCGCTGGCCCTCTGGTTTGCTGTGATCTATGGCATGCAGCAGGGCCTCGATTTCGCTGAAGGAAAGCACATCAGGCAGGCTCCTTTTTAAACGGGGGGTGTCCACCAACTCCGTGGGGTCGGCTGAAATGATTTGTTCTGAGAGGCAGTACTTAAAGAAGTTCCTGATGCCGCTGATCATTCTTGACTGCGAGGAAGCCGTCATGCCAAGGCCCGCTGTCCATTTCAGGAAGGCCTGCAAGTGGTCGATGGTAATGGAAGAAGGGGTGCTGCTGCTGTCATTCAGTTCAAGGTACTGCGTGAGTTTTTCAAGATCGTTCAGGTAGGCTTCTACCGTAGCATCGGACAGCGATCGCTCCAGTTGCAGATGCGCTTTGAATCCATTCTTGAAGACTTCCCACATGGGTGCAAAATAAATTTTTTGTGCATACTTTGGTTTAGCACATATTTGCGATTCACAAATCGCCATTTATCCACCGTTATGTTGCCTATCAATCTACGCTCCTTCAAGAAAAAGGTTTCCCTGAACAAGAGAAGGATGAAGTCCTTTTTAACCAGGCTCGGCAATAACCCGCCCAAGGGGCTGGACCAGATGGCCGCGGTGATCGATGAGCAGGTATGGAAAGAGACGGATTGCCTCAGCTGTGCCAACTGCTGCAAAACCATGAGCCCAACCTATACGCCTAAGGATCTGGTCAGGATCTCGGCGCATGTGGGCATGACCGTGGAAGCCTTCAAGAAGAAGTACCTCTACAAGGATACCACGGGCGATTGGATGAATGTGCAGCAGCCTTGTCAATTCCTTGACCTGAAGACCAATATGTGCGGCATTTATGCCGTACGTCCCGAGGATTGTTCGGGCTTCCCCCATCTTAAGCGCAAGAAGATGAAGGACTATGTACATGTTCATCACCAGAACCTGACCTATTGCCCTGCCACCTACAACATGGTGGAGCGGATGATGGCGATGGTGAAGTCCATCGGTCATAAGCTCTGATTCCCGAACTCGTCACTTTCGTTGCTCCCTTCATCCTTTCTTTGCCCCTGACATTAGAGGTACACGTCTTCAATGAACAGGAATTCGTGCCCGTCCTTACGCAGGACGATGGAGCAAATATCGAACTGCAGGCGTTTCCATCGATGATCCACCATCCGGTAATGGTCCGCTGCGGCCATCAGGTTCTTCAATTTCTTACGATTCACGTTTTCTTCCGGGAAGCCCGCCGTGCTTTCCCGCTGCGTTTTCACTTCAATGATGTGCAGGGTATCGCCTTTTGAAGCAATGATGTCGATCTCCAGGTGGCCGTGCCGCCAATTGGTGTGCAGAACGGCATAACCCGCAGCCTCCAG
This sequence comes from Chitinophagaceae bacterium, assembly GCA_040404045.1. Classification (GTDB taxonomy): domain Bacteria; phylum Bacteroidota; class Bacteroidia; order Chitinophagales; family Chitinophagaceae; genus Pollutibacter. The sequence continues at coordinate 6,188 of JBBAJN010000129.1, forward strand.
GTAGCTTCGGGCCAAACTTTCTCCCAGATCTCCAATCATTTGTTTTCCGAACCTTACCTTCGTCATCTATCCATCATATTCATTCAACCATGTTTCAACTACACGGAAAGGTACAGCACTACGCCTGGGGCGGAAAGGAGTTTATCCCATCATTACTGGGTATTTCCAACACGGAAGCAAAGCCTTTTGCGGAATACTGGCTGGGGATTCACCATCTTGCCCCGTCCACGGTCCGCTTATCGGCCAATGCCTATACCAACCTGCACGACCTGATCAAGTCGGAACCCCGCCGCTACCTGGGGGATCGGCTGCTGCATCATTTTCATGATCTGCCTTTCCTCTTGAAAGTGCTCGACGTAAAAGAGATGTTGTCTATACAGGTTCATCCGTCTAAGGAAGATGCGCAGATCGGCTTCGATCACGAGAACAGCATTGGCGTGGCCCCGGATGCGGCCAACAGGAATTACCGGGACAATAACCACAAGCCCGAGATGATGCTCGCGCTGAGCGATTTCTGGTTATTGCATGGTTTTCGGAAAGAAGAAGACCTTAGGTCCGTCTTGGAAAGGGTGGAAGAGCTATCTGCCTTGCTGCCTGTTTTCGAAAGCAAGGGCTACAGGGGGCTTTACCAGTTTGTCATGGAACTTTCCCAGGAGGGTGTCAATCAGTTGTTGCAGCCGTTGTCGGCGCGCATCCTGCCATTGTATGCCGCAGGAAAGCTGTCCAAAATGGATCCGGACTTCTGGGCTGCCCGGGCTATGATCGCCTATCCGGATTATTTTGACCGCGGGATATTTTCGGTATACTTTTTCAACCTCGTTCATCTGGCTGCCGGGGACGGGATCTTCCAGGGCGCTGGTTTGCCCCATGCCTATCTCGAAGGGCAGAATGTGGAACTGATGTCGAACTCTGACAATGTGCTTAGGGGCGGACTGACGCCTAAGCATGTGGATGTTCCGGAATTGATGAAACATATCCGGTTCGTGGCGGTGGAGCCTGAGGTCATGAAAGCATCGGGTAATAGCATTGAAAGGCATTATCTCTGTCCTGTTAAAGATTTCAGCCTTACACGGGCCCTGGTGATCAACAACGACCGCTACCATTTCACAACAAACGGTCCTGAGCTGCTATTGGTGCTGGAAGGCAAGGGCGTGGTTGGCGGCTTTGAGGCTCGCAGGGGCTCCTCATTTTTTATTACCCCGGGTGAACAGATCGAATGTACGGGTGAGATGAGACTGGTCAGGGCCTGGGTTCCCTGAAATCCACAGGCAATGAGGAAAACTCTCCCTTAATTAAATAGGGAGACAAGTTTAATTAGCTATTTTTGCCAACTAAAGGAATCAAGCATGAAGTTCAGCAGAACCCTGGTAGTCAATTTTGTTTTACTGGTTTTAGTCGCCTCTTTGTACCGTGTGATGCCGGGTCGTCCCTGGGGCTTTGCGCCACAGATCGCCATGGCATTGTTCGCTGGTGCTGTGATTAAGGACAGGAAATACGCATTTGTGCTTCCACTGCTTTCCATGTTTGTATCGGATCTTTTTTACCAGCTGCTGTATATGGCAGGAGCCACGGAGATACCTGGTTTTTACAGCGGGCAGTTCCTGAACTACCTGATGCTGACTTCCCTGACTGTGATTGGATTCTTCATGCGGGGTAAAAATATTGGTCGGATCGCCGGCGGTTTTCTTGGTGGTCCAACTGCATTCTTCCTGATGTCCAACTTTGCCGTGTGGATCGGCGGTGGCGGCTATAACAGGCCTAAGACATTTGAAGGTTTGATGATGTGCTTCGCCGATGGCCTTCCTTTCTATGGTATGAGCATCCTGGCCACGGTATTCTTCGGTAGCATCCTCTTCGGCGCACACTACTTGTTGAATAAAGGAGTGTCGGTTAAGGCAGCTTAGTCTCGATTTCTTTTTTTATCCATTTTCCGCTTCATAATATTCGTCTACCAGGAGATGCCCTCCGTCTGCAGCAGCAGTAGCCAATTCATCGCATCGGTTATTATACGGATTGTCTGCATGCCCGCGAACCCATTTGAATTTGATGTGGTGTTTTTTTGACAATTCGTAAAATCTTCGCCAGAGATCGGGGTTTTTTTTGCCGCCTTTAAAGTTGGTACGGATCCAGGTTTCCAGCCAGCCTTCGTTGACGGCTTTCACCACATACTGGCTGTCTGAATAGACTACAATATCCAGCGCATGCCTGTTCAACGCCTCAAGGCCCGCGATCACGCTCATCAGTTCCATCCTGTTATTGGTGGTCCGGCGGTAGCCCGCCGATAACTCTTTTGCTTTTCCCTTCCACATAAGGATCGTTCCGTAACCACCCCTTCCCGGGTTGCCCCTTGCAGCACCATCTGTGTACATGGTCAGGCCCTGTTCATTCACCATCAGATATATATTTCTCCTTTAAGATAGGTTCTTGCGCTGCCGGTCATCAACACCCTGTCGCCTTTCAATTCACAATCCAGTTCACCACGGCGGGCCGATAGTTGCACCGCTTTAAAATGAGTGTTGCCGGTTTGCTGGTGCCAATAGGCGGTCAGCAGGCAGTGTGCTGATCCGGTAACGGGGTCTTCGTCGATACCCGATTGCGGGAAGAAACAGCGGGATACGAAATCGACGCTGCTGCCCCGGGCGGTCACCAGACCACCCCTTGAAT
>JBBAJN010000130.1:0-8770 GCA_040404045.1 Chitinophagaceae bacterium
CGGGGATCTGTTTCTCTATTGGGAGGGCCTTATTCCGTTTCGCCATCTGGTCTTCTTCTTCCAGCAGCATGGCGTAGAAAGGCTCCTGGGCTTTCTTTTTCCTGGTATCGTCAAGGGTTAACTTCACCAACCTTGCCCTGAAACTCTTAGGAGTTACCAGATTGTAGATCCTGTATGCCATATATTCCCTCACTACATAATCGTCGTCTTTACAAGGTAAAACCAGTTTGAGTTTTTCCTGCTCATGGAATAGCGTGTTTGCGTTCTGGGACCCCTTAAAGTTCAGCATGACGGGCGGGTAAATGCAGTCGCCCAGTTTTCTCCTGAAATTTCCACGGGTGCGCGAAGAGATGGGGATGCTTCTCTCCACTCCACCTTCCAGGTAAGTCAGGGTAATGTTATGATCGCCGGGATTGTCGCTACGGTCATTCATGAGATTTCGGATATCCCCGGACAAATTCACTTGCAGGATCGTATCGGAATCAAACAACCCATTTTGGGCGGAGACCAGCTGCGGGTAAAGGCAGATAACATATAGAAGTAATTTCTTCATTTTGGAAGCTTACATAAGTTAATAAATTTCAGAAAATTACTGTCAGGCTCGTCATGATTAGGACCTAAATATAAAAGTTTGTTCTTTCAGGCCGATGCCGCGAAAGGGTAGCGGCGGTATCTGATGATAGACGGAGGAGTTGCGGTCAGTCTTTCTGTTTAAGGTGGTGTTGAACGAAAACGTCATATTCTTTTTTGAACGCATCATGCCTGTACTTACCGTTTACCGGAATTTCCTCCCGGGTGTCTGCATTTTTCAACAGGCGGTAATATGCCTGCGGAAGATGATCCGAGTAAAGTTTGGGCAAGATACCTGAATTACTCAGTGCCGTATGCAGGGAGAAAATGACGAACAACGACATCACGATCAGCGATTGATCTTTCATACCGGTGATCTGTTTCAATGCCGAGTAAGGTTCGCCTTCAGTGATCGTACCCCTTTTCAAGAGGGAGAGGGCCAGGAACGCGATCAGTGTCAGGAATGCAAGAACGGTGAGGATAAATGAGGGTAACGGTAAAACGGAGAACGTGATCATGGAAAACAGGAACAGGGCTATGGCCAGGTAGTAAGCCGGGATGATCACGGAAACGGACAGCGGCTTAGTTTTCTGTGAACTGAAGGAGACGTACATTTTCCACAGATAGATGATAGCCAGCACTAAGCCTGCCAGCGTAAATACGGGCTCTGTCAAACGCCCGTGGATATTGAAGATCCTCAGGGAGATCAACAGGCCCAGGATGCCCAGGCAAAGCACTTCTCCCTGTTTGACCCGATCGTTTGTTTTTTTTCTGGATAAGCTGAACAGGCGGTAAAAAAACAGCAGGCTGAAAGATGTGGCCACAACACCGAGGATGGCCATGCCATATGAGTTCTGGGCCATGGAAGCAAATGCCCCGAGCACCAGTAATACCAGCAGCAGGAAATATATCGTGTTATAACTTTTCATCAGTTGGGGAAGTAATTGACATAGTTGAAGTATCGGTTAACCAGATCATCCATGTTCCGCCAGGTTGAGTCCCCTGCGATCTTTTCTTTTTCCCGGGCAGCTTCCAGGAGGATCAAGGTGCGGCAGGTGAGGTCCTGGGATTCTGTCAGTGTGGATGGAATAGAGGTCAACGCTCGGTAATAATTGCCCTCGCCGGATATACCCCTGACCCTGCTGATAATGCCAAGGGTCTTGGGTCCTTCAGGAATATCCCTCAGCAATTCATCGGCTTTCGCGTTAAGCCTGTTACTGCCGATCTCAGACAGCACCAGGATCTGTTGAAACGTGGAATTCAATGGCTGTGGAAGGGTTTGGAAATCGATTTTCTCCGTTTTTGAAAAACTTGAGTCGAGGAACCTGAATGCCAGGGGATCCGTATTTCGGGCAAACAATTTTTCAGCCATATGAATATAGCTGAACGCCCGGTGGGCATCGACGGGAAGTTTTTCGGTAAGGTCTGTCGCCTCTTCAGGCATGCCCGCGAGCGCGAGGTTGCTGCAAAGCCTTTCCCACATATTGACCAAGAAAGTTTTTTCTATGTATTCATACCTGTTGATAGAAGCTGGCAAATTTTTTTGATTCAGTTTCCGGTAGTATGATTTACCAACTGCCGTATCGCCGCGGTGAAAAGCACGATTGGCCAGGATGAGGTAATGAAGATTTGCGTCAAACGACTTGCCTTCAGGATGCGTGGCCACGAAGTCTACAATGTTTTTTAAGACCTCGTCTGTCATTTCCTGTTTGTTGCCATACGCATTATCTGTTACCTGTGGTTTCCATTCAAAGGCTTTGGCTACCCACAAATGCAGCGCGTTCATGTCATTTGCCGTTTTGTATAGGGAGGCCATTTGTTTGTTTTTATACAGGTAGTTGAAAAAATAATCACCATGGTATGTTTCGCTGAACCAACCATCCCTGTAATCCGGATAGAGGAACAGGTCGCGGCGCGAAACATCCGAGGTACGCACACCATCAATGAAGTAAATCACCGTGGAAGCTACTTTTCCATCCAGGAAGCTGCTGTCAAGCTTTTCATAAATCGATACAGCGTTTCCCAGCCATCGGTCCAGCCTGGCACTGTCGATCGGCATTCGCCGGTCGTCCCAGTACTTGAAATAGAACATCGCCTTTCTCTTTTCGTGCATGGCTGCCAGGAACCGGCTTTCATTTAGGTCGCCCAGCGAGTTTATGGTCTGTTCATAATCATCACTGATCTGGTCAAACAGGGGCCTGTCGATCAGGTATAAATTGGGGAACAGGAATCCCCGGTGCGACCGGTGGATATTCCTTTTCGTATTTACAAGGGCCAGGTGCGATATGTATCCGGACCGCATGACCATATTACGCAAAATGGTCTGGGGCGGGTTTCCCTCAGTGTTGGACGCCAGCCATTGGAGCATTTCAGGTACTTTGCCCCGATGCCCAAACTGGTAGAGGTAGCCCATTACATTCAGGTGGTTATTGAACAGCCTGGGCATGTTAAAATAATCACGCTGGTTGTTTTGCAGGATCTGCATAAAACTCCATTCCACTTTTTCAACATCTCCCGCCGCGGCATAGAGGGAAGCCAGGGTATGATATCCCCCGTTGAAATCAATGCCGATCCTGCCATTGGGTTCGAAACTGCCTTTTGCGTAATAGGTATTAAATGCTGCCGCAGCAGTTGGTCCGGCAAGGGGGGAAACCGCATTGATGAGTTTTGCCACCTTGTCCGGGGTAGCCTCACCTGTAGTAAGCCACAAATGGAGGGCCATATTGAGTTCAAAGGGGACCGACTGCCTGTAAAGTTTTGTATCCTGATAAAAGCTCAGTAAAAGACCATAGGCTTTTTCGGAAATCACCCTGATCGCAGCCTCTTTTTCAGCACTTGGGGTATAATAATGGTCCCGGGAGACCAGGACGAGAAATCGATTGTTTTCGAATAACAGGAAGGCCGGATCTTTTGCTTTTGAGGGCTGGCCAATGTTTTTTTGGATCAGGATAATGAGATCCGACTTCAGTTTGCTTTCCAGTCTTTTGTCAAAGTCGAGCAGTTGTGCATAAACCTGAATAGCCAGACTCAGGGAAGTCTTCTGGTCAAGCGAGCTGAGGTAGGGGATCAGCGATCCTTTATTGTATCTTTCTTCGGACAGCAGGAAGATGGCTTTCTCTTCATTATTGACCTCGCTGCTTTTCAGCAGGTTTTTAGATTCGCTCCTAACGCGGTTGATCACATTTTCATTCTTCTTAAGGTCCGCGTCGTACCAGTAAAACCCGGTCAGTACCAGCATGATGGCGGCAGCGGCGATGGTAGCGATACGTTGGGGGCCGTATTTAATGAAAAGCCGGGTGAACATCTCCTTCCGGGCACTTTTCCTGAGGAACTCACGGGTGTCACCCAGTACCGTTTCTGCTTCCTGGTCAGCCTGCCGGGGGTCCTCCCGGACTTCGGCGTATCGTTTAATCCAGCCCTTGTTGGGTTTGCAGTTGTTAAACCAGTTTTCGAAATAAGTCAGCGGTCCAATGGGCAAGAGGTAGTCACCGCTTTTGCCGCTTTTCTTCCAGCGATCCAACTGTTTCTGAAAGTCCTGGAAGGTGGAATAATAGTCAAATTCGCGGTTGGCCCATTGATTGAGTTTATTCCAGTTCCTGATCAGGCTTTCATGGGTAATATCGAGCACCGTTTCGGGTAGTAGCACCTGGGTGTCATGTTCCTGGGTTTTGAATGGCCTGACGAATGAGTTCCCCTCTTCACGGAATATATTGAGCACGCCGCCGATCACTGCTGCGTTGAGCCTTGGGGAGTTGACAATACTGGTGATCTCTCCCAGGGTCATCCGGTTTCGGACAGCACGACTGTTATCGATCTTCGTCAGGCAACTGAAGGTCAGCGCCACTATCCGCTTCGCTTCCTGTTGTGTGATCGGATTCTCCGGGTATTGCCTGTTATAATATTCCCAGGCGTTTTCGTAAAGCAGGTTCGCATGTATTTCAATCACCTTGTGCAAGCCCGTTTCCCGATAGAATTTGCGTTCATGTTCCGGCAATGAGCTAAACCAATTTCGATACTTAGTGATGTCTTCATCAGGAAGTTCATCTTCCGGCATCCCGCCTACCATGGCGTAGTGAATAAGATCCATTTCCACCGCACCCTGTTCTGCCGCCGACCAGATCCTGCTCAGGGCATGCTGCAGGATAGGCAATTGGTCCACCCCGTCAGAGATGTCGTAAACAAGCCGCTCTATCAACCGTTGTGAAATACTGTTCCCGCTCAGGATGGCGGGTTCCTCGATCACCTGCTTCAGGTCCTTCCTTTTAAGACGGGGAACAAAGAATTGGGAAAAGCCTATGTATTCAGGCAGTCCCCGGAAAGCAGAACACTGTCCGATATAGTCAGACCGCATCGTGCAGACCACGTAGACCGGCAGATTTTTCCTCAATGCGATCCTGGCTGTTTCAAGGATCAGGTTCACCACGATCTGGGAATCACGGGAGGGCGATTCGTTATAGAAGTTTTCCGGGTTGGTAAAGAATTCTTCGAACTGGTCAACCAGGATCATCAGGTTGGCTGCCTGCCTTCTTTTTTGTTTTCTGTCATCTTCGGGCAGTTCTTGCCAGTTGTCATTTTCCTCGTCCACAAAGAATGCGGAGTTGGTGTACAGGTCGATCAATGAGGAATAGCCCCGCCGTAACTCGGTTTCAATGGTTTCAGAAGAGGTATTGAAATGACCGGAAAGCGCATTGGCCATGTTGGTCACGGGACTCCTTTCCGGCCGGAAGTCAGCGATCACCCAATTGCTGTACCTGGCTTTGAAAAAGCCGGCCCTCGCATTGGGGATCAGCCCTCCAAATATCAATGAGGATTTTCCTTCTCCCGATGCGCCGGTGATCATCAGGAATTTATTCTGTTCCAGGAGGGAAGTGATCTGATCGGTCTGCAGATCCCGGCCTTTAAAATAAAGACTTTCCTCCTCCGTAAAGGAACGGAGGCCGGTATAGGGGCAGATACGTTGCAGATCAACTGTTTTCATCTATAAATTTGATATAGCTGTAAATAAATGTTGGAGTATAAGACATATACTTGGACCATTCAGACCCTGAAATCCCGGCACCTTCATTGTATCCCATCAAGATCAGGTTGAGGAAATTCGCCCTGTCCGTGCCTGAAATATTTTCCGGGATATTTACCCGGGCCCCATACAGATCTCCATGGTAGGCAAAGGACCTTGTGATATGGGCTATCGCCACGAATTTCTCATTGAGGTTCTTGATCAGGCGGTAGGCCTGGGTTGCATTGTCTTTTGGCGATTCCAGGGTCAGGCCATAGGCGATATTGATCCTGTTCTGCTGACCCAATGTAGTGTTTTCCACCCTGGCCATTTCAGCTTTTGCAGAATCCAGTAGCTGCTTACCTATTTTAACAGTCGCTTTTTCCTTCAGGAGCTCCGAGCCGGCATAGGCATAGAGGGAAGAACGGTTGACAGGGTTCTTGAACATGCCGATCAGTTTCCTGGCCTGGTCCGTTCTGTTATTTCCTGCGAAGGCTTGCAAAGCCTCTGCCAATAGTCGGAATGCCTCGTCCCTGATCAGGTTGCCATAGTTGTTGTTTACTCTTAAGACCAACAAGTTGAAGATCTTGTCGGACTGGATTTTTTCATAATACTTCAATGCGTCTTTCTTGTTGCCGGCAATATTGGCCATGCGGCCAAGATAAAGGTATAGCCAGTTCATGTCGATGGAAGCTATATCGTTCCTTTTCCCGATCTCCTTCTCAAGTCTCTGCAGTACATCATAACGGGGCCGTTCTAGTTCCCAGGACGGGATGATCACTTCCACTGCACTGTACACAGAAAGCCAGTTGGTGATGTAATTGAGTTCCCTGGCAGAAGGATAGAATGTATTAAATAACCCCTGGTCCAGTATATAGGCCAGAAAACTGTCACCCACATAATCGAAATTGTATGATCTTGGTTCGATCGGGTGAAACTCGAATTTAAGGCCGGGGTAAACGAATGAGAATTTTCTGGGTACGATGAGTTCTTCTGTAGATGAAACTCCCATCACCTTGATCTCTGATTCCAGGTAGGTGGTGCTGACCTGTTGGTACTCGTCGAGTGCTTTGGCAAAAAGGGCATTAATGGTGGCAGAATCCCTGCCGGGAAATTCATGCCGGACCGCACTCAGTAGCCCCTGGTTCTTGTAGGAGGATGCGATTTGAAAATGCAAAGCGTCCGGGTTGGCGGTACTGGCGCGTACTGCTGTCCGGTATTTCTCAAAAAACCAGCTAAGTTGTTCCTGGCCCATGGAAACAAGGGCGAGGTTCTGTTTCCCATTCATGAAGGCGAACAGGTCGAGGTTACCTGTGATATAACCTGGCAAGCAACGGCCAATCAGGCTGGCATAGAACTGTTGCATTGTGGTTTGGGTCCTCGCGCAATATCCTGCCACAAAATCATCCAGTGCCGCTGTTTTCTTATTCGTGTAATACACGGATGCTATATGATAGGCATTGTCGGTTCCATTCGCATATTTCCCTTCAAAGTTGCTCTGGCTGTATTTAAGCAGGGTATCCAAACACTGCAGTGCTTTGCTGCTGTTGCCAACCGCAGCATAGAGATATGCCAGCTGCTGGTAGAGCCCGTTGTGTTTCATGCCATATCCCTGGACGCCGATCAGCATGAGCTTATCTGCATGGTAATTCGTTTGAACCCATTTCGACTTTTCACCACTTTCAATGGGCGACAGGATGTTCAGGAGTTGCGTGATGTCGGCTTCACCCAGTGCCTCGTAGTTGATCGCGTTTTCGATGGCCAGGTTGAAATTCTCTATGTCCGTAAAAGAGGCAGGTTGTTGGTCTGCTATGGACCGAAGCCATTTGGCTGAACGGTCAGCATTTCTTTTGATCAACAAAGTCATTTCCTTAGAGGAGTTGTACTGGTAGCCAAGCGCCAGTACTACGCGGAAGTTGTTGATCCCTTTGAGGATGGGAGACGACTTACTGATATCTTTAGACGGGTCAAAAGATTGTAGCAGGCTGTCTGAAATGGTCAGGCTCCTTGCTATTTCAAAAGCAGGCTCATCCCTGCCCTGATAGATCAACAACGCGGCCAGGCCATTTGAAATTCTCAATTTTTCAATGGGATCTTTAACGCCGGAGATGATCTCATCAACGCTGGTCAGTTTTGATCTCAGCGCTTCTCCCAACATCAGCATCTTGTTTTCAAAATTCGCTTTGGGATCCGCGGCCAGGGTCAGGGTTTGCTGCCGGATATCTTTGAGAACAGAACTATTCTGCTTGCTGAAATAATTATTCACACCGAAGGCTGACAATGTAATCAGGGCCAGGATGCCCAGGGCTGCTGCAATACGCCGTGGTCCGTACCGCATGATGGTTCGGGTAATGACATGCTTAGACGCGCTTCTGTCCAGGAACTCATTCGCATTGCCAAGGACCTCATTGGCCTTTTCCAGTTTGATCTCTTTGTCAGACTCGTCAGGAAGGTAGCGGGCGATCCAATAGGCATTAGGCGCTGTCTTCTTGAACCAGTTCTCAAAATAGGTCAATGGTCCGATCGACAAAAGGAAGGCGTTTGATTTTTTGCTATTGACCCACCTGCCCAATTGTTGTTCAAAGTCGAGCGAAATGGAGCGGCTGTTGTTTTCTTCTTCAGCCCATTGTTTCAGGTAGTCCCAGTTTCGGATAAGGCTTTCGTGTGTGATGTCCAGCACGTCGTCTCCATGCAGTATTGCGCTATCAGGGTCGTCTTCATGAATAAAGGGATGGATAAATGTGTTACCCGGTTCCCTGAAGATATTCAGCACTGCACCTACGGTCTCTGTATCAAATGTAGGTTTGCCCAGGATGTTGGTGATCTCCAGCAAGGTCATCCTGTTCCTTACGGCTCTGCCCTGATCAATTTTAGTCAAACAGGTAAACGCTGTTTTGGTGATCATTTGTGCATCTGCATTGCTGATCGTCTTGCCTGTTTTTTCAAGGTAATACCTTGATGCCTGTTGGTACAGTTTGTTGGTATGGGTGTCCAGTACATTCTGCAGGTTGGGTTCGTGGTAGCAGGCCTGGATCTCGGGTGGAAGCGTGCTGAACCAGTTGTTGAAATGTTCCACCTGCTCATCTGGTAGTTCATCTACAGACATACCGCCCACCATGGCATAATGGATCAGGTCCATCTCCTCATTTCCCCGGTCTGCCGCCACCCAGATCTGGTTCAGCGCGTGCTGGAGGATGGGTAATT
>JBBAJN010000131.1:0-8688 GCA_040404045.1 Chitinophagaceae bacterium
ATGGCCGAGGCGGTAGAAACTATTTTCCCCGGCGTTAAATTCTGGGTAGGCCCTCCGATCGATCGTGGTTTCTATTATGATGTGGACCTGGGAGGCAGAACCATTTCAGAAGAACAGTTGAAAGAGATCGAGAACCTGATGGCCAGCCTCGCCAAGCAAAACAATGTGTACCAGAGAAAGGCTATACCAAAAACTGAAGCTGTTTCCTATTTTTCTGAGAAAGGGGATGAATATAAGCTGGACCTGCTCCAGGGCCTGAACGATGGTGAGATCACATTCTATACCCAGGGTAACTTCACCGACCTTTGCCGCGGACCTCATATTCTGCATACAGGCTTTATCAAGGCCGTCAAGCTGACCAATATCGCCGGGGCATACTGGAAAGGCGATGAGAAAAATAAACAGCTGACGAGGATCTACGGCGTCAGCTTTCCCAGCCAGAAAGAGCTGGACGAGTACCTGCTTATGCTCGAAGAGGCTAAGAAAAGAGATCACCGTAAGCTTGGTAAAGAATTGGGGATATTCACGTTTGACGACGAGGTGGGGCCGGGGCTGCCGCTTTGGATGCCTAACGGGACAGTCATCATTGAAGAACTGGAGAATCTGGCGAAACAAACGGAACTCGATGCCGGCTATAAAAGGGTAGTGACACCGCATATCGCCAAGGAAAGCCTGTACCTGACCAGCGGGCACCTGCCATACTACAAGGATGGCATGTTCCCCCCCATGGAGCTGGAAGGAGTAAAATATTACCTGAAGGCCATGAATTGCCCGCACCACCACAAGATCTTCTCGGCAGAGTCCAGGAGCTACAAAGAGCTCCCGCTGAGGTTGGCCGAATACGGTACCTGCTACCGGTACGAACAGAGCGGGGAACTGTTCGGCTTGATGCGGGTAAGGTGCCTCCATATGAACGACGCTCATATTTACTGCACCCGTGAACAGTTTGCACAGGAATTCCGCGCGGTGAACGATATGTACCTGAAGTATTTCAAGATCTTCGGGATCGAGAAGTATGTCATGAGGCTTAGCCTCCACGATCCTGCCAAACTTGGCCAGAAATACATCAACGAGCCGGAACTCTGGCTGGAAACAGAGGCGATGGTCAGGGAAGTGCTGATTGAGTCAAATATTCCTTTTGTGGAAGTTCCGGATGAAGGCGCATTTTATGGCCCGAAGATTGATGTTCAGATCTGGAGTACGATCGGCCGCGAATTCACTCTGGCCACAAACCAGGTCGATTTTGCGCAAGGCAGGAGATTCCAGCTGAGTTTTACCAACAAGGATAACCAGGCAGAGACCCCGTTGATCATCCACAGGGCACCATTGGGTACCCATGAGCGTTTCATCGGATTCCTGCTGGAACACTATGCAGGCAAGTTCCCCTTATGGCTGGCCCCTGTACAGGTCAAATTGCTCCCGATCAGCGAAAAATTTATCCCATATTGCCAGGAAATACTGGCAGAGTTAAAAAAAGCGGATATTCGCGCAGAACTGGACGACAGGGGCGAGAAGATTGGCAGGAAGATCCGGGATACAGAGCTGATGAAAGTGCCATATATGTTCGTAGTGGGAGAGAAAGAGGTAAATGACCGTAAAGTGTCGGTGAGAAAACAAGGAAAGGGCGATGAAGGATCCAGGGATGTCTCGGAAATAATTAGTATTTTAAGGAACGAAATCACTGAACGGCAGTAGTTCATCATAAAAATAAATCACAGCTTATCCCTGCAGGTTGCCGGCTGACATATAAGCACTCGTATTATGGCATTATCAAACAGGCCGTTCAACAGGAGCGGCGGCGCTAGAGGGAAATTTGCCCCTCGCAAAGAAGCTGAACATCGGATCAACCATTTTATCAGGGTTCCCCAGGTAAGGCTGGTGGGAGACAATGTTGAAGTCGGCGTTTACGCGGTCCAGGATGCAATGAGAATTGCCCAGCAACAACAGCTTGATCTTGTTGAGATCTCGCCTAATGCAGACCCCCCGGTTTGTAAGGTGATTGATTATAACAAGTTCCTGTATGATAAGAAGAAGAAAGAGAAGGAAATGAAGGCCAAAAGCAAGGCCTCCGAGATCAAGGAGATCAGGTTTACTCCGGGCACCGATGATCACGACTTCGACTTCAAAGCCAAACACGCTGAAAAGTTCCTGAAGGACGGCAATAAAGTGAAGGCATACGTCCAGTTCAAAGGGCGGGCCATCATGTTCAAGGAAAGAGGTGAACTGGTATTGCTGAAATTCGCCGAACGCCTTTCGGAAGTTGGCCAGCCCGAAGGGTTGCCCAAACTTGAAGGTAAGCGGATGCAAATGGTACTGGCACCCAAAAGTCAGAAGAAAAAGCCCCAGGTGGCTTCATAAACAAATCTGAATATCATTGGAAAAGCAGGAGAAATCCTGCTTTTTTTTGTTCCCGTCATACCCTTTTTTACCTGACTCAGGATGAAGACTAAATGGTTTTCTGCTTCCATTTCCCACTCTTGATGTAAAGGAACGAAGGCAGGAATATCGACATCCAATACAGATATTCCGAAGCCCATCCCCAGGTAATGGGAAGTTTGTAATGTTCCATCACCAGGTATACATAGAGCGAATACAATATTACCGCCATCACTTCGATCATCATATTGATCTTTGAATTGCCCGTACCGATAACGGCATTCAACCATACCGTAGAAAAAGACATTAGCACCAAAGCCAATGAAACGATCCGCAGCACTGGAATGGCATGGGTCACAAACCCGGGATCACTGTTGAAGACCCCAAGCACGGCTTCCGGGAATATGTTCAGGAGTATGGCCACCACCAGGGCAATACTTGTGCTGAGCTGGACGATCTTCATGATCAAGCCCTCCACTTCTTCATGTTTTTTCTGCCCGATGACATTACTCACCATCGTGCTGCTGGTTGCGGCAAAGGCCCAGGTGAACACGCCAAAAAATCCAAAAATATTCCTCATCGTATTCGAAATGGCGAGGTCATACGCATAGCCCGCATTTCTTTCCACCAGAATGAAGAAAAACTCCCAACTGATGATGCTGATGGCATATTGAAAGATCAGCGGTGAAGATTGTGTAAGTACCAGGGTGGCATTGGCCTTGTCAAAGCCCATCCCTTTATACAGCTGAAACCGTTTCCCGATGCCCTTCCAGTGGATAACGGCGAGTACCACAAACATGCCGGTAGCCTCGGCAATAATGGAGGCATAAGCTGCGCCATTGAAACCAAGTTTGGGTAACCCAAGGTTGCCAAAGATCAAACCATAGTCCAGTACGATGTTGGTGATGGTTTCCGCCAATGTCCCCACTACCAGGTAACGGCTTTGGTTGGTGCCTACCAACAGGGCGTTTCGCATCTGGTAGATATACAGGAAAGGAAGGCCCCAGATCCTGATCCTTAGAAAGGAGATCACCCGTTGGGCATTTTCATGGTCCTGCAGCACATTGGAAAATATATAGGGCGTCAGGAACAGGGTGATCATGATCCCCAGGGCTGCAATACCCAAAGCAATACGCAGGCCTTGTGAAAACAGCTTGCCGATCTCCTCCGGCCTGTTTTCACCAGCCCTTCGAGCGATCAAAGCTTGCAGGCCGTTGTTGAGGCCGTAGCCAATGGATCCGAAAACAAGGTAAAAAACGCCTGTTATGCCGGCAGCCCCCAATTCTTCTTTCCCCAGTTGCCCAAGGAAAATGTTATTGGTGATGAAGTTGATCTGGGGAACCAGGATGGCAGCAGAAATGGGCAGCGCAAGTTGCAGGATGTTCTTCCTGCTTATCCCCATCTTCAGACCATATGAATCACTGCCTGCCATCGAAATGTGCAAACCTACAACAATGTCCCGTACAAAATTTGTATAATTGCCAACTCAATAGTTACGATTGCAACCATCATTCCAGATAAGATCTGCAGAAACAGGCGCGTTTCAGTACAACGAATGCACCCTCATCATTGACGTGGGTGAAAGGCATTTCAGCTTCGTCCTCTACAGCAGTGCCGGTAATGAATTTGTAGTACTGGAGTACTACCAGTTCAACGCAAAGCAGAAACAAGAACAACTGAAGGAGTTATTGTCGTCGCACACCCTGCTCCAGCTGGACTATCCGGCCATCCATGTCTACTTTAACAGTGCCAGCGGCCTTATGGTGCCTGAGCGGTTTTATGATGAGGACACCAGCAGTCGTGTGCTTGAGTTGGTGGCCGGGGATATGCACATGAATATGCCCCTCATGGATGAGATCGACAGTTTGAATATGCGTAATATTTATGCTGTACCGGCATTTCTCCATGAGACGCTGGTCAGCCAGTTCCCCAATGCAGTTTTCGAGCATATCCATACCGGTTTGCTGAAGAAGAACATGCTGCTGCAACGTAAAGATGACAGGATAGAGATCGTCTTTTACCCCGAGCTCATCATCGTATTGGCATGGAAGAACAATACTCTTCAGATCATCCAGTGTTTCAGCTACGAAACCCCTGAGGACGTTTCTTACCACGTGGTGAACCTGTCCAATCAATGGAACATCGACCGCGGG
The DNA here is from genome assembly GCA_040404045.1 of Chitinophagaceae bacterium. GTDB lineage: Bacteria > Bacteroidota > Bacteroidia > Chitinophagales > Chitinophagaceae > Pollutibacter. Next base: position 4,530 of record JBBAJN010000131.1, read on the forward strand.
CAGGTACGGGTGATCGTTAGTGGTCTTCTTGAAATGGATTCCGGGTTGTTTGCCGCAGTGGATAAATATTTCCAGTTCGTTGAAACGGATGAGAGACCTGACCAGTTCAATTATGATGCTGCGTTCAACCAATACCCGGCGCATTTTTTCTCACCCTTGTTTTCCCTGGGCATATGCGTATCATAGGCGGTGAGTGGGGAGGCCGCAAGATCAGCCCGCCAACTAAAATGCCCCATACCAGGCCAACGACTGACATCGCCAAAGAGGGCCTTTTCAATGTGATTGAAAATAATCTCGACCTGGAGGAATGTGCCACGCTGGATCTATTCGGGGGTACAGGAAGCATCAGTTATGAACTGGCCTCCCGTGGGGCAAAAGAACTGACCATAGTGGAGAAGGATCCAGCAATGTATGAGTTTATAAAGAAAACCGCGGAGACGCTAGGCATGACCAATGCCCGCATCATTAAAAACGATGTTTTCCGTTTCATGCAGCAGGCGAGCGACAAATACGACCTTATTTTTGCCGGCCCTCCCTATGCAATGACCAATATTGACGACCTGCCACGGTTCGTTTTTTCACTCGAACTGCTGAAGCCCGGCGGATGGTTCGTTCTTGAGCATACGCCCAGAAATGACTATAAGGATTTTAAAGGGTACCGGACTGAGCGAAAATACGGCACAACCATTTTTTCCATTTTTATCAATACTGTGGAATGAGATCCATCTTTATTACGGGAACGGGTACCGGCATTGGCAAAACAGTCTGCAGTGCCGTCCTTGCAGAAGCGCTTGGCGCCGATTACTGGAAACCCATACAGGCTGGTTACGAAGACGGCACCGACGCAGGTTCAGTGCACCAGCTCATATCAAACGACAGAACCCATATCCATCCCGAAGTTTACAAACTCGCCATGCCTGCGTCTCCACATATTTCGGCGCGTGAAGAAGGTATTCGCATTGACACAGACATCATTGCAGCCGCACATTCCAGACTGCCAAGGCAAAATGATGTGTTGCTCATTGAAGGCGCGGGTGGTATCATGGTGCCCCTCAATGAACAGGAGTTTGTCATCGACCTCATCAGGAAGCTGGATGCCTCAGTGATCATCGTCAGCCGCAATTACCTGGGCAGCATCAACCATTCCCTGCTCACCGCTATGGCCCTGGAGAAATACCAGATCCCTGTGATTGGATGGCTGTTTAACGACCATTTCATGGACTATGAAGATGAACTTGTCGGCTGGTCCGGGATTCCAAAGATCGGGAGCCTCCCCTGGGAGGAGCATATGGATAAAGCATTCATTGCAACACAGGCTGAACAGCTTAGGCCGGCATTAAGGATGTTGATATGAATAAGAAAGAACTCAGGAAATCCCTGTTGGCGGAACGGATGAGCCTCGATCCGGTCAGGATGGGGAAGTTCCAGGACCTGATCCTGATCCATTTTCAGCAGGTAGCCCTGCCATTTATACAATACCTTCATACTTATTTACCAATCGAAGGGCGCAATGAGCCGGATCCTGGTCTTATGGTCAGCATGCTGGAATTCAGGAATCCCGGGCTCCAGATCGCAGTACCCAAAATGGTCAATGATAACGAAATGCTTCACATCGCCGTGCACAACAACAGCGAATGGATAAAAAATGATTTTGGGATACTGGAACCTGCAGAAGGTGAATCGCTCGCTCCCGAAAGTTTTGACCTGGTGTTTGTGCCTATGCTTGGTTGCGACCTGAAGGGTAACCGCATTGGCTATGGTAAGGGGTATTACGACCGATTCCTGGCACGATGCCGAACGGATACCTGGAAGATCGGATTTTCCTTCCTGGAGCCCGTGGAGAAGATCGATGACCTTGGGCCCTGGGATATTCCACTCGATATTTGCATTACACCTCAAAGGGTATATGAATTTCAATAACTTTTTTCTGCGATCGTTCAGGCTACTGCTGTTCCCGTTTGCGCTGGTTTACGGACTGGTGCTGAGGGTCAGGAATTATTTGTACGATAAACAGGTGATCCGATCCACAGCGTTCAACCTCCCCATCATTTGTGTTGGGAACCTGAGTGTTGGTGGAACGGGAAAGTCACCAATGGTGGATTACCTGGCTTCCATATTAAAAACTAAATACAAACTGGCTACATTGAGCAGGGGCTACAAGAGAAGGACAAAGGGCTACCTGATGGCAGGGAAAGAAACCACGGCCGTAGAAATAGGTGATGAGCCTATGCAATTCCACCTGCGCCATCCGGAAATAGCCGTTGCAGTAGGAGAGGAGCGGATCGTGGCTGTGCCCCAGTTGTTGTACGACAGACCGGAGACAGAGTTGATCATCCTGGACGATGCCTTCCAGCATCGTGCCATCACCGCCGGATTCAACATTATCCTTACCGATTGCAATAACCTCTACACCAGGGATTTCTATCTTCCCACGGGGGACCTAAGAGACAATATCTCCAGCGCGAGAAGGGCCGATGTGATCATTGTGACAAAGTGCAGCCCTGCGATCACAGAAGCGGAAAGCAGGGCCATTGTCAGGGAGCTCGATCCGCTGCCAACGCAGCAGGTGTTTTTTTCAGCGATCCGTTATGGCCGTTTGTATCACATCATCAATCAGTCGCCCCGCGAACTGTTCGCGCACTCCGAAGTGCTGCTCATCTGCGGGATCGCCAACCCGGCTCCGCTTACCAGCTATATTGAAGGGGAAACCAGCGGTTACGATGCCTTGTTCTACAGCGACCATCATATTTTCAGCATAGACGACCTGCATGACATCAGGGAAAGATTCGCAACGCTGCAGGGGCCTGATAAACTGATCATCACCACAGAAAAAGATGCCGTGCGCCTGGTAAAATTCCGGGAAGAATTAAGGGATATGCCCTTTTTTGTACTACCCATTTCCGTGAGCTTTCTTTTTGGGAGGGAAAATGAGTTTCGGGGATTAATCAGTAATTTCATTACCAACTTTGGTAAATAATTGAACATATGAGGCGAAAGGATAATAAGGAAAGAAAAGATAAGAGGTCATCATCCAAATCCTCGTCTTCCAAAACCTATACCGGCACACTGGACATCACCCGCTCAGGAATGGGCTTCGTGATCGTTGACGACATTCAAAAAGACATCCTCGTCAGGCCCTCGGACCTGAACAGGGCGTTTCATGGCGATAAAGTAAGGGTAAGTGTCACCCGGGAAAGGAACAACCGTTCTGAGGGTATCGTACAGGAAGTGATTGAACGCAAACAAACAGAATTCATCGGCACCATTGAGCTGAATAAGGACTTCGCTTTCTTCATCCCTGAAACTGCGCGGAAGATCCCGGATTTTTATATACCCACTTCTGGCTTTGGTAATGCCAAAGACGGAGAGCGTGTAGTGGTCCGTATGACGGGTTGGGGGAAAGATGATAAGAATCCTAAAGGCGTGGTGGTGAGTGTGCTGAATGACAAGGATACCAATGACATGGCCATGAAGGAACTTCTGGTGGAAAATGGTTTCCCCCTTCATTTTTCTGACGAAGCCATGGAACAGGCCCTGCGGCAACCCGATGTCATTGGCAGTGATGAGATCGCTTCAAGGCGCGATATGCGCGATATCCTCACCTTTACCATTGATCCTGTGGATGCCAGGGATTTTGACGACGCCATCAGCATTCGCAAATTAAAGACAGGCAGTTATGAGATCGGAGTGCACATTGCCGATGTCAGCCATTATCTCGAGGAAGGCTCCGTATTGGATGAAGAAGCCTACGAAAGGGCTACTTCCGTATATCTGCCGGACCGCGTGCTCCCCATGTTGCCAGAACGCATCTCCAACGAATTGTGTTCCCTGAGGCCGCATGAAGACAAGCTGACATTTTCCTGTGTGTTCCAGATCACTGCCAAAGGTGAAGTGAAGCAGCACTGGATCGGCAGAACCGTGATCCATTCCAATCATCGGTTCACGTACGAGGATGTGCAGGAGATCATAGAAACCGATAAAGGCCTTTACCATACCGAAGTCCTGTTGCTGAATGAACTTGCCCAGCATTTCCGGAAGCAGCGTTTTAAGTCCGGCGCCATTAATTTTTCTTCAACAGAAGTCAGGTTTAAACTGGATGAAGACGGCAAACCCATCGGTATCATTGTAAAGGAAAGTAAAGAGTCACATCAACTGGTGG
>JBBAJN010000132.1:0-5594 GCA_040404045.1 Chitinophagaceae bacterium
GAAACAGCTTTGAATTCTTCGAGTTCCCCCGGGTAACGCCAGGCCGCACTTTTCCCTTCCACCCAAACCAGGTCATATTTTTTAAACCCGAGTTCGAGCATTTCCGCCAGGCTATGGGGCCCGGTTTGTTTGTTATCACGCAGAAGCAGGTAATTGTTCATATTGTCAGGCAACTAATTTACTATCAAATTCGTGCCGCATGCTGTGAAGGAATAGTTATAAAAAACAGGGTATATTCTTCTGCAAAACAAACTCGGGATGTACCGGATCCGGCCTTCTTCCACAATATCGGTTTCCGGGGGATGGTTGTGGTAACAAGCGGCCGTATGGTAGGGCAGATGGACGGAGATCAATAAATACCCGCCCAAACTGGCCTCCAGGTATTGATGCCGATTCATTTCATAAGTAAGATCCTGGTGCCGGGAAAGGCTTGAAAAGAGGCCTCTCAGGGGAATTTTCAAGCGTCATGCCACAAAATGCAGAGCGACTTTAAGATGTTATACACATGATGTGAAATAAGGCGTAAAATGAAGGAAAATGGTCAGGTTTTACCGTTTGAAAAAGGTAGATTTGCCCACCTAAAAAAAGTCTGTTCCGGCCCCGTTTTCCAGCCATATTAAGCAAGCTGGCGGAATAGCAAAATGAATCACATGGACGAATTAAATCAGCCTGAGCAAACCCGGGATAACGACCGCATCATTCCGGTGAATATTGAGGAGCAAATGAAGGCTTCGTATATCGACTACTCCATGAGTGTGATCGTGGGAAGGGCATTGCCCGATGTAAGGGATGGATTAAAGCCGGTACATAGGCGGATCCTTCATGCGATGAACGAGATGGGCATGGATTATAACAAACCTACACGTAAATGTGCCCGTATCGTGGGTGAGGTGTTGGGTAAGTACCATCCACATGGAGATACGGCAGTATATGACTCATTGGTGCGTATGGCCCAGGAATGGAACATGCGGTATACGCTGATCGACAAGCAGGGAAACTTCGGGTCACCGGATGGCGAGGGCCCTGCGGCCATGCGTTACACAGAGGCCCGCATGCAGCGGGTATCCCAGTACATGCTGGAGGATATCGACAAAGAAACGGTGGATTTCCAGTTGAACTTTGACGATTCGCTGGAGGAGCCAACGGTGCTTCCCACCAAGATCCCGCAGTTGCTGGTGAACGGTTCGAGCGGTATTGCCGTAGGTATGGCTACCAATATGCTGCCTCACAATTTGTCAGAAGTGATCGACGGCTGCATCGCGTTCATCGATAACCGTGAGATCACCTGTGAAGAATTGATTCAATATGTAAAGGCCCCGGATTTCCCAACCGGCGGTATTATTTACGGTATGGAAGGGGTTAGGCAAGGGCTGCTGACCGGTCGTGGCCGGGTAGTGGTACGTGGTAAGCTGCAGGTGGATACCAAGCCAAGCGGTCGCGAGCAGATCGTGATCACGCAGGTGCCTTACCAGGTGAGTCGCGACGTGCTGACCTCGCGCATCGGCCAGCTGATCATTGACAAGGTCATCGACGGTATTGTGCATGTGAACAACGAATCCAACAAGGAAGGAACCAGGATCGTGCTTGACCTTCGGAGGGATGCCATTGCAAATGTGATCATCAACCAGTTATACAAGTTTACGGAGATGCAAACCTCCTATGGCATCAACAACGTAGCGTTGGTGCGGGGAAGGCCGAAAACACTGAATTTGAAAGACCTGATCAGCGAGTTTGTGGATTTCAGGCACGAGGTGGTGATCCGCCGGGCGAATTTTGAATTGAAAGAAGCAGAGAAAAAGGCGCATATCCTTGAGGGTTACCTGATTGCCCTCGATCACCTTGACGAGGTGATCAAGCTCATCAGGGAGAGTGTGAATCCCGAGGCAGCCCGTGAAGGTTTGATGAGCAATTTTGGAATGAGTGAGATACAGGCCCGTGCGGTACTGGACCTGCGTTTACAGCGTTTGACCGGCATGGAGCGCGACAAGATCCGGGAAGAATACAACGAGATCATGAAGCTTATTGGGGAACTCAAAGCCTTACTTGCTGATGCCGGACTTCGTTTTGATCTGATCAAGAAAGAGTTGTTGGACGTAAAGGATAAGTTTGGCGATGAGCGCCGTAGTGAGATCGTGTATCTGGAGAGCGAGATGCGTTTGGAAGACCTGATCAAGGAAGAAGACGTAGTGATCACTGTTTCGCATCTGGGTTATATCAAGCGGACATCGTCTGCTGAATTCAGGAGCCAGAAAAGAGGCGGCAGGGGTTCTATTGGCGGGCGAACGCGCGAGGAGGATTATATAGAACACTTGTTTGTAGCGAGCACGCACCATACCCTGATGTTCTTTACGGAGAAGGGCAGGTGTTACTGGCTACGCGTCTATGAGATCCCCGATGGTGAGAAGCAAGGCAAGGGCAGGGCGATCCAGAACCTGATCCAGTTGCCTCCGGACGACAAGATCCGGACCATCATTGATGTGAGGAATTTGGAGGATAAGGAATTTGTGAGCAGCCACTATATCCTGCTTTGCACCAAGAAAGGCACCATCAAGAAAACGAATTTGGAAGACTTTAGCAGGCCCCGTGCAACCGGAGTGAACGCCATTACTGTCGTAGAAGGCGACGAACTGCTGGAAGCCAGGATGACCGATGGCAACTGCGAGGTGATCATGGCGGTGAAGAGTGGCAGGGCCATCAGGTTCCCTGAAGACAAGGTGAGGCCAACCGGCAGGGGTGCCATTGGTGTAGCAGGTATTGAGGTGGATGATGCAGAAGATGAAGTAGTTGGTATGATATGTGTTGACAGGAAGGATACCAGCAGGACAGTTTTGGTTGTCTCAGAGAAAGGCTTTGGCAAGAGGACACCGGTAGACGAATACCGGATCACCAACAGGGGTGGAAAAGGTGTAAAAACCATTAGTGTAACAGAGAAAACTGGTAAATTGGTGGGCATTTTGGATGTGAAACCGGAAGAAGACCTGATGATCACCTGTATCTCGGGTGTAACCATCAGGATGTCGGTCAATACCATCAGCGAGCAGGGCCGGGCCACGCAAGGAGTGAAGCTGATCAAATTGAACGATGGGGACGAGATCGCAGCCATCACCAAACTGGACGAAGAAGAAGACGTCATCTCGGAAGATGATGATCAAACCGAACAGGATCAAAATCCTTCATAAACAATCATTTATAAAAAAGTACAAATGAAGCGTATCTTTTGTCTGGCCATATTCATGGCACTAGCCACCACGGGTATTTTTGCCCAGACCGTTAAGAAGACCAAGGAGTTGATCACGGCCAAGGACTGGGTAAAGGCCAAAGAATCCATTGACCTGACCCTGGCCAATCCGAAATTGAAAAAAGACGAAACCGCCGAGGCCTGGTACCTGAAGGCAAAAGTGTACAGTGCGCTGGCGGCTGACCCTGCTACCAAATCGTTGGTGCCGGATGGTCGCACGCAGGCCCTGGATGCAGTGAAGAAATCGGTCGAGGCCGATAAGGCGCAATCCCAGGTTTTTATGACCATGGACCAGTATGCTCCTGTGTTTAACTTGTATACTGGTGGTTTTGAAGATGGTGCTGCATTCTATAATGCAGAGAAATACCAGGAAGCATTAAAAGAATTCAAGAGCGCCGCCGTTACCGGTGAATATATCTTCAGCCAGGGTTGGGGCCTGTACAAACTCGACACTACGCTGACATATTATACAGCGTTGGCGGCCCTGAATGCCAAGAACGAGGAGGAAGCTGTTAAGCAGTTTTCCAAACTCGCTGACGCCCGGGTAGCCAATACGCCTGAACAGGCTACATCCTATCGTTATCTTGCCAAGCATTATTACGACAAGAAAGACGAGGCCAACATGATGAAATACATCAAGCTTGGTAAGGAGTTGTATCCTACGGATGAATACCTGCCTTTGCTGGAACTGGATTTCGTCAGGGATAAGGGTGATAAGGCGGCTTTATATAGAAAGTTTGACGAGATAGTGAGTGCCAATCCCAAGAACTTTGATGTATTGGTTGAGTATGGCAATGAGTTGTTTGGAGAAACGCATGTGTCTGACGTTTCGAAGAAGCCTGCGAAATACGATGAGCAATGTAAGAAGATCGAGGAGCTGTATACCCAAGCTGCTTCGTTGAAGCCTGAGAACAGCGATATCCACCTGTCTTTGGGCAAGCATTTTTATAATATGGCTTTGTTCAAGGAAGAAGAGGCCCGTTCAGTGAAGGGTACCAAGCCGGAGGATGTGAAGAAGAAGGCCGACCTGAATGCTGAAGCGGTGACTGTTGCTGAGAAATCAATTCCGCCATTGGAGAAAGTGTTTACAGCTTATGACTCCCAAGAGAAGCTGAAAACGCACGACAGGTCTAATTATAAGTCATCCGCTAGTTTGTTGCAGTATGCCTACGAGAAGAAAAAAGATAAGGCCAAAGCTGATTATTACGGAAAGAAATACGACGAGTCGGACAAGAAACAATAAGGCTTTGCCTTATCGTTTCTTGATTGGCTAATTAACTCATTGGCTAACTCATTAATGGCAGATCTGAAATAAGGTCTGCCATTTTTATTTAAGAATTAGCTAATCAGTAAATTAGCTGATTAGCCAATTGATATATGAGCCTACACCTGAATCGATCGTCCTTCGGCGACCCTGCCAATGCCGGAAACGTACTCAGTCGTGACGAAGCCCTTGCGTTATTGAACAGCTGGGTATTGAATGACCGCTTGAAATTGCACATGCACCAGGTGGGTCATTTAATGAAGTCGTGGGCCATTGAAAAAAGGGGTGCCGATGAGGCAGAAGCCTGGCGTTGGGAGATGGCGGGGTTGCTACACGATGCGGATTGGGACCAGTGGCCGGACCAGCACTGCAAGAAGATCGTAGAGGAATTGGAGGGCCGGAAAGTGGACCCAGAGATCATCAGGGCAATAGCATCCCATGGACCGGCGCATTTTGGAGTTGAACCATTGACGGATATGGATAAAATGTTGTTTGCCTTTGACGAACTCAGCGGCTTTGTGCACGCGTATTCGTAGATGCGACCCGAGGGTTACCGGGGAATGGAGGTGAAAGGGGTAAAGAAACGTTTAAAGGACAAAGCCTTTGCGGCGAATGTGAACCGGGAAGAAATTGCAGATGCTGCTTCACGTGCCGGCCTGGATCTGGACCAGTTGATCACTTATATCGTTTCTGCTCAAATAGCAGTTTTTCCATAATAGCCTAATTTGTATTTAACATAATATAAATTATCGGACATTGAAGGCTGCCCAGCTGCATATCCGGGGATAGCGCCGAAAATCAATCCTCCACGACACTTGCGAATTGCAATTTACTCAGGCTCTTGTACAGGCCTTCTTCAATATCCATCAATTCCTGGTGGGTACCGCTTTCAACGATCTGGCCCTTGTCAAGCACATAGATCTTATCCGCGTTACGTACGGTAGACAGCCTGTGAGCGATCACAAACGAGGTCCGGTTCTTCATGAGATTCTCAAGGGCTTCCTGCACCAGGGACTCCGAAGCTGAATCCAGGGAACTCGTTGCTTCGTCAAGGATCAGGATTACAGGATCTTTTAAAATGGCCCGGGCAAT
>JBBAJN010000132.1:5604-8663 GCA_040404045.1 Chitinophagaceae bacterium
GACCACCACTCAGTTTGATGCCGCGCTCACCAACGATCGTCTGCTAACCTGCAGGGAAACTTTCAATGAATGCATGCGCATTTGCCTTCCGGGCAGCTTCCTTAATCTCTTCCTCCGAGGCATCAGGATTTCCATATGCAATGTTCTCCCGAATCGTTCCTCCAAACAACATCACATCCTGAGGCACAAAAGCCATTTGCTGCCTTAACTGCGACAGCGGGATCGTTCTGCTTTCCATGCCATCAAATAAGATCCGCCCGGAATCAGGATGATAAAACTGCAGGATCATCGATACCATGGTTGATTTCCCAGCGCCACTGGGGCCAACCAGCGCGATCTGCTCGCCTGGCTCGGCCTGAATATATACATCCTTCAACACCTGCATTTCAGCCCTCGAAGGATATGCGAAACTGATCCCCTCAAAGGAAACACGGCCACTCAATTTATATTTATCTTCCAACGGCACCCTAACCGTCATCACATCTTCCACAGGCTCCCTGATAATCTCACGCACCCGCTGCGTAGCGCCGATCGTCTTCTGCAGCTGGCTGTATAGATCGGCAAAACCCGCCATACTGGCCCCCACAAACGTGGTATAGATCACAAACGCCGTCAAATCCCCAAACGACAATTCCCCCGCCTGCATCAACCCTACACCAAACCATACTACGAACACTATCGTACCAAACAGGGAAAACAGCATAAATGAGATAAACAGGCCTCGAACCTTACCTGTTCTCAGGGCCAATCCCACCACTTTTTTCAGGCTGTTCTGGTACCGCCCGATCTCAAACCACTCATTGGAAAATGCCTTCACATTGCTGATGCCCTGTAAAGTCTCCTGCACCACAATATTCGAATCGGCCAGTTGGTCCTGGGCTTCCCTCGACAATTTTCGGATCTTCTTGCCAAATACTACAGCGATCACAATGATCACCGGGATCACCGATATCATTACCAGCGTCAACTTGGGCGATATATAAAAAATCAACCCGATCCCGATCACCAGCGTCAACAAACCCCTCAGCACCTCGGCCAGCATCAGCGTCATGGCATCCTGGATCTGCGAAAGATCGGCACTGAGGCGGCTCGACAGTTCCCCAACCCGCCGTTTGGAGAAGAACTCCATGGGCAACTGGATCATCCGGTTGTACACCTCCCGGCGCAGGTCCGCCAGGGCATTTTCACCCGCATAGGTGAAGAAATAAACCCGCCCGAAGGAGAACACCATCTGTAAAACCAGGATGCCCAACATGGCCACCGCGATCATATTCGGACTGATCATCACTTCGCCACGGCTCATGGCATCAGCGCTGTCGATCAGCTTCTTCAATAAATATGGGAACGACAAAGTGGTGAAACTCGACAAGGCAATAAATACCAGCCCTGCTGCAAAATGCCCCCGGTATGGCCGAAGGAATTTCAGCATGGTCAAAGCCTCTTTCCAGCTCTCTTTATTGATCTTTACCTTTTTATCGATCTCTTCTACTTCGCGGTTCCTGGCCATACTTGTTATTTTGTCGAAATTCGTATGTAAATTAAGAACCTTTTAGAGAACCTGCTGAATCGAATAACTAAAGCATTACTAATTACGACATATGCATAGAAGAAATTTCTTAGGTATCCTGCCCGCTTTTTCCGCCGTCAACCACCTTGAATTTGCTCAACCTCCCGGCCCGATCGTGATCTCTACGTGGGACTTCGGCAAAGTGGCCAACGCCCAATCCTGGAAAGTTCTTTCCGCCGGCGGCTCATCGCTGGACGCGGTTGAAAAAGGGATCAATATCATTGAAGAGGATGAAGACAATATGACTGTAGGTATAGGTGGACTGCCCGACCGTGAAGGACATGTGACCCTTGACGCCTGCATCATGGACTATGAAAGCAACTGCGGCTCCGTCATGGGTTGCGAGGATATTGTGAACGTGATCTCGGTGGCCCGAAAGGTGATGGAAAAAACGCCCCACGTGGTACTCATCGGCGATGGTGCCCGGCAGTTCGCAGTAGAACAGGGATTTAAAATCACCAAACTCCTCACCCCCAAGGCCGAAAAAGCCTGGAAAGAATGGCTGAAGACATCCAAGTACGAACCACGCATGAACATCGAAAACCAACTGTATAAAAAACAGCCCCCCATGCCCGGCGGTCCTGATAACCACGATACCATCGGGTTGATCTCTATGGACGCCAAAGGGAATATCAGCGGCGGTTGCAGCACCAGCGGTATGGCTTTCAAAATGCGCGGGCGCGTGGGAGATTCTCCCGTCATCGGCGCCGGCCTGTTCGTTGACAACGAAGTAGGGGCTGCTACTTCCACCGGTGTGGGTGAAGAAGTGATCCGGTGCGTTGGCTCACACCTTGTAGTGGAACTCATGCGCCAGGGCTATACGCCGGAAGACGCCTGCAAAGAAGCCGTTATGCGCATCGTGAAGAAGAGCCCGGCTAAATCCAAGGGTATCCAGGTTGGATTCCTGGCCCTCAATCGCAAGGGCGAATACGGCGCCTACGCCCTGCAGAAAGGTTTTTCCTATGCCGTAAAAACCGCCACCACCGATATCGTAATCCCCGGAAAATTTTATTATCAATAATGTACCAACTCGAAGTCATCGCTTTCAATATTGCCGCTGTCGTCACTGCAGAAAAAGCCGGAGCCCATCGTATAGAACTTTGCGATAACCCGGGCGAAGGCGGTACAACGCCTTCTGCAGGCATGATCAAAAGGGCCCTTGAACTCACCTCCCTCCTGCTCTACCCTATCATCAGGCCAAGGGGAGGGGATTTTCTGTATTCGGACGATGAATTCCGTATCATGATGAATGATGTGGAACTCTGCAAAGCCATTGGCACAGACGGTGTGGTCTTTGGCCTGCTGAACGCCGATGGTTCCGTGGATACGGAAAGGACCAAGCGCCTCGTGGAAGCTGCCTATCCCCTTGGCGTCACCTTTCACCGCGCATTCGATCGCGTGAACGATCCTGCTAAAGCACTGGAAGATGTGATCGCGTGCGGCTGCGAACGCATCCTGACCTCAGGCTTACGGCCAGGGGTAACCGAAGGTG
>JBBAJN010000133.1:0-5172 GCA_040404045.1 Chitinophagaceae bacterium
CTATGAAACTGATGATGTTTTTGGAAAACGACCTGTTAGAGGCCGTCCCTCTGGATAGAGAAAGCATACCTGTACCGGGCTACCTGGGCACCTTCAAGCGTTCCCTGAAAGAGAAATACCGCGAACTACTGGCCCAATGCCCCCAGTCACCTGAGTTCCTCGTGATCGAACCCGCGCCGGCAAAAGTATTCATGATCCCGGCCAGCAACTGATCGACCTTTCCTGCTCATGCCATATGTATCCATGTGAACCACCGCTGCTTTACCGGTAAAGAACGCCTGCTCTCCTGCAGGCTTGAAGTGGTTTAACCCTGTTTTTTACGTAACTTTGCGCCTTCAATCAGAAGCATGATCAGCGTAAAAAATGTCACCCTCGCTTATGGCAAGAGGGTTTTGTTCGAAGAAGTAAACATCAATTTTATGAAAGGGAACTGCTATGGCGTAATTGGCGCCAATGGAGCAGGTAAAAGTACCTTTCTCAAAATATTAAGCGGAGAAATAGAACCCAATAAAGGCAGTGTCGAGATCACCACAGGTGAAAGGCTGGCCTTTTTAAAGCAAAACCAGTTTGAATTTGACGATGTGCTGGTGCTCAATACCGTGATGATGGGCCACAGTAAGATGTGGAAAGTGATGCAGGAACGTGAACATATCTATTCGCTCTCTGACTTTTCGGAAGAGGACGGCATACGCGCCGGTGAACTCGAACATGAGTTTGGGGAAATGGGAGGCTATACGGCTGAAAGCGATGCCGCTGCCCTGTTGAGCGACCTTGGCGTAAAGGAACAGTATCACCAGTCCCTGATGAGGGATATCCCGTCCAATCTCAAGGTGCGGGTACTACTTGCCAACGCTCTGTTCGGCAATCCTGATATCCTTCTGTTGGACGAGCCTACCAATGGACTTGACATTGAAACCATTTCATGGCTGGAGAACTTCCTGGCAGACTACGAGAATATCGTACTGGTGGTGAGCCACGACCGTCACTTCCTTGACTCTGTTTGTACACATGTGGCAGACGTGGATCGCTCCAAGATCAAGGTGTTCACAGGTAACTACACGTTCTGGTATGAGTCCTCCCAACTGATGTCAAGGCAGCTCAGTGATAAGAATAAGAAGACGGAAGATAAGCGCCAGGCGTTGATCGACTTTATTGCGCGTTTCAGCGCCAATGCGTCTAAATCCAAACAGGCGACTGCCAGGAAGAAGGCCCTGGAAAAACTGACCATCGAAGAAATACAACCATCAAACCGAAAGTATCCGGGCATCATTTTCCAGCCCTTACGCGATGTTGGAAATCAGATCCTCAATGTAGAGAACCTCGCAAAATCAGTGGATGGCAGGAAGTTGTTTGACAAGATCAGCTTTAGCGTCAATAAAGGGGATAAGATCGCGTTTATCAGTCGTGACCCCCTTGCGGTGACCTATTTCTTTGACATTATCAACGGTAATCTGCAGGCCGATGCGGGGAAGTTTGAATGGGGAACCACGGTGAGTAAGGCTTACCTGCCCGTAGAGCATAATGAATTTTTTACTGAAGGGCTAAGCTTGCTGGAATGGCTCAGGCAATTTGTGCCGCCCCATGTTACGGATGCCGACGAGCCCTTCCTCAGGGGCTTCCTGGGCAAGATGCTGTTCAGTGGCGATGATATCTCCAAGAAGACGAATGTGCTGAGTGGTGGTGAGAAAGTAAGGTGTATGATCAGCCGTATGATGTTGCAGAATCCCAATTGCATCATCCTTGACCAGCCCACCAATCACCTCGACCTCGAAAGCATCCAAAGTTTCAACGAACAGTGCATCGATTATAAAGGAATCGTTTTGCTCACTTCTCACGACCACACTTTCATGCATACCACAGCGAACCGGATCATTGAACTGACACCAAAAGGGATCATTGACCGCTTGCTGAGTTTTGACGAATATCTGGAAGATGATCGCGTGAAGTTCATGCGCAACGAGATGTACACGTAGGATACCCTGCAGCTAAAGCTGTTTTATGTGGCACCATACTACTACTGAGGAAGCGTTCCTGAAATCAGGCAGTTCTATTGCAGGGCTGACCCATGACGAAGTACAACGCAGGCAGAAAGAGTATGGTCCCAATTCCCTTCAGGAGAAGAAAAAGATACCCGCCTGGGTTATCTTCCTGGCGCAGTTCAGGGATTTCATGATCTTAGTGCTGATACTGGCAGCTGCCATTTCCGGTTTTATCGGTGACATCACAGATACCGTCATCATCCTGGTGATCGTTCTGTTGAATGCACTGATCGGGTTTATCCAGGAGTTCAATGCCGAGCGCGCTATGGAGGCGCTTAAGAAAATGTCTACCATGCAGGCCAGCGTGATCCGTAATGGCAGCCATATGCATGTGCCGTCAGCTGAGCTGGTGCCAGGGGATGTGGTATCCCTGGAGGCCGGAAATGTTGTGCCCGCGGACCTTAGGATCACTGAAGCATATAATCTTCTTGTAAATGAATCTGCATTAACGGGCGAGTCGGTTCCGGTGCTGAAGCAGACCAATGCTTTGCCGGAAGACGACATTCCTTTGGGCGACAGGCTGAACCTTGGTTACAAAAGCTCGTTGGTGGTTAATGGCAGGGGCCAGGGGCTGGTGATAGCCACCGGAATGGAAACGGAGATCGGGCGCATCGCGAAGATGCTGCAGCAGGATGAGATGGATACGCCCCTGAAAAAAAGGATGGCGGATTTCGGCCGCAAGCTCTCTTACATCATCCTGGGTATTTGTGTGATGCTGTTTGGTATAGGCCTTCTCCGGGGTGAGGAACCCCTGCAAATGCTGTTGATCTCCATCAGCCTGGCCGTAGCGGCCATTCCGGAAGCGCTTCCCGCATTGATCAATATTGCGCTTGCGATGGGAGCAAAGCGCCTGATGCAAAATAAGGCACTGATCAGGAAACTTCCCGCAGTAGAAACCCTGGGTTCAGTTTCATATATATGTTCAGATAAAACCGGCACCCTCACGCTGAACCGAATGAAGGTGGTGAAAATGCATGAGATCCCGCATCGGGAGAACGGGATGACTGTATCGCCATTTCTTGCGGGCATGGCGTTGAACCACGATGTGAAAAAGGACCAGAACGGCGGATTTATAGGGGACCCAACAGAAGTGGCACTGGTGGAAAAAGTGTATGCGGATAACAAAGACCATGACCGTATAGTCAGAGAGCTGAAGCGCGTAGGGGAGTTGCCCTTTGATTCTGATCGGAAATGTATGACCACGTTGCACGAAATGGGCGGCAGATACCTTGTACTCTCAAAAGGTGCCATTGAGGCCCTGGCGGAAAGGGTGGAGAAGTCACAGGACATTACCGAGTTGGAGAGACTGTCTACAGAATGGTCGTCAAACGGTATGCGGGTACTGGCCTATGCCTATAAGATCATAGACGAGATCCCGAAGGATTTTGATTACGCAAAAGTTGAGACTGACCTGAAGCTGTCGGGTATCGTAGGTATGATAGATCCACCGCGCGAAGAAGTGAAGGCTGCCATCAAGGAGTGCCGGACCGCGGGAATTAAACCTGTGATGATCACAGGTGATCATCCTGCTACTGCAAGGGCCATTGCCGAGCAGATTGGAATCCTCGAGGCAGGTGACCTGGCCATCACGGGCGTGGAATTAAAGAACATGAGCGAGGCCGATTTTAAGTCAAAAGTGGAAAGGATCGCCGTGTATGCGCGGGTGTCTCCGGAACAGAAACTGGATATTGTAAAGGGCCTGCAGGGCAGGGGGCATTTTATTTCTATGACGGGTGATGGGGTCAATGACGCCCCATCTCTGAAAGCCGCAGATATTGGCGTGGCCATGGGGATCAATGGCACAGATGTGAGTAAGGAGTCATCCGACATGATCCTGTTGGATGATAATTTTGCAACCATTGTAAATGCTATTCGCGAGGGCAGGCGCATCTATGATAACATCCGCAAGTTTGTCAAGTATATCATGACCTGCAATGGTGCCGAGATCTGGACGATATTCCTGGCGCCATTGATCGGCCTGCCCATGCCGTTGTTGCCCATCCATATCCTTTGGATCAACCTGGTGACCGATGGTCTTCCGGGGCTGGCACTCGCCAATGAAAAAGCAGAAACGGATTTGATGCGCAGGCCACCGCGAGCATCCAATGAAAGTTTATTCTCTGGCGGTATTGGGCTTCATATCATCTGGGTGGGCATGTTCATGGCAGCCATTACGCTGGCTATACAGGCCTGGGCTTTGCACAATGGGACGGACCACTGGCAGACCATGGTCTTCACCGTGCTTTCACTGGCCCAGTTGGGGCACGTCATTGCCATCAGGAGTGAGAAAGACTTTCTGATATGCCAGGGTATCTTTTCCAACCTGCCACTGGTAGGGGCGGTATTGCTGACTTTCCTGCTTCAGATGATCGTGGTATACTGGCCGGTTGCCAATGAGATCTTCAAAACAAAACCGTTAACCCTCACGGAATTGTTGGTTTGTATTGGCGGAGCCGCCTTGCTGTTCCATGCGGTTGAACTGGAGAAATGGATCCGGAATAGGAAGGGCTAACGATATTCGCCGAATACCTTTCGTAAGGCATCAGAGATCTCGCCAAGCGTACATTTTTTTTCAACGGCTTCGATCACTACCGGCATCAGGTTGGTGCCATTCACCGCAGCTTCCGTGATTTGAATCAGGCTTTGGTCCGCCGCTGCCTGGTCCCTGTTGCTGCGAAATATCTTCAGCTTATCGACCTGGGTCTGTTGTATGCTGTTGTCCACTTTGAAAACGGGTATCTGTTGCGTTTCCTCCTGGGTGAACTTATTTACGCCAACAATGATCTTCCCGCCATCTTCGATGGCCCTCTGATACGCATAAGCGCTTTTAGCGATCTGCTCCTGCATATAGCCGTTCTCAATGGCTTCTACACTGCCACCCATCGCATCGATCTGGTCCATGATCTGTAAAGCCTGCTTTTCCATGTCGTCTGTCAGCGATTCAATATAAAAGGAACCCGCGAGAGGATCTGCTGTATCTGCAATGCCACTTTCAAAAGCAACAACCTGCTGGGTTCTTAACGCAATGCGCGCAGCTTCCTCCGTGGGCAGGCTGAGGGCCTCGTCGTATCCGTTTGTATGCAAACTCTGTGTTCCGCCCCAAGCAGCGCCGAGCGCTTCAATGCATGTGCGA
>JBBAJN010000133.1:5182-8621 GCA_040404045.1 Chitinophagaceae bacterium
GGTCACCCGGGAGATATTGTTCATCGGTTGCTGCGCAGTGAGGGTGCTGCCGCCAGTTTGGGTATGGAAGCGTAGCATCATGGCCTTAGGATCGGAGGCGCCCAGTTCTTTCATGATCCGCGCCCACATGCGCCTGGCTGCGCGGAATTTTGCAACTTCTTCAAACAGATTGTTATGGGCATTGAAGAAGAAGGAGAGCCTTTTCCCAAACACGTCTATGCTGAGGCCTTTTTGGAGTGCAGCCTGCACGTATGCTTTACCGTTACTAAGTGTGAAGGCAATCTCCTGTGCAGCAGTGCTTCCTGCTTCGCGGATATGGTAACCCGAAATGGAGATGGTGTTCCATTTGGGCAGGTCTCTACTGCACCATTCAAAAATATCCGTGATGATCCGCATCGATGGTTTGGGTGGATAGATATAGGTTCCCCTTGCCGCGTATTCTTTCAGGATATCATTCTGTATGGTCCCATTGATCTTATTCAGGTCTGCGCCCTGCTCTTTGGCCAGGGCCGCATAAAATGCCAGCAGGATGAATCCCGTGGCATTGATCGTCATGGAAGTGGAAACGTCTTCCAGTTTAATGTCCCGGAACAGCGTTCTCATATCGTCCAGGGTGTCTATTGCCACACCAACTTTGCCAACTTCGCCGTCTGAAAGGGCATGGTCACTGTCGTACCCGATCTGCGTAGGCAGGTCAAATGCTACACTGAGTCCCATGACGCCCTGCGAAAGCAGGTACTGGTATCTTTTATTGCTTTCTTCTGCGGTGGAGAAGCCTGCGTACTGGCGCATGGTCCATAACTTACCCCGGTACATATCGGCCTGCACACCCCTGGTATAGGGAAACTGGCCAGGCAGCTCCTGCATCTCCTTGCCGTCCTCGGCAGTGTAAACAGGTTTTATCTCAATACCTGAATCTGTTAATTTCTTTTCCATGGGATCGCTTTAAAGAATACGCTAGAGCAATTTCTTGGCCTCAAAATTCAGTGCCTCCAGAACCACGGGATGCAATGATACTTTAGGATCGGCATTGATCAGTTCAATGATCCTTTTGCTCAGGTCCATGCCTTTTGCATCGGGTGGGAGGGTCTGCGCAACCTGGTTGATGATAAATATATTCTGCTCTTTCAGGTTGGACACGGCATGCCAGGCCTGTGGCGTAACGTAGATCTGTTGGCTTAGGTTATAATCGAATTCGTTTTTGATCTGGTCGATCAGCACGGCCTGCATTTGCCGGATGTCGAGGTCGCCGGGGGGAATGCGGGTGATCAGGCTTGGCAGGGCAATGCGTTCAGCGAGCAGAACCAGTCGCTCATATGCCTGGAGTTTAAGGTTAAGGCTGGTTCCGGCCGCAGGGGCCTGCGGCGTTGAGAGGTCTTTTTTTTCCTGTTTCCAGTAGATCAGGTAAAGTACCACCACCAGCGCGATGGCCAGTATGCCGCCGTAAAGGATCATGTCGTTTCGAGTCATAGAATCAATGGGTTGTTAAACAAAAATAAGTGATTCATCTGTCCTGATTTTTTGTTTTAATTTTGTTTTATGGATAACGCAGTAGCAACCCCTGTAGTGTTTACCGAACATGCGATTCGGGAATTAAGACAGTTAATGGCCGACGAGCAGTTTGATCACTCCCAGGTTCTCCGGGTAGGTGTCAAGGGCGGAGGCTGCTCAGGCATGAGTTATATCCTGGCATTCGACCATGCTGAGGAAGGTGATGATCATTTCATTATTGACGGCATACCTTGTGTCATGAAGCCCGCCCACGGGCTTTATCTTATGGGTATGCAGATCGACTGGGGAACGGGGTTGGACGCGCGCGGCTTTATCTTCACCAATCCCAACGCATCAAAAACCTGCGGCTGCGGAACCAGTTTCGCTGTATAAGATAAGTATAAGCGGGGAGCGCATTTGCATCGTTCCCAAAATTAAAAGGCCAGCATGGATATCCATGCTGGCCTTTTAATTTATGACTATACAGAGACTAAGCCTTGGCTGGCTCGGTCTTTTTCTTAACTACTATTTTCTGGTCTGCGTCTACAGCGCCAAGTGGCTTGTCTTTTGCAAGGTCAACCAGTATCGGTGCAGCTACGAAGATGGACGAATAAGTACCGGTGATCACACCGATCAGCATCGCAAAAGAGAAACCACGAGTAACCTCACCGCCGAAGATGAAGAGGATCAGCAGGGTCAGGAACACGGTCAGCGATGTCATGATCGTACGACTCAGCGTCTCGTTGATCGACCTGTTTACCAGTTCAGTTTTTGAAGCGCCTTTCATGACCCTGGTATTCTCACGGATCCTGTCAAATACGATCACCGTATCGTTCATCGAGAAACCGATCACCGTCAGGATGGCCGCAATAAAATGCTGGTCGATCTCAAGCGGGAAGGGTACCACTCCTTTGAGGAATGAGAACACGATCAATGTTACAAGTACGTCATGCAACAGGGCTACAATGGTTCCGAGGGAGAATCTCCAGTCGCGGAAACGCAACAGGATGTAAATGAAGATGGCCAAGATCGCAAAAAGCGTAGCCTTGATGGCGCCTTTTTTCAGGTCATCAGATATGGACGGCAGGACCGCCTGTGAGCTTTGCTTATAATTCTTCTGGAAATCATAGAACGTGGTATTTGCGGGCATATGGGCTTTCAGTCCTGTATACAATGCCATTTCAACTACAGAGTCTGCACTCTTGCTGTTGTTGTCGATCATATACGAGGTAGTGATGTTCAGGGTCTTGTTATCGCCCACTGTTTTGATCACCGGATATTCCTCAAATACTTTTTGAAGGTCAGCCCTTACATCATCGTTCTTCATTTCCTTGTCGAAACGAATGGTGTAGCTGCGACCACCTTTATATTCCACACCCTGATCAAAGCCATTGAACAAAGCACCGATACCGCCTATCAACACAACTACAGAGATCACATACGCCACCTTGCGGTACTCAACAAATTTGTACTGCGCGTGCTTGAAGACCTTGCGGCTGATATTCGTGAAATACTCGAAGTGCCTGTTCTTGTTTGTCCAGAAGTCTGTGATCAGCCTGGAAATCAGGATACCGCAGAACAGGGACAGGATGATACCCAGGATCTGTGTGGTGGCAAAACCAAGCACCGGTCCAAGTCCGAAATAGAACAGGATCAGGGCAGTGATCAAAGTGGTGATATGTCCGTCAAGTACCGGCGGAAGAGAACGCTTGTAACCTTCTGCCACAGCAAGCTGGTAGCTCTTTCCTTTGTTCAGCTCATCCTTGATCCTTTCAAATATGATTACGTTAGTATCAACAGCCATACCAATGGTCAGTACCAGACCGGCAATACCAGGCGCTGTAAGCGTGGCACCAAGTGCGCTGAGTACACCTACCGTGAACAACAGGTTAAGTATAAGGGCAATGTTTGCCACCCATCCTGCTGTATTATAGTACACCAGCATCAG
>JBBAJN010000134.1:0-8604 GCA_040404045.1 Chitinophagaceae bacterium
GCCCGGGGTCAAGGGGCAGTCGTTCCTCATCACGGAAGCTGTGCGGGGCGATGGTGGTATTTTGAGGAATAAATCGGGCGAAGCCTTCATGGAGCGTTACGATGAAAGGAAAGACCTGGCGCCAAGGGACATCGTAGCGCGCGCGATAGACAGTGAGATGAAGATCAATGGTACCGAACATGTTTGGCTCGACTGTACGCATATGGACTATGACAAGTTCGTGCATCATTTCCCCAACATCAATGAGAAATGCAGGTCGATCGGGATCGACGTGCGGAAAGATTATATCCCGGTTTCGCCGGCAGCCCACTACAGTTGTGGCGGCATCAAGACGGATGAGTTTGCCAGAACCTCTATCCACAATTTATATGCGGTAGGGGAATGCGCGTCAACAGGTTTGCACGGCGCGAACAGGCTGGCCAGCAACTCACTGCTGGAAGCCATGGTATTTGCCCATCGGGCCTATCTGGATGCCATCGTCCGGGTGGATAAAACGGAATTTAAGACCGATGTGCCGGACTGGAGTACGGCAGGTACAACGGAACCGAAGGAGATGATCCTGATCACCCAAAGCCTGAAAGAGTTGCAGTTGCTGATGACGGACTATGTGGGCATTGTGAGAACCAATGTGCGTCTTGAGCGCGCGAGCCGAAGGCTTGATCTGCTCCATGAAGAAACTGAAGAACTGTACCGTCAGACAGTGGTCTCCCCGCAGTTATGTGAACTGAGGAATATGATCACCGTTTCCTACCTCGTGGTGAAAGGTGCTTCGTTCCGTACGGAGAGCAGGGGTCTTCACTATAACACGGATCATCCATATAAGAGTAAGCTGGTTCAGAATATCGTTTTATAAAATCATTATGTACTATCTCGTTTACGGCCTGTTGTATTTGTTGTCGCTCCTGCCATGGTTTGTGATGTATGCCATATCCGACCTGCTCACTTTCCTCGTGTTCAACATGGTGGGTTACCGGAAAGATGTGGTGTTGTCAAATCTTACGATTGCTTTTCCTGAGAAATCGGAGGAGGAGCGGAAGAAGATCGCAAAGGGTTTCTACAGGTTGCTGATGGATACGCTGGTGGAGGCGATCAAATTGATTTCCCTGTCAAAGGAAGGGCTCAATAAGAAGTTTACCGGAGATGCGGAGATGTTGAATGAGCTGATGGATCAAATCGATCGCCCTGTTCAGGTCATGGCCATGCATAATTTTAATTGGGAGATCGTTAACCTTGGAATAGTGCAGAAGCTTAGGCACCCGTTCATCGGCGTGTATATGCCCATCAAGAACAAGATCTTTGAAAGGTTGATGGTGGGTATACGTGCCCGTTATGGGACACTGCTTGTTCCTGCAACGTCATTTAAGAAGGAATTCCCAAAATACCAGCATCTGCATCATATTCTGGCCCTGGTGGCCGACCAGAATCCAGGCGATCCCAATATTGCGCACTGGTTTCCATTCTTTGGAAAGATGACACCATTTGTCAAAGGCGCGGAGCGTGGAGCGAGGATCAGCCAGAGCGCTGTAGTGTTCGGGCATTTTTATCCAACTCGTCGTGGTCACTACACGTTCAGCACCAAGTTTGTTACCATGAACGCTGCCGATCTGCCTGAAGGCGAACTGACCAGGATGTATGTGGAGTATGTAGAAGACTGCATACGCAGGCATCCTGAGAATTATCTCTGGAGTCACCGCAGGTGGAAGCACAGCAAGTGATGTTTTGCATTTTACCGTTCGCCTGATTCAATCACGCCATTTCCCCAAAAGGATCATTGCTCATTTTTCTCCTGGGCCATCAATTCACTAATTGCCTTGTAGCCACCGAGAACATTCCGGATATTGTGAATGCCCTGGCGTTTCAGAAGTGATGAGGCAAT
This sequence comes from Chitinophagaceae bacterium, assembly GCA_040404045.1. GTDB lineage: Bacteria > Bacteroidota > Bacteroidia > Chitinophagales > Chitinophagaceae > Pollutibacter. The sequence goes on from JBBAJN010000134.1 coordinate 1,877, forward strand.
GGTGCTTCGGTAGCCGCCTGCGCAATGAACGTAGATGTTGTCTGATTCTTCGACCAGGGCCATGGAGCCGGGATCTTTCAGTTTTTCAAGCGGGAGATTTTCTGCATCGTCCAGATGACCCGCCTCAAATTCGGTGGGCTTCCGCACGTCGAGAATAACCAGATGGTCGTCAAAAGGCAGGTCCATGAGCAGTTCATCGGGCTCCACGTTGATCAGCAGGTCAAATTCTTCCCCTGATTGTTTCCAGGCTTCATAACCACCTTCCAGGTAGCCGATGATGTTTTCAAAACCGACGCGTGTTAAACGCACCAGGCTTTCTTCTTCCCTCCCCGGTTCAGTGACCATCAGGATGTCTTTATCGTAGGGTAGGAGCATTCCCGCCCATTCAGCATAACGCCCTTCCAGGCCAATGAAAATAGATTCGGGTACAAAGCCATCTGAAAATACTTCGGCACGGCGCGTATCCAGGATCACCATGTCTTTCTCCTCTGCCTTCCATTGGATCAAGGTGTTCACGTTAACCGGCTGCAATCCTTTTTTCAGGAGGTGGTCCAAAGACGTGTACCCTTCTTTGTTGATCTTCGCGTTGAGGGAGAAATATGATGGAGGCGCACCCAGTCCATCGGTGACCACTTTGATAAAATCTTCCTTTTTCTCTGCCAGGAGGGCATAGTTTGTTTCTTTCTCCTTCCCGATCGTTGTCTGCGTGTCTGGTCCTATATTCTTGCCGCAGGAACTTCCGGGTCCGTGGGCGGGGTAAACGATGACGTGATCAGGGAGGGTCTTGATCTTTTTCTGCAGGGAGTTGAACAGGAGGGCAGCGAGTTCATCTGATCCGAGGTCGCCGCTGCTGAGATCCGGCCGGCCCACATCCCCCACAAACAGGGTATCGCCCGTAAAAACGCAATGGGGCTGTCCCCCTTCGTCCAGGAGCAGGTAGCAGGTAGATTCCAGGGTATGCCCTGGCGTATGGAGAACACGCAGCGTCAGTTTGCCAATCTTGTATTCCTTTCCGTCTGTAGCTACTTCAATAGGGTAATTGGTTTCGGTTTCAGGTCCGTAGATGATAGGAGCCCCAGTTTGTTTAGAGAGTTCGAGGTGGCCGCTGATAAAATCAGCATGAAAATGGGTCTCGAAGATGTATTTGATCGTTGTGCCACGCTCTGCTGCCAGGTCAATATAGGGTTGTGTATCCCTGATAGGGTCTATAATGGCCGACTCGCCCTCACTTTCGATATAATACGCCGCCTCGCTGAGGCAGTTGGTATATAGTTGTTTGATGAACATCGGGCAAAGGTATAGAGATTGGCTAATTAGCTCATTAGCTAATTAACTAATTCTTTATTCCGGAAGCTACTATGATTCAGCCTGACTCGCATTTCTGAATGAGCCAATTAGCTAATCAGCCAATTAGCTAATTGAGTAACTCATCCACCATCCCATTGATATGCTCGAGGCGGGAATAGTTGACATGATAATAGATGAATTTTCCATCGCGCTCGGTTCGAACGATGCCTGCCCGGCGGAGGATGGCTAAGTGCTGTGAAGCGACAGACTGTTCAAGGCGTAATTGAATATAGATCTCTGTTACCGTCATTTTTTCTTTTTCGTCGAGCATTTTGACGATCTGTTGACGGAGTTTATGATTTAAAGCCCTCAAAACCAGGGAGGCTTTCTTTACGTTCAGGTAATCAATTTTCACGGCATTTTCCTTGGACATAGGTGGTGCAATTTTGTTTAACGCTGAGGATCGCTACAAATATATCTTCTGCTAATATCAAATAGCAAAAAAAAACGCCCGAAACGTATCAAATGATAAATTAAGACAATTTATCATTTTCCAGGCGTGTAGAACGACTTTAGATAAAACGGTTCTGCATACGCCAGGTTAGAAAACCGCTGCTCAGTATATGCCAGATCAGCCATGTTCGCCTGTTCTTCTATCCCGGCGGAAATCTGGGGAAGGCTGGTGTTTGGATGCAATTTTATCTGTTCGGGAAGTTTATCCCTGCCATTACCTGTAAAAATGATCCGGTTTTCAGCTAACTCAGGAAAGCTGTTTTCGTCGATGATCATATTTTCCGGCTGCTTTATGTAGGCCATGCTGGTGTTGAAACTCGCCGTAAATACCTCCATGCGGCGCGCGTCGATCAATGGCCAGATCAGGTCCACTTGTTGGTCACGGAAGGGGTAAGCCAGCCATTCCAGGGTGGAAAGGCAGATCAGCGGCTTGTTCAGGGCATAGCAAATGCCTTTTGCGGCAGACAATCCCACCCTCAGCCCCGTGTACGATCCCGGACCGTTGATCACGGAAACAGCCGCAACCTGTTGCAGCTGGACGCCCGCTTCCAAAGAGATATCTTTTATTGCTGGTTGAAGGAAGGAGCCATGTTCTTTCTGGGATTGGTTTTTCCGATGTGTGATCAGTTTCCCGCCTATGGAGATGCCTACAAAAGCTGTGTCGAGCGCTGTATTGATATGAAGGAAATATTTCATGTAATAGCCTCCTTTGCCAGGGAATCTGCAACCTGATAACGCGGATTGGCTGGGGCCAGCGAATGTAAAAGGGAAACGATCTTTTCAAGCCCGATCAGTTCTCCCCAGGCAAATGGACCGAAAGGGTAGTTGGTGCCCAGTTTCATAGCCGTATCAATGTCTTCTTTGGAGGCAACCCCTTCTTCCCAGGTATACCATGCTTCATTGATGATCATGGAGATCACCCGTGGTGAAACCATTCCTGCAAGATCTGGTACCCATTCCACTTTTTTATTGAGCCTGTCGATGATCTCCTCCGCCCGGGGCCTAATGGAAGGGTGGCCGGAACATTCAAGCAAGGGTTTATCCATCATGCCGGCCCAGCCATTCAACCTGACTACATGGTCTGGTGCCTGGTGTTGGCTGAGTGTGCCTTGCACAGCGGAAATGAAAATGGGATTCTGCGGAAAAGCTTTGTAAAGCGCCATATCCCAGGCCTCATAGCGTAGGTCGAACAGGACGTCAGCGTTGCCTGGAATGCATTCGTTGCGTGACACCCTGATCACCTCCACTGCCATCGACGAAGCAAAAAGCTCTTTCCAGTGATCATCATCCGACAGAACAAAACATCTCATGCAGGCAATTTCCGCAAAAATAGGTTGGCAGACTCCAATAAACGGTGCAATTTTAATTTTCTATAAAATCAAGATATGTCAGCCACTATCATCAAAACATCAGAAGCACCTGCACCCATTGGACCTTACAACCAGGCTGTTAAAGCCAACGGATTCCTGTTCATTTCCGGGCAAATTGCAATCAACCCCGCCACGAATAACATAGATGCCACCACGGTGGAAGAAGAAGCGGAACAGGTCATGAAGAACTTGCAGGCCGTACTGGTCGCTGCAGGTACCGATTTCAGCAAGGTGGTCAAAACCACGATATTTTTAAGTGATATGTCGCTGTTCCAGACGGTGAATGAAATTTATGGAAGATATTTCACAGATAACTTCCCTGCCCGCGAAACCGTTGCCGTACTTGGACTCCCCAAGAACGTGAATGTGGAGATCAGTATGATAGCATTGGCTAATTAGTCAATGGAAGAACAGTAGATTAGGAAATTTGAATTAAATTGCCGTTGTGAGGCAACCGTTCGCTATACTGCTTATTGTGATCCACCTGTTCAATACGGGGGGCTATCGATTTGTATTTGATGCCATGGAAGAACAGGCCTCTGTGCAACTGGTCCGCCAATTGGATAATGAGGAGTACACGGATGACCAGCTCATCGAAATGAAAGTGCCATTGCCCATGCCCTATCAAACCAACTGGTCTTCCTTCGAAAGGTATAACGGGGAGATAGAGATCGGTGGCGTTCATTACAATTATGTCAAGCGGAAAGTATGGAACGATACGCTGATCCTGCTCTGCATTCCCAACCACGGCAAGATGTCGCTCAACAGCGCAAAAGAACAATTCTTCTCGTTAGTCAATGACCTCGAAGGAAGTGAACAGGGAGGATCTGCTCCCAAAGGCAACATGATAAAAAGTATTACCACAGATTTCCAGCCTACAGAGGAAATTCCGTTTTTATTTAATACGGTATCCTTTGACATAGTTCATGGGGTTCCCCATTCTTCCGGCATCCCTTCAGTATGCCTGGATCTTCCCGCCAAGCCTCCCCGGGCAATCGGCTGGTCAATGAACTCGCTGGTCAATGAACTCATTGGCTAATCAGCTCATTGACTAATTCTTTTTCTACATCAGGTTTCCTGAATAAGCAATGTTTTCTCATGTTCAATTAGCTAATTAGCCAATTAGTTAGTCAGTCAATTGATGCCCATGCTTCGTTGTCTCGTTGTAATGATGCTGCTCCTGGCGGCATGCAATACCAAACGCCCCTATACCCGTTTCACATCGGACCCCGTTCGGTATTGCAAAACCGTCAAGGAGCTGAATAACATCGTGCTGGAGAATAATTTTCCGCCGATGATCGCAGCGCGGAATTATGCCTATGCCACCATCGCCGCCTATGAATGTATGGTGGCCGGAGATACCAGCTGGCAAACCCTTGCCGGACAGATCCTGCATTTGCCTGCATTGCCGAGGCTCCCGGGGGACACTGATATTGACTATGATCTTGCCTCTTTGCTGGCTTTTGTGAAAGTGGGAAATGCAGTAACGTTTCCCGAAGGCAGTATGACGGACTACTACGATCAGCTGATTGCAGAGGCCGACAGCTTGGGTATACCGGAATTGAAGTTGGTGAATACCAGAAAGTTCGCAGATACCATTTCGGCGGCTATCATGGAATGGAGTAAGGAAGACAACTACAGCCAAACCAGGGGTGCTTCACGGTATAGTGTAGACGAAACACCCGGACGCTGGGTCCCTACTCCGCCGATGTATGCAACAGGACTTGAACCGCACTGGATGGAAGTAAGGCCGATGGCCCTTGATTCTGTTTCCATGATCAGGTGTCCCAAGCCGCCTGTTTTCGATATCGGGAACCGGAACAGCGCTTTCTATAAGGCCATCATAGAGGTGAAGAACACGGCCGATAGCCTGACGGAGGAACAAAAACACATTGCAGATTTCTGGGACGATAATCCATTCAAGATGAATGTGACCGGACACGTGATGTATGCCACCAAGCGGTTCTCGCCTGCGGGTCATTGGATGAATATTGTGGGTATAGCCGCTGAGAAGTCCGGGGCCGACCTCCACACCACCATGGCCGCGTATGCGAAAACATCGATTGCATTATTTGATGCATTCCTGGCCTGTTGGGACGAAAAGTACAGGAGCAATTACATCAGGCCGGAAACTGTGATCAACCAAAGCATCGATCCCAACTGGCAGCCTTATTTGCAAACACCTCCTTTCCCGTCGTACGTGAGTGGTCATTCAACCATTTCTGGCGCAGCAGCAGAAGTGATGACTGAATACTTTGGTGAAATCGATTTTACGGATACATCGTCAAAAGAGTTTGGTATCGAGAGCCGGCAGTTCCAGTCGTTCCGCGATGCGGCCCGGGAGGCAAGTATATCGAGGCTGTATGGGGGTATCCACTACCGGTTTGACCTGGATGAAGGCAATAAACTCGGGCGAAAGATCGGCGAAATGATAGTGCAGCGGATCAGATTACAGAAACCGGGGAAGGCGCAGCCCCTTACTAAAAAATAGCGTCGCCAAAAACAAAACTAATGAGAACTACATCCCTCATCGTATCCATAGTTGGAGTGAGCTTAGTGATGCTTATTTCAACAACTGCAAGGGCGCAAACGCCAACGGACGGATTCTCCATGTCTAAAGGTGAGATCTGTCTGGTTACAGATTACGGGCAAACTTCATGGAAGGAATATTGGGAAGGAACAAGGCTCAGGGAGAATTTGAACCTGGGCACCTTTCGGGCCAACATGATCATGCCAATGGCAGGGTTTGGACTTACTGATAAGTTAAACCTGTTTGCAGGCTTACCGCATATCAGCACCAGTTCCACGGCTGGCCAGATGACAGGTATGAAAGGCTGGCAGGATCTTTCCTTTGCCGCCAAGTACAAGTTGGTCAAGAAGAAAAACAAGCAGGGTACTTTTTACACATTCCTGACCGCTGGTTTTTCATTTCCTGTGAGCGACTATGTGCCTGATTTCCTTCCCTACTCCATTGGCTTGGGCGCCAGCACGCTGAATGGAAGGGTCATTGCACATTATGAACATAAAAGCAAGTTTTTTGCAACCTTTCAGACGGGTTATACACTCAGGTCTAATATCAAAACGGACCGGCAGAGTTATTACAATGAAAGGCAGGTGAACAGTAATGAGATGCCGGTTCCTGACGTATGGGATGGCGCCATGAGGCTGGGTTACAACAACAAGCGATTCAGGGCTGATGTCCATTACAACTGGTCCACTTCTACGTCGGGGTCGGATATCAGGAGGAACGACATGCCTTATCCTTTCAACAAGATGGATGCCCAATGGGTTGGAGTTTCAGCATTGTTATGGATCCCGGGCGTTAAGGGCCTTGCGGTTCATGCCAGCGTTGACCAGGTTATTGGCGGAAGGAACGCAGGGAAGGCCTTCACCTGGAGTACCGGTGTTCAGTATGTTTTTAATCCATTTAAAAAAAGGGCCTAATCATGAAAAAGCTCCTATATATAGTTTCAGTATTGTTCGTGCTGGGCTCATGCAGCAAAGATGTAGATGAAAGAATGGTTCCTGATTTTGAACCGGTAAGCCTTGATACCCTGG
>JBBAJN010000135.1:0-8530 GCA_040404045.1 Chitinophagaceae bacterium
TATCCCCTTCCACCCGAAGATGTATTCGATAAAAAATGCGCCGGCAAGCAACTCTGCGAACCACCCAGTGATGGCGGTCACAACCGGGTTAATGGCATTGCGCAGGGCGTGTCCGAATATGACTGTTCTTTTGGATAGCCCTTTGGCAAAGGCCGTTCGGATATAGTCCTGCCCCAACACATCCAACATGGAACTGCGGGTGAGTTGGGTGATGATGGCCAGTGGCCTGATGCCCAAAGTAACCGCCGGCAGGATGAGGTTCTGCATCTGAAGTTCACGGCCCCTGAAAGGATCGATATCGAACATGCTGCCGGTCATGTGCAGGCCTGTAAGGGAGTGCCATAAGAATCCGAACAGCCATGCTATGAGTATGCCCATAAAAAATGAAGGCGCAGAAATCCCTATCACAGAGCTGAACACCGCGCTGCTGTCTACCCAGGTTCCCTTTTTAGTAGCGGCCAGTATGCCCAAAAGTATACCTGCCACGGTAGCAAAGATCATGGCAGCCATGGCCAGCACCAGGGTGCCGGGTAAGGCATCGGCCAGTATATCCAGTACGGGCCTTTTGCTTTGATAGCTCCTTCGGAGATATGGGATTTTGATGCCGAACTTGGTATCTCCGCCGATGAAAATACCCTTGAGCTTTTTCTGTTCTATTTCGCTGGCCTGGTGGATGGCCAGCGGCGAAATGTCACGCAGGTAAAACAGGAACTGTTTGTACTTCGGTTGGTCGAGGTACAGTTCTTTCCGGATGTTGCGCAGGGTGGCTTCGTCGCCCGTTTGGCCTACCACGAGCCGGGCGGGATCACCAATGCCCTGGAACAGGAAGAATACGATCACTACCACACCCAGCATCACGAGTATGCCATAAAGGATCTTTTTGGTGAGGAAACTGATCAAGGTGTTTATTTAAACTGATCGGTTCGCTTGACGGCATCGTGCAGGGCCCATTTTCCCAGTATGTTTCCATCTTCGAGGAAATATACCGTAGGGTCCACCCGGGCCGCTGTTTTGATGGCTACAAAATCTGATTTCATCACCGGAACATTTACATTCGCAATGGCCTTTTCGGGCACGGACGTGGAAACGATGAATGCAATTTGATTGGCGGCTGCAGTTTGCTGCAGGGTTTTTACGTCAGTGTTCCAGGCCGGGTCCCAGGTTTTGGCAAACAGGATCATCAGCTTTCCCTTTTGGCTGAGTACGGCCTCCGTAGTGTCTATATTGTTTTGATTCACCAGGATGAAATCCTTGATGGGCGGTTCCGCATTTCCTTTACGGACCACTTTGTCGTACCGATTCACAAACTGATAAGCCGTGTCGTTAAAATCAGCAGGGAAATGGTCGGCATCGAATTCAACATCCTGGCCGCTTTTTCGGTATACGAAAGTGATGACGGTACTGTCTGGAATGGCGCCCGCCGGGATCTTCCTCTTCTCGAGGATATTGGCTCCCACTTTATAAGGAAGGCAATCCACCAATGGGAGATGTTTAAGCACCCAGAACTGAATACCGAATGAAAACGCGGTGGTCGCTGCCAGCACAAGGATCGACAGCCTGTTACTCAGTACGCTCCTGATCTTTTTCCGGTTGATGAACAGGAACACGATGAGTATGGTGAGTATAAGGTCTTTGATGAAAGAATCTTTTGCAGTTAGCTTAAAGCAATCGCCGAAGCAGCCACATTCCTTGATTTTCCCGGAGAACAATGCGTAAGCAGTCAGGAAGGTAAAGAATATGATGAGCAGCAGCAGCAGCCAACTGAACAGCCTGAATTGCCAGCCTATGATCACAGCCACACCGGCTATGATCTCAAAAGCGATCATGGTTACTGAAAGGAAAAGACTGAGATCGTTCAGGGCATGTATCCCCCATACTTCAAAGAACTCCTGCATCTTATAACTGAGCCCCATGGGGTCGTTGGCTTTCACCAAACCGGAAAAAATGAACAGGATGCCTACAATATAGCGAGAAAGGGTAAGCGAAATTTTCATATCAATGTTTTCCTTCTTCAATTAATATAAGAGCAAAAACAGCGTAGTTGATGATGTCTGTAAAGTTGGCGTCGATGCCTTCACTGATGATGGTTTTCCCCTCGTTCTGCAGGATCTGCCTTACCCGCAGCAGTTTCATCAGGATCAGGTCAACAAAGCTTTCCTGGCTCATGTCACGCCAGGCTTCTCCATAGTCGTGGTTCTTATCAGCCATGACCCTTTTGGCAAAGGCCACTTTATCGTTGTACAGCCTATCTACGGCAGAAACATCCATATCATCCGTAGACAGGTTGTTCAACTCCATTTGTATCAATCCGATGACCCCGTAGTTGATGATGCCGATGAATTCCGATACGATATCGTCCCCTACTTTCTGGTGGCGCTTTTCCTGGATCGTTCTTATCCTTTGTGCTTTAATGAAGATCTGGTCAGTTACCGAGATCAGTCGAAGCACGCGCCATGAGGTGCCATAATCCCGCGTTTTTTTCAGGAATATGTCTTTGCAGGCTTTAATGGCCAGATCGTATTGGCTATCGGTGTTTAATGTATTTTGCATGTACTTATATGGATACCGTCAAAAATAGTTTAAAGCAGCCAATTGACACATTGAATTGCGCCGGCAGGCTTCTTCTTGTGGATAAACCGCTGGTAATGGGTATTTTGAATGTGACACCTGATTCTTTTTATGCGGGCAACAGCAGAACAAGCATTGACGGATATGTGCAGCAGGCGGGCTTAATGCTTGAGCAGGGCGCGGCGATGCTGGATATTGGAGGCCAAAGTACAAGACCAGGAAGCCAGCGAATTGAAGCAGAGGAAGAAATGGAACGTGTGATCCCTGTTGTGGAAGCGATTCACGCTGCATATCCTGATGCCTTCATATCCATAGACAGTTACCATCACCGTGTTGCCGCTGCTGCTGTGCGGGCTGGCGCCGGCATGGTAAATGATATCAGTGCAGGGGAAATGGATCCGTTAATGATGCAAACGGTGGCATCGCTGAATGTCCCCTACATCATGATGCATATGAAAGGCGATCCGGCCAATATGCAGGAGTTGGCGGTATATACCGACCTGTTGCGTGAGGTAATGGATTATTTTACCGCGAGAGTGGTGATGTGCCGGAATGCAGGTATTAAGGACATTGTCATTGACCCGGGCTTTGGGTTTGCAAAGAATATTGAACAGAATTTCCATTTGCTGAAGCATTTGGAGATGTTCAGGATTTTTGGCCTGCCGATCCTTGCAGGCCTGTCGAGGAAGTCGACCATCTACAAGACACTGGGTACCGACGCAAAGAATGCCCTGAATGGCACCACGGTGCTAAATACCATTGCTTTGATGCACGGTGCAAAGATCCTAAGGGTCCACGATGTCAAGGAAGCCGCAGAAGCCGTGAAACTGCTGTTGGCATATGATAAATGCTAATGGGTAAAATATAAAAAGGGGCCGAAGCCCCTTTTTCGATATCTGATAATCTATTAGTTTCCTGGAGGCGGAGGCGGCATGGGAGCCTGCTGCTGTGGAGCATCCGCTACGTCAACCACTTCAACATCGAAGATCAGGTTTTCGTTAGGCTTGATGGCCGGGGGTGAACCCTGTGGACCATAACCCATGGATGATGGTATGAAGATCCTTCCTTTCCCGCCTTTGTTGAATGCCGTGATCCCTTCCAGCATGCCCTGGATAGCACCCTGCTGGCCGGCAATGAAACTAAATGGCTCCATCGGGTGAGGCTGGGTTTGCTTGGTACTGTCTGTGTTGGAATCGAACGGTTTGCCTTCGAAATTGTAACCTGTATACTTGATAGACACGGACTTGCCTGCTTCCGCGGGCGCACCAGTGCCTTTTTCCTTTACTTCAACAAAAACACCCTTCAGCTTTTCAGCTTTGATGTTGTTGTTCTTCAGGTATGACTCGATGGTGGCCAGTTCCTTGTTGCGAAACTTTTCCATCTCGGCCTGGTAGTCAACCATCACGCTGTCACGTGAAGAGAAAACGCCGAGGATCCTGAGGGTTGTTTTGATCTTGCCGCCCTTTTTCATGTAGGGAGGCATTCCCATAGGATTGGCTTTGGCCAGTGAATCGTAGAGCTGGATGGTCACCAGGCTATCGCCGATCTTCAGGAATTTCAGCACCTCAGAAAAATCATGTGGCCTTCCAACGCTGTCAACCATATCATACCCGGGGATCAGGTTATATGATTCGTTGATCACAGAATCATTATAAGAGATCCTGTAATTGAATTTCACGATGTCTCCGTTCTTAAGTTGGGCTCCTTTGCCGTCTTTGAAGATCTTGTACTCCAAACCGGTCTTTGTTTTCTCGAAGCCAACATTGGTACATGCCGCACCCATCATTACAACAGGCAACAGGGCAACCAATAAATTACTGTTTACTTTCATTTTTTATGTTTATTGTAATTGAGATGCTACTTCTTTGAGTACAATTTTAAATTTCTTTACATTCTCTTCCACGTTGTCGCTGCTCCTTCCGCCGGATGCATTGTAATGTCCCCCACCTTCAAAATAGGTTCTGGCAAATGTATTGGCATCAAATTCACCCTTGCTTCGGAAAGACCATTTTCTCTCTTCATCGCGATCGATCAATAATGCTGCGAACTTAATGCCCTGGATGGACAGTGGATAGTTCACCAGTCCTTCTGTATCACCGGTTCTGATATTATACTTCAGGATATCTGATTTCGGGATGGCGATCAATGCGGTATTGTACTCGTACAGGACTTCCATCCGGTTGCACAGCACATGACCTATGAACCGAAGCCTGTTCTCCAGGTAACTGTCATAGATATGCTCATGGATCTTTGAGTGGTCAAATCCGGTGAGTTTCAATGCAGCCACCATTTCATGCACGCTTCCGGTAGTCACGGGGAAACGGAAGGAACCCGTATCTGCCATTACACCTGCGTACAGGCATTGGGCGATCGGCAGGTCGATCAGGTTCTTATGACCTGAATTGACAATGAACTCATAAATGAGTTCCGCGGTGGAACTTTTGGGGATCACGCTGATGCCGTAAGTGAATGCTGAAGTATGCGGTTCTTCGTGATGGTCTATCAGTACCTTCACACATTTCATACTTTCCAGCTTCTTAGCCATAAAGCGCGTCCGGTAGAATGTATTGAAATCGAGGCAAAACAGCCATTCGGCCTTGTCAAGTTCAGCATCTGCCTTCTCGCGGGCCGCCTCATAGTCAATAACGTCCTTGCATCCGGGCATCCATTTAAGAAAATCAGCCCAGTTTGTTGGTGAGATGACCGTCACCTGGTGCCCCAGTTTCCGCAGGAAATGAGCCAGTCCAAGTGAGGAGCCCATGGCATCAGGGTCTGGTTTCTGGTGCATCGTGACCACTACCCGTTTGGGCTCCTGGGTTAAAAAAGGGAACAATTCCTGGATTGGCTTCATGCGGCGGCGAAGATAGGGCAATTAATAGAGAGAAAGCCAGAAAACGGACCGTTTCAGGTTGCTTTTTGACCCATTTATGGGGTTTTCAGGCAATATCCTATTCCAACTGATGCATATTGGTTTTGCCCATCTGCTTATAGTGTCGTTTCTTTGCAGCCGCGAAAAATACAAATTTATGAGTAACAGGACTTTTACCATGATCAAGCCCGATGCCGTTGAAAATGGCCATATTGGAGCGATCCTTGATCACATCATTAAGGCTGGCTTTGGCGTTGTAGCCATGAAACTGGTCCATTTGTCGCCTGCTAAAGCCGGTGAATTTTACGCTATCCATAAAGAAAGGCCATTCTACGGTGAGTTGGTTGAGTTTATGAGCAGTGGACCCATCGTTGCTGCCATCCTCGAAAAAGATAACGCCGTTGAAGCTTTCAGAACCCTGATCGGCGCTACCAATCCGGCTAACGCTGCGGAAGGCACCATTCGGAAGATCTATGCCGAGAGCATCGGTCGTAATGCCGTTCACGGAAGTGACAGTGATGAGAATGCTGCTATTGAAGGTGCGTTCTTCTTTTCCGGGTTGGAAAGGGTTAAGTAAACATTTCCTTTATTTCTATTGGTTTTAAATCATCCTTCGGGATGATTTTTTTTATGGTACAAAATCAACGGGTAATATGGCAGATTAGCTATTTTATTTACCAGTCCTGCTATATATTTTTATTCAAATTCCTTTATGAAACCACCACCCATTACCCTGCCTCTTTTGTCATCAATCCGTGTATTCTCCCCCCGAACGCTGTTGGCCATATCCCTTTGTCTGTTGTTCTGTTGCGATCTACCTGCCCAGGTTCTGGAGTTTGGCAAAGTCCCTAAATCAGATCTGGATAAAAAAAATCGGAAATAGACCCTTCAGCGGAAGCGGAAGTATTGTTTGAAACTTCTGAAACCGAGATCTCCATCATTGCAGGCCGGATTCAGTTAACGGTTCGAAACCATACCCGAATTAAGATCTACAATGAAAAAGGTCAGCGCGAGGCCAACATAAAGCTCAACTATATAGAAAAGAGCCATGCAGAGAATATCCAGAAAATTGAAGGTCAAACCTACAATCTTGACGTTAATGGAAATATCAAGGTGACAAAGCTTGACAAAAAGAATATTTTTAAAAAACCTGTCAATAACCGCATCAGTGAAATAGCTTTTGGTCTTCCCGAAGTCAAAAGTGGTAGTGTGATCGAATACCGATACACCCTCCACAGAACCCTGCTGTACGTAAATGAATGGTCTTTTCAAAGGAATATTCCGGTTGTCCACAGCAGCGTTTCGCTTATTTACCCCCCTGAGTTCAAATTTACACCGGTTCCCCGGGCATACCAGGAAATTGAAAGTGATTTTAAAAGAGGTTCAACGTACGACATACAGTCCTACTCGATGAAGAATGTCCCCCCCCTTCGTGAAGAACCCTACATGAGTTCCGAACTGGATTATATCCAACGGATCAGGTTCTCCCTGCTGGGGTATTTTTCGCATGATGTCACTATCAAAGTAGCAAAGGAATGGCCTAAAGTGATTGAGGAGTTGCTGGATGACGAGGACTTTGGACTCCAACTGAAAAAAAATATTCCCCGTACTAAAGAGCTAGATGTCCAATTAAATCTGAATACATCAGATTATCAGAGAATGGTTACCATCTATGAATTTGTCAGAAAGAACATGGTTTGGGACGGGAAAAAAAGTATCTGGGCTTTGGACGGAGTAAGAAGTGCATGGGACAAAAAAACAGGTAATAGCGGAGAGATTAACCTTATCCTGGTCAATCTTCTGAAGGAGGCTGGATTAAAGGCGAGTCCAGTTCTGGTGAGTACGAGAGACAATGGCCGTGTTCTTTCAACGGACCCCACGATCCACCAGTTTAATACCGTTATGGCATATGTACTCATAGATTCGTCATTCTTTGTGATGGATGCCACGGACAAAAATACGCCTGCATCGCTTGTGCCACCTTCAGTGGTAATGTCAGAAGGCCTCTTGATCAGCAAATCTGATAACACTGCCTTATCTGAATCAGACTGGGGATGGAAGGTTCTATGGAATGAAAACAAGGTATATGAGAAACAAGTGAACCTCTCGGGAATCATGGCTGCGGATGGCAGAATAAGTGGAACGGCTCTCGTCATCAACAAAGGGTATGCAAAAACTGAAATCCTGTCAAAAAATGATCCTGATAGTGTTTCGATCGCAAATGCTTACAAGGCCATGCATGCAAACATGTCTTTTAACGAGCTCAAACTTAAGAACGAGCAGGTAGACTCGCTTCCTTTTGAGCAGAGGCTGGGGTTCAATTTTCCTTCCGATGAAAACGGGGATTACAGGGTTATTAATATTAACCTCTTTACGGGACTAAACACCAATCCGTTCCTCGGGGAAAATCGAAACTCAGATGTTTTTTTCGGATACAATCAGAAGTATATGATCAGGGGGGGATTTACCATTCCGGAGTCATTTGCAATCGAGGAACTTCCGAAGAATGTCAGGATGATCACGCCCGATCAAACCCTTGTCCTTACCCGTATGATGCAGAAGTCGAATAATATCGTGAGTTATTTAATCACATTGGATTTTAAGCAACCGCTCTATTCGGTAGACGAATACAAGGAATTCTCCGAGTATTATAAACAGTTGAATTCACTGTTGAATGAGCCAATTGTGGTAAGGAAAAATATGCAGCCATGAGATCGTTTTTTCTATTCTTAGCTTGCTCGATCAGCCTTAATTCATCGGTTTACGCGTATAGTAATAATACGGAACTGCCTGATAACGGAAGTGATGGTCCAGCCCCACGGGGAACAGATCCTAAAGACATCTACCGCGCAGACAAGGTCAGTGATAGCCTTGCCAAAAATGCCAATGCGGTAAGGCGTTATGAATCGTCAGTGATTGAAGTGGTGGATGCAGATAAAGCCATCGTTAGTTTCCACGAAGTTGTTACGATTTTGAATTCCAAATCCTCGCATGAACTGTCGTTTTCGACTTATACGGACAGATTCAGGACCCTGGAAGATGTCGATATCAGGTTGTTTGATGCCGATGGGGCAAGGGTTAATGCCACCCTGC
>JBBAJN010000136.1:0-8470 GCA_040404045.1 Chitinophagaceae bacterium
GGTGCCGCCCATGGATTGGATGAAGCAGGCAAGCCCTTAACGGTTATTTCCCTTCCATCCGGTTCACATACTCTAAACTTCCCAACCTGAGCCTCAGGGGTATGCCCGTCTTCTTTTCCAGCTGGTACTCTTTCTGGCAAATGATACCCTGTTTGTTTTCAAACTGGTATGCCATCGGATGAAGGGAAGGATAGGTTTTAGCAGGTTTGCTTAATCTGGGGATACTGTCTGAACCAGGGAGGCGGGAAAAATTTTTAACGTTTTTTTTCTCCTGCGAGAAGGCCGCCAGGTGCAGTAAAATCAAGGCAACAAGAAGAAACGAAAATCGTTGGAGCATTTCAACTGAATTAATTAGTAGATTTACGGCTCGATTTTTGTGGCAACGGCCGACCTCCCTGCAAGTATAAAATTAACGCTTTTTCTGCAGCGTTGTTCGGCCCAAAAGAACCAGATATGGCACTTGGGCAAAGTCTACAGCAAAAGCTTTTACAGAAACTCTCCCCCCAGCAGATTCAACTGATGAAACTGTTGCAGGTGCCTACTGCCAACCTGGAAGAACGGATCAAGGAAGAACTCGAGGAAAACCCGGCGCTGGAGCAGGGGGAAGATGGGCACGAAGAAGATGCAGAAGTGGATGAGTTTGAGGATAAAGAAGGGGATGCTGAAGAGTTTGAAGATCCCGATGGCAGCCCCGATGAGTATGAGAACCTGGATATCAGCGAGTATGTCAGCGAGGACGACGATGATATCGCTGAATACAAGCTGAAGGACGATAACTATCCTGAGATGGAGGAGGGACGCACCATTCCCCATAAGATCGATACCAGTTTCCACGAATTTCTACTGGAGCAGCTGGGTATGCTTACCCTTGCTGACGATCAGCAGCGGATCGCTGAACAGATCGTGGGAAGCATAGACGACGACGGGTATCTCCGCAGGGAGACCAACTCCATAGTGGATGACCTCGCTTTCAGGCAGAATATCTCCACCACGGTAAAAGAAGTGGAGGGCCTGATCAGGAAGATCCAGCAGTTCGACCCCGCCGGAATAGCGGCCCGCGACCTGCAGGAATGCCTGCTCCTGCAACTATACCGGAAGCAGATCACCAACACGGACGAATCGATAGACCAGGCCATAGACATCCTGGAGCATTATTTTGAGGAGTTTACCAAGAAACATTACGACAAGATCCAGAAAGGACTCAACCTGAGCGATGAGGACCTCAAGGCGGCCATCAACCAGGTGATCCGGCTCACGCCCAAGCCCGGCGGGAATATTGGGGAAAGCAGTGGCCAGGAAGGGTATATCATTCCAGACTTCTTCATCTATAACAACGCGGGTCAACTTGAACTAACGCTGAATACGAGAAATGCCCCTGATTTGCGCGTGAGCGAAGGCTATCGCGAGATGCTGAAGGATTACGACAGGGGCAGTAAGAAAGACAAGCGCCAGAAAGAGGCCGTGATCTTTATCAAGCAGAAGATCGACGCCGCTAAATGGTTCATCGACGCCATCAAGCAACGCCAGCATACGCTGTTTGTGACCATGGAGGCCATTATGCAGCATCAGGAGGAGTTTTTCTTCACGGGCGATGAAACCAGCATGCGACCCATGATCCTGAAAGATATTGCCGAGAAGACCGGATTAGACATCTCCACTGTAAGCCGGGTAGCCAACAGCAAGTTTGTGCAGACCGAGTTTGGCACCTATCGTTTGAAGTTTTTCTTCTCGGAATCCCTGAGTACAGAAAGTGGTGAAGAGGTTTCCACAAGGGAGGTCAAAAAGATCCTGAGTGATATGGTGGAGGGGGAAAGCAAACGAAAACCGCTAAGTGATGAAAAGCTCACCGAGATGCTTCAGGAAAAAGGCTATAATATTGCACGGCGAACGGTAGCAAAATACAGGGAGCAGTTGAATATCCCTGTGGCCCGCCTTCGAAAAGAACTATGATATGAGTGATTCCCCAGCGGGCTTTTCCAGCAGCTCGACAATCCTGGCCAAACTGGTCTCCTATATTTTTCATCCCCTGTTGGTGGGCGTCTATATGGCGGTATACATGATATACCTGAACCCGATATTTTTCAACTATACGGACCCCAGGACCAGGATCCTGAGCCTGGCTACCATCGTCAACAACAACTTTGTATTTCCCGTGATCGTGGTGCTGCTGCTCAAAGGGCTAGGCTTTATACAATCGATTTACCTGAACACGCAGAAAGAAAGGATCGTGCCGTACATCGCCTGTATCACGTTCTTCTTCTGGACCTGGTACGTATTCTATAACCGGGCTGATGTTGCGCAACCAGTGAAGGATATGCTGCAAGGTGTATTTTATGCATCCATCATTGGGATGGTCTGTAATATTTATTTCAAGATCAGTATGCACGCCATTGGTATGGGCGGACTGATCGGGATGATGCTGATGGTATTGTTCGATGGCACCATGCAGAGTGGACTTCCTTTTATGGCTGCGATCTTGTTCAGTGGGTTGGTGGTTACCTCCAGGCTGATCGTGAGTGATCACCAGCGCGGCGATATGATGGCGGGTTTCCTCGCAGGGTTGATATCGCAGGTGCTGGCAGCAACGATACTGTAAGAAAATTTCCTTCGCATCCTACAATAAAAAAACCCGGCAACCAGCCGGGTTTTACCAACCATTCAGAAGTAGTCCTTAACCATTTAAGAGTTCCGATCTTTTCAAATAATTTGCGTCGGGATAATATACAAACAGAACATTACCCTCTTTTATTTTGTCGATCACTTTTTTATTTATTGTCTGGGGTAAAGCGGGGCAGCCCAAACTTCTTCCCAGATATCCTTTTGAGTTGATAATGTTTTCATTAGCGTAGTCAGCACCGTGCATCACAATTGCCCTGGCCATGGCCATATCATTTATACCAGTTTCTGTGCCTTGCAGTTTGAGGGAGTAACCATTGGAACCGCGATAGGTATCCCTGGTGATATAGAAACCCAAACTGCTTTTGTTGGAAGAAGGCTTATTGGAAAATGTTCTTGCGAATTCATAGCCTGAATTACGACCGTGTGAAACAACGGATTGTATATCGAGGTCTTGTTTTTTAAGGTCGATGACAAAAAGCCTTTTCTCCCGTGATGATTTTGAAAAATCAATGATGGTGAGTATGCTGTCCGCCCCGGCCAATCCTTGTTCCCTCAGTTTAGAGAATCCTTTAACGGCCATCGATAACACATTGTAAGGGAGCCCGGATTCTGAAAGTCCTGAATTGAAATACAACAAACTCGAATATGCAAGTGCTTTGTTGAGAACCAGCGTAGATGCCGTTGGAAGGGGCATCGGCTTTTTGGGTTCAGAGGAAGTTTTTTTAGCGATCATCGCAATAGGCAGGGCCATGATGATGATGAGCGCAAAAATTTTCGGCAAAGCAATTTTCATAGAGGATGTCGGAGTCAGAATTTTAAAAACGGTTGCCATAGCTGCTTATTGTATTACAAAATCAAAAACACTCTTCTCAAAAACAGTTTGGTTGCCGGCTATTCAGATACTGGACAAAACGGAACTGCAAAGGTATTCTGCAAAAAGTTCCTAATGAACGAATTGTCTTTTTTGGATTGGTTTTATGCCTTCTTTAAGTATTGACTGATTGGCTCATTGGCTGATTAGCTAATTCTTTATTCTAAATATGTTAATGCATATGCTAGTGAGTGAATTATCAATTAAGAATTAGCCAATTAGCTAATCAGCCAATTAGCCAATTTCAAAATCAAGCCGGCACAGGCCGAGTGCTTTATTCAGCCGCCCCTGTTGCAGTGCCGCGGTAAGTTGTTGAAGGCGAGGGTAATATAGATCGTGGTCCTTTTTGAATACTTCTGCCAGGTGTTCATTTTCCATTTGCGAGAGTTTTCCATCGAAGGCGGCGGCCACCGTGAACAGGTCCAGTAAAAAGTTTCTTTCCTTTTCGGTCACATTTTCCAGCGTGTGGAGGAATTGCTCCCAGTTATCGTACTGGTATTCTTCCCTGATCTGCAGTATTTCATGGAAGTGCAGCAACAGGATCACCATATTGGGATGGTAATTCTGGGTCATCACCACGGCATTACCAATGGATCTGATGCAGCCGATCCTGGCCTGCTCAGAGAGTTGAAACACAAGGCCTTCACGGATCACGTTAGCGGTGATCTCTTCGGCCAGTGCGAAGCCAAACAACCGGAGCCGCGCTTCTTCCACTACCCGTTTAAGTACTACCCCGTTCCAGAATGCTTCCACCAGCAAGGCTTCGTAAGCGATGGGTACGCCCATGATGGTGCTGCCTACCGCGAAGATCAGGATGAGTTTGATGATCACGTTGCTCAGGATGATCTTGGCTTTGTAGAGCAGACCCAGGATCAGGAGGTTCTTTTTCGAGATGCGTTTGAAGGGATCGATGCCCAGGATCTGGAGTTCGGGATCGGGTATTTCCAATGCGGTACGGGCGAGGATATTCTTTACACCAAACATACCATCCAGGTATTCTTTTTCACTGGCGTGCATATTGATCAGGTCGGCCACCTCGTGAACGGCTTTCAGGGAGATCAGGAAAAGGATATAGAATTCAATGATGGTGGAGATGATGGTAGCAGCTGCAACGATCCCGTAATGGGTGAAGAACGGGGCGTTGGCGTATCGAACATCCAGCCACACGATAGGGAACACGAGGATGATCCCGGTGATCGCAGAAAGCAGGATGCCTTTGTTGGAGATGCGACGGACTTTCCGGCTGAGTTCATCATCCGAGATCTCGAACGGGCGGTGATGCGTGTTGCTGAAGGAGAAACGGTTCAGATAATAGAGGCCAAATTTCTCAAGAGCGCCGGGGCGTTTGGTTTTGAGTTCGATCATTTTTCCATTGGCTGATTGGCTAATTAGCTCATTGGCTAATTCCCAGGTTGGATGTCCCTATGAATTAGCCAATGAGTTAATGAGCGAATGAGTTAATTGGGCTCAGCTCCCCCTTGCGCCGCCGGTTTTAACGGGTTTCTTTATGGCGCCTGCTGATTTAGTACTTGCTTTGGGAATAAATTTTGAGGCTCCTGCCTGTGGGCCGCTCTTTGCGTTCTTGCTTCCGGCTTTATTCCCTTTCTTATCATTAATATGAAAGCCCATGATGGAAAGATTTTGATAAATATAATTACTTATGCCAACAATCTTTCCTCGATGATCTCTTTGAACACATTTTTAGGGAATGCGCCGGGCTGCATCATGGGGTCCCCCTCCACCGGGATAAAGAGGAAAGTGGGTATACTCTGGATGCCGAAAACGGAAGCGAGTTCCATTTCTTTGTCTGAGTCTACCTTATAGATCAGGAGTTTTCCCTCATATTCATCGGCCAGTTCTTCCAGGATCGGCGCCACCATTTTACAGGGCCCGCACCAGTCGGCGTAAAAATCGATGATCACGGGCAGGTCGCCCTTGTGCTTCCAGTCTTTCTCTGTTTCGTAGTTAAAGATATTGTCTTTGAAGTCCTGGGTGGTAAGCTTAATTGTAGGCATGGTATCGATTTACTGATTGGCTCATTAGCTAATTGGCTATTTCTTCAATCAAAGGTAGTCTTATGGGCTGGTTTGTTGGGTGAGGTGAGTCACAGAACAATTGGCTAATTAGCCAATCCAAGGGACCGTCTGCCCTTTCCGGGGTTTTTGGTCAGGTCATCACCCAGGTCCTCCCTGGCTTCTTCGGCCAGTTTGGTCAGTTTTGCAACGATCTCGGGGTAGTCTTTATAGACATTATAGCGCTCCCCGGGATCGCGGCGCAGGTCGAACAGGCCTCCTTCAAAGGCAAAATTCTCATCAGCCTTACCGGGCTGGCCGTCTTTTCCGGGGCTGAATCCTTCATAGGTTCTTCCCGGGTGGGGCAGCACCAGTTTCCAGGGTCCGGAACGTACGGCTTCCAGGCTGTTCCTGCGATAGTAATAGTAGAAGGTTTTGCGGGGTTCCGTCTGCTGGTCACCTTTGATGACAGCCGCGAGGCTAACTCCATCTATCTTTTGATTCGGCAATGAACTGCCGGTTAGCTCTGCCAGAGTGGGTAAAATGTCGATCGCACTGGCCATTTTATTGCTGATGACGTCTTCGGGGACCACGCCTTTCCAGGAGATGATGCAGGGGACGCGCTGGCCGCCTTCCCAGGTGCCGCCCTTGCCTTCGCGAAATCCGCCATTGCTGCCGGCGTGATTGCCGTAGTTGTACCAGGGTCCGTTATCGGAGGTCAGGATGATGATGGTGTTTTTGTCGAGCTTCAGGTCCACCAGTGTTTTTCGAATCTGGCCAATACTCCAGTCGAGCTCCATCATCACATCGCCATAGGCACCCTGTTCCGATTTGCCTTTGAATTTTTCCGATACGAACAGGGGCACATGGGGAAGAGGGTGCGCCAGGTAGAGGAAGAATGGCTTTTTCCGATTTTTCTGGATGAAGCTGACGGCCCTTTCGGTGAACATGGTAGTCAGTTGGCTCATATTGATGCTAGTGTCGATGGTTTTGGTGCCTTCGATCAGGGGCAGGGCGGGGTAGTAATTCTTAGTGGTCGGGTGGTTGGGCCACATATCGTGCGAATAGGGGATGCCGAAGAACTCGTCGAATCCCTGGTTGGTGGGCAGGAACTGGGGGAGGTGGCCCAGGTGCCATTTGCCCACGGCGGCGGAGGTGTAGCCTTTGGGTTTGAGCATTTCGGCTATGGTGACCTCGTTGGCGTTGAGGCCGGCTTTAGAGGTATGGTCCATTGCGCCGCTGAAACCGATCCGGTTGGGGTAGCAGCCTGTCATCAGGCCTGCCCGGGAGGCGGAGCATACGGCCTGGGGTGAATAGAACTGGGAAAAGAACATGCCTTCGCTGGCCAGTTTATCCATTTGCGGCGTAGTATATCCGATAGCTCCGGTACGGCTCAGGTCGCCGAAGCCCAGGTCGTCGAAATAGATCAGAACGATATTCGGCAGTTTTTGCTGTTGGGCGCTGGCCGTTTGCAGGGCAGTAGCCAGAAGTTGGGCCAACAGCAGAAATGCCGTACGCAGAGATGTGCTCATGTTTATGGCGAGTTGAGCAGTTAAATTACGGATGATAACAACATGTACCCCCAAGAGCGGTCATTCTTTACATGCCTTTCACGGCACCCCGCAATTATGCTGCGCCCGGATTGCGCAGCTGGCAGTGATCTTCTGTGTTTAAACGGCTGAGGATCAGCATTAAAATTTGTTTTGACGAAATGCCACAATCTTTTATTTTTGCAACCCCATTCCTCAGTAGCTCAGTTGGTTAGAGCATCTGACTGTTAATCAGAGGGTCACTGGTTCAAGTCCAGTCTGAGGAGCCAAACTGGACAAGCCATCAGAAATGATGGCTTTTTCTTTTTCTATCAGTGCGTTAGGGTAGTTGCATCTTTTTAATCTGACATATAAGCTGTTTTCGCAATCCTGTCACCTAAATGACGCGTAGAAGTCGTTTTTGCTTCCTTTTATTCCTTATACATTTATGAAATGAAAATAGGCGAACACATAAAGGAAATTAGAGTTTCAAAAGGGCTTACTCAAATCGACTTATCTGAAAAAAGTGGAATTTCGGTTAGAACCATTCAAAGAATCGAAAACAGTGAAGTAACTCCAAGTATTTATTCTCTAAATGCTATTGGAGCCGCGTTGGATGTAAAATTGAATGAAGTTTCGGTTGTTGAAAATGATGGAAAATTTGAGTTCAAAATAGTCATTTCCAACTTCAGCAATCTTTTTGTAGATATTAAAATGTTAATCAAAAGGAATTGGAAGGCACTAATTGTGATTAGCACGGCCTTGTTTGGTATCCTTTATTTCAAAGATTTGAAATCATTGTTTGTTAATCTTTCAGACAATTCAACTATTTCAATTTCAACGATAAACTGCGGGAGTAAAAATGAGTGCGATATAGAACTTGTCAAAAAAGATGTTAAGGGCAAGGTTTTATGGAAGCGTATGATAGGCGGATCAAGTTATGATAAGGCAGGACAGGTGGTTAGAACAAAAGATGGCAGTTACATTGTAGTAGGCTCTACAAGCTCCTTTGGAAAAGGTAATTATGATGTATTGGTTGCTAAAGTTAGTTCCAATGGGGAAATTCTTTGGCAAAAAACTTATGGAGAATTCTTGAACGATTATGGTTTAAGAATTTCATTAACGGAGGAAAATATCTATCAAATAGAAGCTACCAAACAAATTTGTGCAACATTCAATGTTTCCAATGACTGTTATGACCAAGAGTGGTTATTTAAGATTGATGAGAGCGGACTTGTTAAATAATTTCCTGATTGTTACATACTCAATCTACTTAATATAGTTGCATCTTTCGTCTGTAAAGGGAGCCTTACTGATGAAAAGGTTATACTTTTATAGTGTAACCTTTTTTATGTTTTATGGAGAAGCTGGCTCAATTCTTTAAATAGTACCGAAATGAAGTAATAGTGGGCGTACTGATATTTTTATTCTTGATTTTC
>JBBAJN010000137.1:0-5261 GCA_040404045.1 Chitinophagaceae bacterium
CGCCTGTACCACCGTTAGTACCAGCACCACCAGAACCGCCAGCGCCACCGTTAGCAACGGATAAAGAACCATTTGCACCTAAGCCACCACCAGCAGAAGTAGTAGATGAAAAGATAGAGTTGTTACCGACAGTGCCAATAGCACCACCTGCGCCTACTGTTATATTTTGCAAAGTAGAAACTGTTTGAGCAGTTGCAATTTGATAGCCGCCTGCTCCGCCACCACCGCCAGCATAAGTATTACCTGCGGCAGCATTACCTCCACCGCCTCCTCCTGCGACAACTAGCACGTCACAGGTCAAAGACTGCTTAGGAGTGAAGGCACCTGATGCACCGAAGGTGTGGTACCAGTATTGTGAATCCTCTGTGATGATACCGCCAGTTGCTTTGGCAGAACCCTGGTCGGCATTTGCTATGCCATAGAGTGAGAAGGTAGAGCCGATTTGCCAAGTGGCTGACCCATTACCAGAGTTAATATCTATTCGATTGATTGCAGCAGTGTTTCGCCATAGCGCTACCCAAGCACCAACATCAAGAGCCGAATTGTTGATTCTACTTAATACCGTTTTGTTAGTCGTAGTATTACTGTAATTGTTTATATGAAAGATTACGGTGTCAAAATTGGTAGAACCTACTTGACCTGTATAAGCAAATCCTTGGTTACTATTGCGCCCGCTTGTTGCAGTTGAACCGTTTCCAGTTATATGAGTGTAACTGTAATTGCTTCCAAAATCATTATTAAAATTTAAGTCAACATAGTTGGTTGTGTTTAATCTTCCAGATACAACTAGGACTAGGTCTGTATAAGTAGCAGGTATTGAGGTAAAGATTACATTGTTGGTTGCTACTGCAACAGTTTCAGTTCTGAGTGCGACGTATGTGTTTGGCATTTATAGGTCACCGTATCCCGTATAGTGTAAATTGTGAGTACTGGGCAAAGTTGCCAGCGTCAGGGTAAATATTTATTGCATTCACCGCAGCAGTATTGCGCCAGTTACCAGAGTAAAGCCCTAAGAATCCTGCGCCATTCTTATCGTTTCCACCAAGGCTTCTAATGGTTTTGTTCTTGTTGGTGTCAGCATAGTCAAGAATGTCAATAATAGTTACAGACCCAATGTTCGGGTTTGGAGTACCTACGGCAAAGTTATACCCAATAACCACCTTGGTTTGTGATGCAGCACCATTAGCGGCAGCAGTTGAACCTCCGCCGTAAAGTGCGTGGTGCGAATAATTTGAGCCTGTGTCAATAGAACCGTTTGCGCCTAGGCGTATATTTGTATCTTGGTCTCCACCTGAGTCACCTTTTACCCAAGCGCGAATCTGCAAATGCTTGTACCCTGTTGGAATAGCAGCAAAGGTAATACTTGAAACGGCAGTTGCTGGCACTGTAACGGTACTCAAAGCATCATAGGCACCTTGCGGTTCCCATAGACGACCTGAGATCTGGGAAGCCCAGATACCTAGAATTGGACTCATTAGGAGAGATCTCCTACCACTGTGAATGTGTTAGTTCCGGTGCAGATAATAGTTGCAGCTGAGTACTGTGTTCGTAACTTGGTACCGATACCAGTAAAGGTAGTGGTTCCATCGTTAGCGATAGTGACCTGTCCTAGACCGATCTGCTGAATGTTAATCTCTTGACCTGTAGTAAAGACTCCGTTAGGAATTGTTACCGTAATACCTGATCCGTTAGATAGTGTCACCAACTTGTTGACATCTGCTGCTACCAGTGAGTAGGTAGTTCCAGTCTGTGCGTTGAAGATCAACGCTGTTGTGGCAGGTGTAGCCCACTTCAACCCTGTCGCAGTTGTGCTATCTACTGTAAGAACTTGTGAGTTGGTACCAGCACCAAGGCGTGCAGGTGTGGCACTTGCTGTTGCAGTAATAAGATCACCCTTTGTGGTGACCAAAGACTTAGCGATAGCGCCATCTGCTGTGGCAACTCCTGCTGTGAAGAAGGTTGCATCATCACCGGTAAAGACGTGCTTGACTGAAGCACCTGCTGTGTGAGCAATAGCGCTAGATCCTGCACGAGCACGGACGATAGTAAGAGTATCTCCAGAGATACCAGTAACTGCTACGATCTCTTCGTTGTTGGTATCTACATCGAGTGCTACGAGGAACTGATCTACGTTACCTGCTGCAAGTGTGACTCCACCCATTAGGGCAGAACCAGTACCTGTTGCTACGGTAACTGTAGTTGCTGAGTTTGAGATAGTAGCGGCAAGTTGTGTCGCAACCGAGGTAGTGGAGTATTTGCGGGTCATTGTCCTGCCTTACTTTGAGTAGTGGAGACGTATCGGGAATTTGTCTGAAAGTTTAAGTGACTCATCTTGTAGACGTTGCTGGTATAGAGCGAAGATATAACGAGATGAATTAGCGCCAGCATTTCCTGGAACCTTGCTATCTGCTAGGTCAGCCTCAGCTGAGGTGAGGTTAATGCGACCTGGATCTACATAGGAAAGTAGACGGTAGGCAGCACCTAAGGTGATGACATCTCTACAGGTTTCAGGTAACCCTGTGACATCTGTAAAGTCATCTGAATTAGCATCGAGTGTGGAAGGTGTTGCTGCATACCAGACCTGAACTGTTCTTCCAGGTTGTACATTAGAATAAATGTTTACAGTCTTCTGTGAGTTAAAGGTTGCTGTATTAGCCATCAAGTCCTGTCGCCAACGGTTGATCGGTAGCCACTCACGGCTAGCACCTGTTGTCTGCCAAGACATATAGAGCACATTCATTGCATCATCTGGCAAGGCATATGTTGTCTGGCTTGCATTAAAGTTAAAGGTAGTTGAGTAGATAGCCCACAATTTAGGATAGACCGAGTTGATCGTATCGTTGATAGCCTGCTTGATTCTGTTGCGAGGAAAGGTAGGAGTCAAAACTACCTGTGAGTATTGGCTATGTGGGGAAGGTGTTGTCCCGCTGTAGCCACGTCCAAAGCCTGGAGCTGCGTTAAGTGTATTGGTAGATCTATTAAAGTTATCAACCCAGATAAGTTCATCATCAATTTCTACGATACCTTTAGCAAGGTTATCGGCAGAGCCGACTTGGATCGCAGTATCGGT
The DNA here is from genome assembly GCA_040404045.1 of Chitinophagaceae bacterium. Lineage (GTDB taxonomy): Bacteria > Bacteroidota > Bacteroidia > Chitinophagales > Chitinophagaceae > Pollutibacter. The sequence continues at coordinate 3,071 of JBBAJN010000137.1, forward strand.
AGTAGAAATAGCGTTATCAAGATAAGTAATGCGATCTTGCTTGAGCGTATAGCCAGCAAGGGATGCTCTTACTTCATCCACCATATCGTTAAACGTTGCCATCTTTTACCTTTTCCTCATAGAAGCGAAGATTGCTTACTAAGCGTTCTTCATTTGGACTTATCTCTACTGCTTTCCTACCGTGCTCTACTGCTGTCTTAAAGTCACCTAGCTGCCAAGAACTAATTGCTATCAGGTCGTGTGCCATATGGCCCCACGCCCAGTTCTCTGCTAGAAAGTTTCTAGGCTTTTCTGTATATTCCAAAGCCTTCTGTGCTACTAGCAGACATTCATCCCACTGTTTGGTAACGTAGTAATGGTTAGCCAATCCAAGGATTGATTCTCTACAGGCATATTCTTCTGTGCCTTTAAGTAGCCACTCTTCAGCCTCTTTAGGTTCACACCCAGATAGAGTCCTGCACGCAGCAGATCTTTCTTCTGGAAAGATTGACTTCTCTAAATACATCTTGAGGTGCTTAGCAGCCTCGTCATACCTTTTGTGATAGTAATACTCACGACCTAAGTAATATAGGTTACGTGAATCAGGGTTCTCACGCACTGCCATCTCTAGCATTGGTAGGTACTGTGAACGTGACTTTGTTCTATCTTGGTGATGGTGAATCTCAAAGCCATCTATGCGCTTCTTGATCTCTTCACGATCTTCATACCACTGTGGTACTTCGTGTATCGGATAAGCCCATCTGACACCAAACCTGCGGTGTATCTTGAACCCATCAAATTCTAAGTTAGCTGTGCCATCTTCATTAAAGGCTTCGATACGACGATAGGTAGGTCTATCTATTCCTTCTTCAAAGGCTTGCTCTACATACTTGCGCCAGTCCGGAGCAAAGACTTCATCTACATCTAGTGCTATGCAGTAGTCAGCATCAGCAGGTATTACTGCTAGCGAGGCGTTCCTCGCGTCATCGAATCTAAATGGCTGAACAGTGATCTCGACAACTGTAATGCCAAGACTTCGTGCAATCTCAACTGTTCTATCTGTTGATCCTGTATCTGCGAGGATATGGTAGTCGGCATCTTTACTTGACTCATACCATCGTTCAACGTGTTTCTCCTCGTTCTTGCTGATTGTATAGACTGCTATCTTCAAAAGTCATTCACCTCTTTAAGTCTTAAGTCAGAATAACAGGGAAATTGCGTAACTAAATTTGGTTGTGCTAGGTAGGCATTGTAGTTCTCAGAATAGACTCGCAGTCCAATATCTATGTACCATTCATACCCATCAAGATTTTCTATAAAGTGACGCATCCTGACTGGGTTAATGCAGTAAGCCTGAGCACCGGTAGTTGTTACTGGCCTGTGCCAATCTTTATTTACTTGTACTATTTTTCCAGTTTCCTTAGGTATCAAGGCTCCTAGATAAAAGATGTCGTAGTTCTTTGGTAGGGTCTGCATTACCTGATCGAATCGTTCTGCAAAATCTTCTACGAATAAAGCATCATCTTCTAGGATCAATACCTTCAGATCTGGATACTTCTTCATTACCGCTACGTGGCTCATAGTCCCAGCAATCACCGGATCTATATCCAACTCTTTGCCATCTACTGCGCTAAAGCGTTCGTACTCAATCCCTAATTCTTTGAGCTGGGGATCTAACTGCTCCATACGATCTGCTCTACGATCTAGGTTAATGACTACTACTTTGTCAAAGTATTCGTTAACTCTCATTTTGACAGTATATCAAACTTATGCTATATCGCCCACAACTAAGAACGTGTTGCTAGCTGTGCAGACGATACTTGCCGATGACCAGCGTGCTCTTAACTTTGGCGCAGTTGGTGCAGCACCTGTTGAGTTAATAGTTACTCCAGCTCCTTGAGCAAGAGTTACTTGACCTGCTCCGAACTGAGAGATATTGACAATGTCATTGGCAGCAAAGACTGATGGTGGAACTGTTAAGGTAATAGAAGCAGCGTTGTTAAGGCTAACGATCTTGTCCTTATCACCAATAGCCAAGGTATAGGTCGTACCTGTCTGTGTATTAAATCCTGTTAAATTTGTTCCGGTGGGACCAGTTGGTCCAGTCGGGCCAGTAGCTCCGGTAGCGCCAGTAGGCCCTGTCGGTCCTGTAGCTCCCACGCTTCCTGTAGGACCTGTAGGTCCAGTCGCTCCTGTGGCACCCGTTGCTCCT
>JBBAJN010000137.1:5361-8397 GCA_040404045.1 Chitinophagaceae bacterium
TCCTGTTGGTCCCGTAGGTCCAGGTACTGTGCTATCAGCGCCTGTAGGCCCTGTAGGACCCGTAGGACCAGTACTTCCTGTGTCACCTGTAGGACCAGTTGGTCCTGTTAAGCCCGTCGGTCCAGTCGGTCCTGTCGGCCCCTGTGATCCTGTCGCTCCAGTCGCACCTGTAGCGCCTGTTGGTCCAGTTGCTCCAGTACTGCCAGTAAGACCTTGAGGTCCTGTTGGTCCAGTCGCTCCCGTATTTCCCGTAGCACCTGTGCTTCCAGTGGGTCCAGTTGCACCTTGTGGTCCAGTTGCTCCTGTAGATCCTGTAGCCCCTGTCGGACCTGTTGCACCCGTTGGGCCTGTATCTCCAGTCGGACCAGTAGGGCCAGTAGCCCCAGTGTCACCAGTGGCACCAGTGGCACCAGTAGATCCAGTAGCACCTGTTGCACCTGTTCCTCCAATCGGTCCTGTAGGACCGGCTGGGCCAGTAGCACCAGTAGGTCCTTGACCACCTTGTGGTCCTTGGTCATTAGCAAATGTTACACCTACTTGTGGTGAAGTAGACTCAATGACGATTATTGTTTCGCTCATACAGTTACTCCTGGGGTGACAATAAACTTGCCTTCAAGTAGGCGCGTTTCAACTGAACCTGAATCTAGTACTAGGTCATAGACGTAGCGATTAGGTGTGATATTTGTTTCGGTAGAACTAAAGGTTACTGTTATTCGTCCTGCATCATTATTGAAAACGATCTTTCCATTTGCTGTAGTAGCAAGGAGTGTAGTTGTAGTAGATCCAAGGAATGGTCGAACAGTCATTGTTGCTGTGTAACCGTTAAGGTTCCACGCAGTTCCATCTGTTGCCACTGTGAATTGGAATGTAAAGGTAGTAGCCTGATCTGCTACCAGATTATACTTCGCACTCATCAAGCACCTTCGTCAATACTCTGGAGTGCTGCATTTGCAGTAAGACCAGTAGTACCAGCGAGGTAATTGCATACGCCAGCGTAATCAAGCCAGTCTTTCTTATCAGTGATATTGGCAATTTGATTTAAGACTCCTACTGTATCTGTGACTGTAAGTGTTACTTCACGTGCAGCAGCCCAGCGACGAGCTGCAAGTGCCTCATCTGCGTACTGTGAAACGGGTGGGTAGGTGCCACCATTGGCAAGACGATTAAGTTCTGCTACTAGGGTTGAACCTGGATTTCCTGTTGGCACCTGTTACCTTCTTTCTACCATTTAACCTTGTCAGCCCAGTACGCAGCAGACATCTTGCCTTTGGCAATGTTCTTTGCGTGACGAGCTTTGAATGATGCTTGACGTGCTGTTGGCTTCTTATCGCCTGATACGCCTTGCTGTCCGAAGCGAATGGTCTTGACCTGATCGCCTTCTTTAGCAACTACAACGTGGGACTTAGTCGGATGACTCGGTGTGCGCTTAGGCTTGTTAAAGCCTGCTACGCCTGCACGCTCTAGGCGTGAATCCTTCTTAGGCATTTACTTCTTTTTGCCCATTTTCTTCTTGGCAGGCTTAACAACCATCTTCTTGCCAGTCTTCTTGGCTTCCATCTTTGCCATAGCCATACCCTTTGCTGAGTATGGGAATTCTTTTCCGTTTACCTTTGGCATTACTTCTTACCGCCAACGCCAGTAGAGATTGACTCGTAGGTCATATACTTGCGGTTAGATGCGAACTGCTTATCTGCATTTGGGTAGAAATCTACTTCGTCAACGCTCTTGACATAGTCAAACTCTTTGCCGTTTTCCATCATATCCTTGTCTTCCATTTTTACTCCTTGTATGTTAGTTTGGTTCCGTCGAAGGCTTTGCCACCTTCATTACTGATTCTTACTGCTGCATCAATATCAGGCTGCCTCGTAGAACGAGGTTCTATGCCTTGTCGAAGTGCGTCGTAATACGCACCCAACTCTTTATCGTGAGCCTTAGCAGTCTGGATACCACGACTACTTGCTGCTCCTGCACTCATCTGCAATCCTGTAACTTTGCAACCAAAGCAGCCTTCTACCTCAACTGGATGATCTTCCCAATGTTTAGCCATTAGGCCACCGGAGTTAGGTAGTCGCTGTAACCAGCGTTGATAAGGATCTGTGCTTCTTGATCTGTAAGAGTGTAGACGTGACCACCAAGGTAATAGGTGTCAGCATCAGCTAACTCATCTTGACTAGGAGTTCTATTTTCTGTAACAGAAGTACCGTTGATAAGTAGTGATACTCCACGTGGGATATCTGTTAACGATACTGGGATAGTTCCATCATAGGTTCCACCTGTAATACGTTTTCCTGCTAGACGAGCATACGGTGTGAGGTTGTTATCAACCCACGTTTCGTTGTTCCAAGGTGTTACTAGAGTGTAAGGCATTTGTTCCTCCCAAGTGATGGAGGCAGGTTTAACCCTGCCCCCACCGTTGCACGATTAGTTGATTGAAGACGCTGTCTCGATACGATACAGTGCTGCTTCACGAAGGCGTGCAAAGCCTCCCATATAGTACCAACCGATGGTACGGAAGCGACGGAGTGCATCAATCTCTGGTCCGATAACGGTAGAGATATCTTGTCCCTGTGCTTCTGCAAGTGCTTCACGACCAGCGATAACAGCCTTGTAGACGTTAACTCCTGGTGACTGTGTGTTTGCAGCGAATGGGATACGTGGTGTTTCTACCACGAATGCACCTTCGATTACGCCGACTGCACCAGCCACGAATGGTGTGCGATCTACGTACTGTGTCAAAGCCTGGAATCCGCCGGTGCCTGATTCAGCACGGAGGTCAGCTGCCTGACGTGGGTGTAGGTATGCTGCGTACAAATCATTGATACGTGGCACAGCCTTGTTTGTGCGAAGCTGTACGACAGCCTCACGGATATCTGCAACAGCCATTACCATTCCTGATGTGACTGTGTTTGTGGTTGTTGCTGTTCCTGCGTAGATGACGTTTGTGCCACCTGTGAGGACTGAAGCAACTACAGAATCAATAGAATCTGCTGCGTTGTACGCGATGATGTCAGCAAGAGCTGAGTCAACGTCGTTGAA
>JBBAJN010000138.1:0-8377 GCA_040404045.1 Chitinophagaceae bacterium
CTGCTCTTGGGTGGTCTGAAAGGCGTTGGCGAAGCCGCAGTGGAGAGCCTGATCGAGGAAAGGGGCAAAAAAGGACCATATACCCATATTTTTGACCTGGTCAAGCGGGTCAACCAACGGACTGTAAACAAGAAATCGCTGGAATGCCTGGCCTATTCTGGGGCTTTTGACTGCTTTCCGGAAATGCACCGGGCACAGTATTTCCATACGCCGGAGGGAGACAATGCCACCGGGCTGGAGAAGATCATCAAATTCGGGAACGTCTGGCAAGCCCAATCCCAGAACGTCAGCAACACCCTGTTTGGTGACCTGCCGGTGATGCAGATCCCACCGCCAAAAATACCGGATTGCAGACCCTGGAGTTTGACCGAATTGCTGGACCATGAAAAAGACGTTACGGGGATCTTCATCAGCGGCCATCCGCTGGATCATTTCCGGTTTGAGAATACCTATTACGGCGTAATGCCTTTGTTTGAGTACAACGAGTTCAAGCAAACGGCGGAACTGCAACCCCATCCGGGTCAAACCATTCGATTGGCCTGCCTGGTCACCGGGGCACAACACCGCATCTCCCAGAAAGGGAAGAAATACGGTGTACTGTCGCTCGAAGATTTTTCCGGCAACACGGAACTCACCTTGTTCGGTGAGGTTTACATGAAATACCTCAACTACTTTGAAGCTGGTACCTGCCTGTATGTCACCGGCAAATTTGAAAAATGGGAGAAAAGAAATGAGTGGAACTTCCGGGTCATGGAGATCTGCCTGCTGGAAACCATCAAAAAAACCATGACTAAGGCGCTGGAAATGAGCATCATGGGAGAGTTACTTAAAGAAAATATTGTTGAGTTCCTGGCCAGGAACATCAAGAAAAATCCCGGCAATGCGCGCATGAAGGTGGTGGTTTACGAACCTAAACAGAACTGGCATGTTACCATGGTATCCATGGCCCAAGGGTTTGAGATGAATGACGAATTGTCTGCTTTCCTGATGGACCATCCATACATTGACATTAATGTGATCACCGCAAATGGCAATTAATGTCATAACATCAGCATTCAGGAAATGGGCCTAAATTTGCAATTCAGTAATTTCTAAATGAAAATATAACATGGCTAAAGAATTCACAGACGCTAACTTTCAAACAGAAGTAATCGGTTCAGATAAATTAACCGTGATCGATTTCTGGGCTGAATGGTGCGGACCCTGCCGCGCGATCGGGCCAGTCATTGAAGAGCTCGCAAAAGAGTATGATGGTAAAGTAAACGTTGGCAAAGTCAACGTAGACCATAACCCCCAGCTCTCTATGAACTATGGCATTACAAGCATCCCCGCTATCCTGTTCATCAAAGATGGCAAAGTGGTTGACAAACTGGTTGGCGCCCAGCCAAAAGGCAATTTCGTGAAGAAGATCGAATCTCATATGGCGTAATCGCCCATACATTATATCGAAAACCTTTCCCCCGGGAAAGGTTTTTTTATGCCAGGTATTTCCTCGCAATGAGATTGTAGGTGGTATCTTTCTGCAGAATCGATTCCGGCGTTAGCTCCGAAATATAATTCCATGCATTAGTCTCCCAGAGATGATGGAGGTAGGCGCCTTCATAGTTTGCTGTCTTCTCAAACAACCAGGCCAGTCCTTTTGGATCATAGGCAGGGTAATGAAATGCAGATGGTTCCAGTATGGTCACCAGGCCCGGGTACTTTTCCGCCAGCTGGTAGGGCACTTTCACAGAGTGTTCCACCCAGAATTCATCTTTCCCTTTAGACCGGAAGCTGGCATAGCTGTCCAGCCAGATCTCTACGAACCGGCTTCCCGGGGCAGACAACATAACCGCATTGCAGAGTCCGTATACTTTCTGTTGCTCCGTGAGTGGCGACCATTTAAATTGCCGTACCGCATTCTTCACGCGGTCCCAGGCGGTGTAGTACACAGGCGGCATAAATTCCTTGGCGATCACGAAATCGTGCGCCAGCAGGTCAGTGAGTGGCTTTTTTGAGATGGTATCCAGATCGAGGTAGATCCCGCCATGCTCCTTCAACATATTTAATCGCACAATATCTGCCTGGTGCGCCACATGGAGCAGTGGATTCCCATGGATGGATGTGGGAGCGATGACCTTGTTGAGGGTTAGAAAAGGCCTGGCTTTCTCGAACCATTCCCCTTCCGGCTCGTACTGATAGTGCAGGAACATGCGCTCCGGTTTGTTCAACTCAGCGGCAGAGCGAACAGCGAGATAATGAACCAGATTAAAGGGCTTCCCGCCGAAATCGGGCTTCATGCCAAAAACAAAATGGAAAATGTTAGGGATCATAGAAATACCCTTGACGTTCTGATCCTTGAGTTCGGATGGTTATGGAAGAGCGGATCCACTTCCAGCAGCGATTCCGTTCTGGCATGGTATGGGGCCTGATCCAGCATCACACAGGAATTCATTTCGATGCGTGTATTCCAATCGGCCTGCATATCCAGGTTCGGGGTTATCCCCTCTCCCGTCAGGATATGTTCAGAAACGATGAGGTGTGGGAACTTTCTGCATTTGGCAAGGATCGACTGAATATGGTTGTTTGAGAGATGCTGGAGGACCTGGCGGATGGTACACAGGTCGGCACCGGGAATGTCTTCCCGCGTAGCGTCGATGTTCAGGAACCTGACGTTCGATCTTCCGTAAAGCCGTTGGTTGTTCTCGATCAGCGAGGGTACCACATCGATCCCGGTGTAATCAATATCGTCCGAAATGAACTGCCTGGCGATCCTGAAATCACCGCAACCAATATCCACAACAGATTTGATGTTGTGCTGCCGGATATACTCCTTGATGAGTTTTGCGTAAGCAATGCCAACAAAATCATCGGAGCCCGGGCCGGAGTTGAATTCGCCCTTTTCGCCGCCCCACATATTCTCGTGGTAGATGCGGCTGAACAGTTTTTTCAAGTCTGTCCGCTCTTCTTCACCGATCTGTGGCGGGAGTTTTACGATATCGTACCCATATTTGTTCAGGATCTTGCGGATCAGTTTACGCATCGGATGTTGTTTTCAGGTTAAACGCATAGATCATCCCTACGGGCGGGTCAATGTCCTTACGACCCAGGTTGAAAATAGAAAAATGATGTGCTTTGAGCAGTTCGCATAAAGTCTGGTATCCTTTCACATGCCATTCAAGGGCTACCACGGAGATCATATCCATGTATCGGTTGGCCGACAAATAATCCATGATCCGATATTCCTCCCCTTCACAATCCAGTTTGAGGAGAACCCTGACACCGGGATATTGCTGACGGATATTCTCCAACACGCCGCCAATTTGAACAATATCCACTTCTACTGTGGGGCCGCCGTTCATACCGTGCGCTGCAAGGAATGTTGGATCGGTAGAAAACACTGCCGAACCGGGCACAGCGGCAGGTACGCTGATCTTTCCATTGTAGTCGCTGATGCCCGCAAGTACGGGCATGATCTTAGGCAACAAGGATGGATTCATCGAAAAATTATGCTTGGCCTGCCCGAAAGTATCTGGCAGGGGTTCATAACCAAATACCGCTTTTACATTAGGCCAGGATGCAAAAAACAACGTGGCAACCCCTACGTTCATGCCCACGTCTACCACCACCAGGTCTTCCTCCACACGCAGGTCGTACAACCTCTCGGCAAAGATCTCATCGAGAATGAAGAGGCTGCCGTTATGATCCACACGAAAACTGATCCCGTCGACGGTAGTGATCAGTTCCCCCTGCTTCATACCAAAATATCCGATGCCCTTGTACTGTGCGAACGGGGCCCAGTACTTCAATCCGCCTTTAAGGCGCTGATAGATCTCGTCCGTCAAACTAATGCCCGTGGCGTCCGCAACAAGATTTCCATCCTTAACAGAGAGGCCGTTGTACTGGTGCTGCGAAAAATTCTCTTCTGCAAGGCGATAAGCCCACTTAAAGTTGCCCAGCCTGAACCATGCCGGAAACAACAGGAAAAGTTTCAGGAATTTTCTCCCCAGTTTTTGCATAGCTGCAAATATAGGCGGAAAGCGATGCAGGCAGAGGCGGCTGATTCTATATTTTTCACTATTTTCAGGCCTTTCCAAACAGAATGACAACGATCCGGCGTCAGAGTATATTCTCCCTGGGCTTTATTTATGCCGGCTTCCTCATAGGTGCTTTCAACGTTCTCTATCTGTTCCCCAAATACTTTACGCCAGCCGAATTTGGCCTCACGAGGTTGCTGCTGGAACTGTCTCTATTGTTGTCAACACTGTGTACCGTGGGAATGGTGCCTGTATCGATCAAGTTCTTCCCTTTTCATAAGAAGTACCTGCCGGACAGGAAGAACGATCTCCTGTTTGTGACACTGAGCATCACTGCTGCTGCGCTGCTTGTTATGCTGGTTGCATTGCCCTGGTTGAAGCCGCTGGTGATCCGTAAATTTGGCTATCGTTCACCCCTGTTTGTTGAGTACTTTGATCTGCTGTATCCGCTGACTATTGGGATGACCCTGTTCAGTTTGTACGAAGGCTATGCGTGGATTATCGGAAAAACGGTGGTGTCGAATTTCCTGAAGGAGTTCCTGTTCCGGTTCCTGACCACAGCCCTGATCCTTGCGTTGATCCTGGGCTGGATCGGCGATTTCTCCGTATTCGCCAGGCTATTCTCGTGGACCTATCTCCCGCCCCTGCTCATCCTGGTCTATTATATCTCCAGGAGCAGGGAGTTCCCGCTATCACCCGGGATCAGTCCGGTCACCTCCAGACTCAGCGGCAAAATGGCAGGGTTCGGCCTGGCTTTTTTTGCCAGTTCCACCCTGAATGCACTGGCAAAAACAAACGACAGCATCATCCTGGCTTCCCAGTCTACACAGGGTCTTACGGACACTGCTGTCTATAATATTGCCACCTACCTGATCACTTTAATGGAGGTTCCCCAGAGAAGCCTGACCTCTGCTGCAACTCCACAGATCGCCATTGCCTGGCGGGAAAGGAACTTCCAGCGCCTCTCTTCGATCTACAATAAAACCGCCCTTAACCTGCTGGTCATTGGCATGGGTTTAATTTCCCTCATACTTCTGAACATCAAAGAGCTTGTGGAGTTTCTCGGCCCCACTTATGCGCCCATCAGCGTACTCATCCTGATCCTCGGTATTGCCAAGATCATTGATATGGGCACGGGTATGAATTCACAGATCCTTATGCTGTCTAAACACTGGAAGATAGACCTGTTCAGCAACATGCTGTTTGTAGTGATCTCCCTGGTGTTGAACTACTACCTCACGCGTAAGTATGGCGTGGAAGGCCCCGCCTACGGCACGTTGATCGCCATATGCTTTTTCAACCTTATACGTTTCACGGCCATCTGGAAGATCTATAAACTCCAGCCCTTTGGACTCAACAACCTGAAGGTGCTGGTGGTCGCCCTGGCCTGTTATTTCTTAACCTTGCTGATACCGGACTTAGGTAACCTGTACATCAATGTGGCCGTACCCAGCATTGTTTTCATGCTTATGTACACCCTGCTGATACTCAAACTGAACATTTCGAAAGACATCAGCGAGGTATTCTCCAACCTGCTAAAAAGATTTTCCGGATTCAAATTTTAATGTGCAAATTCGCCAATCTACAAACAGCCTGAATGAATTTTGACTTAGTTAATCTCCTGCGCGGTGTTGGGGGCATGGTATTCCTCATCGGTCTTTGCTACCTGTTCAGCAATAACCGCAGGGCTGTGAACTGGAAGGTTGTGGGTTACGGAATGGTCACGATGATCGCTTTTGCCATTGGCGTTTTGGGCAAGGGCGAATACAACTTCTTCAGGATCCTGATTGAATGGCTTTCGCAGAAGTTTGTTGAAGTGATCAATATTTCGCACAAGGGCACTGAATTCATTTTCGGAAACCTGGCGGATCCAACCGGCAACTGGGCTTATATATTTGCGGTGCAGGTTCTGCCCAATATCATATTTTTCGCAGCCCTTTCAGCATTGCTGTATTACCTGGGCATCCTTCAGAAGGTGGTATACTTCTTTGCCCTGTTGCTTCGGAAGATGAAGATATCCGGTGCGGAAAGCGTATCCACTGCCGCCAATATCTTTCTTGGCCAAACCGAGGCGCCGCTGATGATCCGGCCGTTCCTGGAGAAAATGAACCGAAGCGAGATCCTGATGATCATGGTGGGTGGCATGGCGAATACGGCCGGCAGTGTACTTGCCGCCTATGTGGGATTTCTTGGCGGTAATGACCCCGTCCAGCAGAACTATTTTGCGCTACACCTGCTCAGTCAGTCGATCATGAGTGCGCCCGCCGCCATCATCTGCTCAAAGATCCTATTCCCACAAACTGAAAAAGTTGAAACAGAAATAAAGATCAACCGGGAGAAGCTGGGCGATAACGTTCTCGATGCGATATCCCTTGGAACCACCGACGGGTTGAAACTAGCCGTAAACGTTGGCGCGATGCTGATCGTCTTCACTGCCATCATGTACCTGCTGAACTGGATACTTGGCTCCATTGGTTATCATATGGGACTGAATAGTATTGTGAAGGAATTTTCGGGCGGCAGGTATGAAGGCTTGAGTTTCCAGATGCTGCTCGGGTATATTTTCGCGCCCATTGCCTGGGTGATCGGCGTTAACCCCGCTGAAATGGTACAGGTTGGCCAGTTGCTTGGGGAGAAAACGATCATTAATGAATTCCAGGCTTATATCAGCTTTGGCCAGATGAAAGCCAGCGGCGCTATACAAGATCCCAAATCCATACTCATCACTACCTATGCGTTATGTGGATTTGCGAATTTTGCATCCATTGGTATACAAATCGGCGGAATCAGCCAACTGGCACCCAACCAGCGAAAAAGCCTTACTGAACTTGGTATCAAAGCGTTGATCGGCGGAACGATCGCCTGCCTCATGTGTGCCTGTATAGCCGGCGCTTTATTGTAAACCTTCTGAATAACCCAGGTGCTGTTTTACCGGTTCCCCTTACAGACGAAAGATGCAGCTATAATAAGATGATTGAGTATGTGACCATCAGGAAACTTAAGAGTTGAACTTAATTCGTTAACGCGGCTTTATTTTTCATATTAAAGTTTGCAGAATCTCTCGGATTTTATTTGCCCCTGCATTTATACCCCCTACATCATGAGACGTTTCGTTTGGGAGGTAATGCCATTCTTTTATGCTTTGTATTGCTTCAAAATATAAAAGACCTTGCCCATCTGCGTTAGTTACATCATTTGTATTAATAAATATTAAATGGGTTTCATAGTTTAAATCAGGTATTATTGTTGTTGACAGCAAGGATGATTTGTCGAGGGTGTTTAAAACAAAGTCTGGCGGAGTTTGTGTTCGGTTTTGACAATAATTACCTTGATTGTCCCATCCGTGAATATAATCGGTCATACGAAAACCGCTGATACCATCGGGCCAATATGATTTAAGCGAACTGTCACCGAAAATTGCCTGTTGCAAATTTGCCGTTGGTGGTCCGGCTATGAGAATAGCATGTTTTATATCTTTTTCTAAATTGAAGCGGGTTAAACCAAAGGCTATCTGAAATGAGCCTCCGCTTCCCCCATGGGCAATAATATTTTGGGTATTAGACATTTCATTTTTCTTTAGATAACGTAAAATTGAACCATAAGCCCTTACCGCATTTGGATAACCGGCTCCCGCAACTCCAGTTCCCCAACCCTGCTCCCCAAGCCATTTAATCTCATAGGTTTCGAGCCCAATATTGACCGCAAAATTTATTGTTGTATTTGTCTCAAGTCCAATGCCATAAAAATTTGTTCCAAACCCTCCAGTTGACAAAACAAGTGCTCCTTTTGACGGAGAAACAGGCTTACTTATTCGAACCTCAACATATCTTGTACTTTTTAAGTCTTCTGAACGAATTTCAAGTTTTAAAATCGACGCAGTACGATTTAAGTAGGTAATGGAAGTTCTGCTGATAAACTTTATTAAATCTTGCTCAGTCAAATTTGGGTTTTGATACTCCTTTTTACAGGAAAACAGCAAAACAGAAATTATCAAAAAACTAAATACTAATTTCATGACAGTTTGAATTTCGTTTATATTTAAAGAATTTGATTCATTTTACACCCTCTAAGATTTTTTTGATTTCATTCTTTTCATTAGAAGTAATCTCGTTCCAACTCTTCCCTTGTAATCCCATTTCAATTGAGTAGAATATATTAAGGTGTGGTTTTACTCCGGCCTTAATTAAATTCTTTTTGATTGTTTTGTAATTTGAGGTCATTAGGTCTTCTCTTGAATGTATTCCAATCAAATTCATTATTTTGACCATATAAGGCCCGAAATTTTTTATTTCGTCAAGGTCATTCATAAAAAAAGGGTTACACTATACAAGTATAACCCTTTTATCTTTTTATCTGCTCCC
>JBBAJN010000139.1:0-8323 GCA_040404045.1 Chitinophagaceae bacterium
AAAGCGATAGGCAGGTTTTGAGAGATCGCGTTCATCGTTCCCAAAATATTCCAGCGCCTGGTGGGCCAGCAGATCGAACAGGGTGGGGCGCAAAGTCCGGGAGTTGCCTTTTACGATGATGGGATCAAAGGGTTCGAGCCTTGTCTTTTTCAGGATATCTGTTTGGGTGAGTGATGCCTGGTAATGAAGGGAGATCTTATTGTGTAATTCTTCGAGGCTCCAGGTATCAGGGTCAGTTCCAGGGGTTGTATTCAGGGGAGTTCTGCCATACAATTTGAACCTGTTGGCTTCCAGGTAGTTTTGGTATTTGGCGGCCAACATGGAATGCAACAGTTGTTTAACAGGTGCCTTTGCGTTTTTTAGTTCCGAAATCAGCACATTCACGCCATGATCGCTTTCTTCCTTCAACTGGTCGTCCAGCCTGGCCATGTAGATCAGCGCCTTGATGATCTGTACATCTTTCTTTTCTTTTTTTGCCAACTGGTATACCTTCTCCACCTCCAGCAGGGCAGACCTGGTCAGTCCTTTTTCATTGATCAGCTGGTCAATCTTTTTCCATCGGGCCGCATAGCTGTCATCGGGCGTTTGGCCTGAGGCTGACAAGACAGACAATACCGACAGGATCATAGCAATAGTTCTCATCATAGTTCTTCCTTTCTGTTTCTGATCAGATGCAGCAATATCGGAAAATACACAGCAATGAAGTGTTAAGGCCGGCGGTAATAATTTCTCCCGGCGCAAAGGCAGATGAAAGGTCGTTCCGCTGGTGATCGATATCGGATAATGCAAAAAAAAATGATATCCCGGGTGGAGATATCATTTTCCATATAATGATGTCATGTGTTATTTCATAGCTGCTGCCATGGCAATACCGATGTCAGCAGGACTGTCAGCCACGGTAATACCACATTCCCGCATGATCCTCATTTTGGCTTCGGCCGTATCGTCCGAGCCGCCAATGATTGCTCCTGCATGGCCCATCCGTCTGCCGGGAGGAGCGGTTTGGCCGGCAATAAAGCCTACTACAGGCTTGGTGCCATTGGCTTTGATCCAGTTGGCAGCCTCTGCTTCCATGCCTCCGCCGATCTCGCCGATCATTACAATGCCCTTGGTCTCGGGATCGTTCATGAACAGTTCTACTGCATCTTTGGTGGTGGTGCCGATGATGGGATCGCCGCCAATTCCTATGGCTGTGGTAATGCCCATACCGGCTTTTACGATCTGGTCGGCTGCCTCGTAGGTAAGGGTGCCTGATTTAGACACGATACCAATATGGCCTGATTTAAAGATGAAGCCAGGCATGATGCCCACTTTGCATTCGCCGGCAGTGATGACGCCGGGACAGTTGGGTCCGATCAGCCTTGTTGATTTACCCAGCAGGAAGTTCTTTACTTTGACCATATCCTGTACGGGAATTCCCTCGGTGATGCAAACCACCAGCCCGATCTTCGACTCTGCGGCTTCCATGATGGCATCTGCAGCAAAAGCAGGAGGTACAAAGATGATGCTCACATCGGCGCCTGTTTCCTTTACGGCGTCAGCTACCGTGTTGAACACGGGCCTGTCGAGGTGCATGGTGCCACCCTTCCCGGGCGTTACGCCACCTACAACACGGGTGCCATATTCGATCATCTGTGAAGCATGAAAACTTCCCTCTGAACCGGTAAATCCCTGGACGATGACTTTTGAATGCTTATTGACTAATACAGACATGGGGAACAATTTGGGTGGCGCAAAAATACGGGTAATTTGGCTATGAAAAATAGGCCGGTTCCATTTAGGGCATAAAAAAACCCCGTTTATACAACGGGGTTATAATGGGGTTTGAAAATGTTATTTACCTACAAAGATCCGGGCTGTTTCGCTGATGCCTTCGCCTTTGAGGGTGACGATATACACACCAGCCCTTTGAGGTGCCGGAAGGCTTGTCTGGAAACTGTTTGACATGATCTTCAGGTTCTGACTGCTGACCTGGGCACCACCGGCATCATATAGGCTGAGCTGGTAGTTGCCTTTGATGCTGCTGAGGTTCACTTTGATGTCGCCCCCGCTATAGAATGCCTGGAACCTGGCACCAGCCCTGGAGATGGATATGCCCTTGATATCAAAATAAGATACATTTCCATCAATATCCACTTCCTTGAGCCTGTAGTAGTTCATTCCGGTCAGCGGTGTTTTGTCCACCAGGGTGTACTTAGTAAACCTGTTTCTTGCGCCCTGTGGAGTGATCGTGAAGATGGTGGAGAAATTACGGGCATCAGATGAGCGCTCAACAAATATGTTCTTTACATTCTCCTCACTGGACGTGGCAAATTGGATGTTTACATAGTTATCTGCTGTTTTTGAAACGTCAAAGTTGGTGAGGATGATCGGAGCGAGAATCTGATAATGTACCGTTACGCTGGCAGACGTGATAGTTGCGGTTGAATTGCTTGCAAACTGAAAAATGTCAACTGAAATGGCAAAGCTGCTATTGAGGTCAGACAATAGCCATGGACCGAGGCCGAATAGATCGGTAGGCCCGCCAAATTGAATCGCTGTGGGGGATGTAGGCCAGAACCCGAAAAAACCGGCTCTGTTTGCGCCTAATACACCGTTTTTGGAGAGGGTGATAGTTGCGTCAAGTATGGCCGTGGTAGCGGCTGCGCTTCTTACCAAATTGATAGTAAAACCCGTAATGGTTGCATTGGCCGGAATTCCGGAAAAATTGAATCCTGATAATCTCAACTCCCGGCTGGAAGTGAAAAATCCGGTGTTCATATTCACCGTGGTAGGGATCCCGGGCGTAGACCAGCTGGGTCCCGTTGCGCCTACATTGGTTGCCGTGGTTGCGGAAAAAGTACTGCTTTGGGAATGGGCTTGAATCAGGGCCGTTGCCAGAAAACAGGAGCGTAAAAATAAGTTTCATTCTTTGCGATTTTTGTGGTTAATCGTTTTTCGCAAAGGACTATGGATCTAACGAGGCTTTCTGGAAAATTGGAGGTAAGCTGACCTGAGAGGTAAATCAGATCGTTGGTTTCGGATTCAAAACTAATATGTGTATTTCGTATTTGCAAGTCAGTACCCCCAACTGAAACTTGCCCAGTAGCTCTGCCAGTCTGCATTGTCCTCATTGTCAACCCTTTTCATATGCACCGACGACAGTAAATATTTTCCAATAATTTTTATCGGTAACTCAACGATCCCCTTTTCATCTGTAGTCATTGACTTCATATCTGTTTTCGCATTTACCCGGTGCCATAGCTTGACCCTGGCATTTGGAAGCGGTTTCTTTTTATATAAAAGACTGAACTTCAGCGTCTGCCCTTTCTTGATGGAATAGGGGTGTTGCAGCGGAACAAACTCAAGGTCCATGCCGCATTGCTTTTTATACACATCATCTTTCAAAGCGCCGATCTGGAAAAGCGTTTTTGCGCATCTTTTGTAATGCTCCCTGCCGATGGAGTCCAGTTCACCATGTTCTTTACGATAGTCTATCGCTTCCTGGAGTCCGTCTTCTTCCAGGTATTCGAGGAATTTTGCAGGTTCCAGTTCTATGAACTTGTTGGTGGATTGATAAGTCACCAGCGCAGTCCCTTCATCATAGAATTGCAGGTTCAGTGAATCGCCAGGGATGCTGTCCGGGATCAACGGCTGGAGATCGTCTTCAACATTGCCGTAGTACAGGTGAAGGGATTCAACGCTGGACTGCGCGCCGTTCCAGTTCATCCCCTCAAAATTTTCGCCCACACGGAAATGGAGGTACAGGCTCTCGCCTTTTTTCAGGTTGAACTTCCGGGGTTCTAACCAAAACTCGTGGGCTCCCAGTGAAGATCCTGCGATCACAAGAAGAATAATGAGCAGCCTCTTTTTCACGATTTCAGTAATTTATCCATATCCCGGTCATCGTCTATCTTCCCCTTTGCTTCCAGCATCCGCATATCTTTTGCGTCTTTCAGGAATGAGGATGCAAAAATGAAATTATTCAGCTTTTCGTTTTTTGAGAAGATGATCTCATTGTTTGAACCTTCCCACTCTTTGAGTCCCTGGTACATGTACACGATCTTGTTGCCGATCTCCATCACACTGTTCATGTCGTGCGTATTGATCACGGTAGTGATATTATACTCCAGGGTAATGTCCTGGATCAGCTTATCTATCAGGATGGATGTTTGGGGATCCAGTCCCGAGTTGGGCTCGTCGCAGAAAAGATACTTAGGGTTGAGTACGATGGCCCTGGCAATACCCACCCTTTTCTTCATGCCACCACTGATCTCGGCAGGGAACTTTTTATCTGCTTCTTTCAGGTCCACTTTGTCGAGCACCTCACGGACCTTTTTTTTCTTGTCCTTATAAGACAGGGGAGTGAACATATCCAGCGGGAACATGACGTTTTGTTCAACGGTCATACTGTCGAACAATGCAGATCCCTGGAACAGCATGCCTATTTTCTGGCGCATTTGTTTGCGTTCATTCTGGTTCATGGTAGTGAAACTCTGGTCATCGTACAGGATATCACCCTCGTCTGGTTCAAACAGGCCCACGAGGCATTTCATCAGCACGGTTTTACCGCTGCCACTGGATCCAATAATCAGATTGCATTTTCCGGTATCGAAGGTGGCACTCACATCATCGATAACGGTTTTGCCGTTAAAGCCTTTCTTTATATTTTTTACTTCGATCATGTTGTCAGAGTAGTAATGCTGCCAGTAAATAGTCGGCCAAAAGGATCATGATACAACTGGTTACCACAGCCTGGGTACTTGATCTTCCGATCTCAAGTGCCCCGCCTTGAACATTGTATCCATAATAAGCCGGGATACTGGAGATAATGAAGGAAAAGGTATAGGCTTTGGCCAATGCAAAGGTTACGTTGTAGGGCATGAAGCTGGTTGTGAGTCCCCTGTCGAATGTTTCTGCTGAAAGGATACCGGAAGCGGCACCGGCCAGACGACCACCCCAAATGCCCAGTACTGCGGCGATGACTACCAGCATGGGGATCACGAGGAGCGCTGCGATAATCTTGGGCAACACCAGATAGGCCTTGGTATTGATGCCCATGATCTCCAGGGCATCGATTTGTTCACTCACCCTCATATTGCCAAGCTCACTGGCGATCTTACTGCCCACCACGCCGGCAAGTACGATACTGGTCAGGGTAGGGGCGAATTCCAGAATCACCGTGTCTCTGACAATAACGGCAATGGTGGTTTTAGGAATAACAGGACTGACCAGCTGATAAGCCGTCTGAACAGCTGATACAGCGCCTATGAATACGGATATGATGGCCACAATGCCCAAGGACCCGATTCCGATCTCTGAACACTGGTGCATCAGTTCTTTCCAGTACATCTTCCAATTTTCCGGGATACTGATCATTCTTTTCATCATGAGCAGGAACCGGCCAATATGGGTAAATAGATTCATGGATGAAGTTTGTTGAACATGTTTTGAGCTTACAAAATAGCACGTTTGGCCCAATTAAAGCCATTATTATTGTGCCCACCTTTCCCTGGTGAATATGAATTTTTTCATATGCACCATCAATACTTCTGCCATGGAACGGCATTTGAGGAAGTTGTTGTCCTGGTGGTGCTCAGCCAGTTCAGATTTAAGTTGTTCCAGTTTTTCAGGGGTCGATAACTCGTCGTCCACCAGGGCGTCTTTGAGGTCTTTCAACCTGAGCCGTTGCGAGCGGATCCTTCGGATGATCAGGGATCGCTCCTCATTCTGGTATTGCCTGACCACGTCCGGATTGAAGTGCCTTGCCACGAGATCAACAAAGATCTTGTTCTCCTTGAAGTATTGGGGCAGGTAAGTGGTCTTCCGGCCTTCGTAACACTGCTGGTCGAAATCAATGGCCCTCATCCTGAACTGGATATCGTCAAAGTCCTGCGTGATATCGAAAACGAAATTATAGCTTCGCATGTCGCCCAGCAATTGCACGAAACATCGTTCATTGAATTTGACAAATTCCTTTGCGATCCGCTTTGGATTAAACTCGGGCCGGTCCATGTATTTCTCCACAAACGTGTCCCCGGGGATCCCGGCAATATGTTCTTCCACCAACGTGTTGCCATCTACCAGGTAATTGATCCAGTAAGGCGACAGCATATGTTCCATTTCCATCCCCCAAATGCGGGAGGCATCTGCGATCTTGATGTAGAAATAATCGTAAACCTCGTTATAGTTGTTCACGATTTTGATGCGGAACGGCTTTGAATTGCCAAACACACAGAAATCGATGCGTTCAATATGCAAGTGTTCCTCCGCCTGGGAGGGACCGGTGGCCTTCAACAGGGAATACATCCTTTTCAGGCCATGGTGGATCTCGTCCGTCACGGTGGGAAGGAAGAATACGGTTTCCCATAAGGTGTCCTTCCCTTGCTTGTCGTACAACGGCACCGACCCGTTAAAATCCCTGAGGGTGGAATACAGTACCGGGAGCTTCATCTCACGGCCATAGCTGCGCAGGTATTTTCTGAAACTCTTACTTGCGGTATAGCAGATCTTTTTTCGTGAGATGTTCTCCATGCCTTCATTCTTTGGTGGTCATCTCCGGAATAAATTTTTTCACCCATTCGCTGTTCCTGGATTTTTCCTCGGGCCTGAGGGCTGATTTCTGCTGGGCATCAATTCCCGCGATCATCACCATGTTGAAAATACTTCTGACGGAACTGCCCAATTGTAAAACGTGCACTGGTTTTTTCAGCCCCAACAGCACCGGTCCAATGGAGTCTGCCCCGCCCACTTCCTGTAACAGGTTATACGCAATATTACCTGCGCTGAGGTTGGGGAAGATGAGTGTATTCACATCTCCCTTCAGCAATTCCGAGAAAGGATAGTTGTCCCTTAGGATCTCTTTGTTGAAGGCCATGATGCCTTGTATCTCACCGTCCACGATCAATGATGGATTGCGCTGTTTTACAATGGCCCTGGCATCCCGCACCATGATGGCTTCTTCTGTATTGCTGCTGCCGAAATTTGAATAGCTCAACATGGCTACCCTTGGTGTAATTCCAAAAGACCTTACTTCTCGGGCTACCAGTAACGTGATGTTGGCCAGCTCTTCTGAGGTTGGATTGAAGTTGACCGTGGTGTCTGCCAGGAACAGCGGTCCCCTGTTGGTCAGCATGATGTACATGCCCGCGATCTTGTCAACTCCCTCTTCGGTACCGATGATCTGAATGGCAGGTTTAATGGTATCCGCATAATTCCGGGTAAGGCCGGAGATCATCGCATCCGCATCGCCCATTTCCACCATCATGCATCCAAAATGGTTCCGATCCTTCATCTTTTTATAAGCCTCATAGTAATTCGCGCCCCGGCGTTGCCTTTTCCTGAAATATACTTCGCCGTATTCCTGGCGTATTTCTTCCATATCGTCGTGCTTGGGATCGATCATGGGAATGCCTTCCAGGTCAATATTGTGTATTTCCGCGATAGACATGATCTTTTTAGGATCGCCTAACAGGATGGGATAGGCAATACCTTCATCCACTGCCAGTTGAGCCGTTTTAAGGATCTTGGCGTTTTCTGCGTCTGCGAATACCACCCGCTTGGGATTTTTGCGCACCTTACTGCCGATCGCACGCATCAGCTGGTTGTCGATCCCCAGTCTTTTGTTGAGTTGTAAGATATACTCATCCCAATCTGCGATGGGTTTGGCAGCAACACCACTCTCCATCGCTGCCTTTGCAACGGCAGGGGCAACGCATTCCAACAGCCTCGGATCAAGCGGCTTTGGAATAATATAGTTGGGTCCGAATGATATCGTGCTGTCGTTATATGCCATGTTCACAATATCCGGTACGGTAGATTTGGTCAGTTCAGCCAGTGCCTTTACCGCTGCCATCTTCATGGCTTCGTTAATGGTGCTTGCGCGCACATCCAGCGCGCCTCGGAATATGTATGGGAACCCGAGTACATTATTGACCTGATTGGGGTAATCGCTTCTGCCCGTAGCCATGATGATGTCTTCCCTTGCGCCGGTGGCTTCTTCCCAGCTGATCTCCGGATCGGGATTTGCCATCGCAAAAACAATCGGCCTTGGGGCCATGAGTTTTACCATGTCCGCATTTAATACGCCGCCCTTGCTGAGGCCTATGAAGACATCTGCCCCGGTCATTCCTTCCGCAAGGGTGAGGGACTCGCCCGGTACCGCAAACTTAGCTTTCCTTTCATCGAGGTCCGTACGTGAATCTGTTACCAGCCCTTTGGAATCGAACATCAGAAAATTTTCGGGCTTTGCACCAAAGGCGATATATAGTTCTACACAGGCAATAGCAGCGGCACCTGCACCATTCACTACCATTTTAATAGATTCGATGTTTTTACCTGTTAT
>JBBAJN010000140.1:0-8283 GCA_040404045.1 Chitinophagaceae bacterium
TCTGGGTGATCGAAAAATCAACTGGAAAACTGGCAGCAAAGTTTGAAACAGAAGCCTTCTTCAGTTTCCACCACGTCAATGCATGGGAGGATGGCGATGAACTGGTGATGGATATCAACGCGTATGATGATGCATCCATCGTGGAAAAATACTACCTGAAAGAACTGGAAAAGCCGGGAACACAATTACCTTTTGGCACCCTGAGACGATACCGGATGAATCTGCGCAATAAAAAAATCTCTCATCATACCGTATCAGAAGCCTGCATAGAACTCCCAAGGATCGACTATCACCGGTACAACACGAGTCCCGAATATACCTACACCTATGGCGTCAGTCTTCTTCCGGGGAAAAGAGATGGCTTTTACAACAGCATCGTCAAGATCAATGCCAGGAACGGCGACACCAGTTACTGGAACGAGGAATACTGCTATCCCGGCGAACCCTGCTTCATACCACGCCCGGGAAGCCGTAACGATGAAGACGGCGTTCTGCTTTCGATCGTTCTGGATGCCAAAAAGAAAAACTCTTTCTTACTGCTGCTGGATGCGGGGAGCATGACAGAGATCGCCAGGGCTACCGTACCGGAAGCGATCGTGTACGGGTTTCATGCCGAATTCTTCAGCGAAAACTCCCCCTCATAAACCCATAGACCCGCGCGGTGGTCCATTCGCCGGGCACAATGATCCTTCGGATGGTGTATAACGGCATTGTGCTGTCGCGTTTGGCGGAAAGCTGAAAAGCGGCTTTGAATCCCCTTGCCCTGATACCTTCCGCAGCGCGTTCATCCCATAACCCGAACGGATAGGCGAAGTACTCAACTGGTTTACCGGTGATCTCTTTCAGTTGCCTGGAAGGTTTATCGATCTGTATCTCCCAGTCGTGCTCCGTCAGTTTCTTCACATTCATGTGGTCCCAGGTATGTGAACCGATCACATGGCCCTCATCCGACAGTTGGCGGACATGTTCACGCTTCATATACCCGGGTTTATTCAACACCACGGTCATGATAAAAAAGGTCGCTTTGAAACCATACTGATCCAGCACCGGCTTTGCCAGTTCAAATTGACTCAGGTCCGCATCATCGAAACTGAGCATGACGGGTTTCTCCGGCATCCCTTTTCCAGAGACCAGGTAATGGATGAGTTGATCAGGCATAACGGCAGTATAACCGCTATCTGCCAGCATCTTCATCTGCTCCCTGAAACTTGCCGGGGGAACAATGTAATCGCGGGCTCTTTTAGAATCGGAACCCCGGAAATCCCTGATCTGGTGATAACAGAGTATCGGAACCTGCTTAAGAGCCAGAATACTACCGGCAGAAGAGTCCAGCGGTATTATTTTTGAAACGGGTTCTTTGTCCGCTGCAACGGGCTGAGGTCTTTCATTGCTTAAATGGCCGTCTGCCTGGGGCTCAGCCTTAGGCCCAACAGGGCTACAATGCGAAAACAATACTATTGTCCATATCAAACACAGGGGGGGTAATATCCGGATACACATGGTTCTTTCGAAGGTAGATGAATTGCAAAGTTGCAAAAATCAATTTTGATTATCGGAATATTGTTAATACATTTCTTGATCTCCGCCCCATGTCACCAGGTTCTGGTAAGTAAGCACAATTTTAATCATTAAAAAAAATGGTATGAAAGTCAAACTTCTCATTGCCCTGACCCTGTTCAGCCTTGCCGCATGCAACTCAGCTACGGAATCAAATTCGGAAGCTGTTGATAGTTCCGGAACTGCTGTTATCACCGCTACTGATGCATCAGCATCCATCGTATTGCCACAATCTGAAAATGATGTAACAAGAAAATCGTTCGAAGCATTCGCCGCTGGGGACATGAATGGTTTTTCAGCAAGCTGGGATGATAATGTAAAAATTTACTACCCCGGTCCTGGCGACAGCCTGGTGGGCAAGAAAGCCGCGCTCGAATTCTTTGCTGAGCGGCGGAGTAAATACGACTCAGTGACGCTTTACAAGCCAACTTTCCTGGCTGTTGAGAACAATGAGCCAAATTCGTCCGTCGCGCCGGGGAAATGGCTAATGTCCTGGCACACCTTCATCTACAAAATGAAAAATGGTAAAACCGTGGTATTGCCAATTCATAGTGTGATGCATTCCAACAGTGCCGGGAAGACCGATATCATCGCACTATATTATGATATGCACCGACTGATGGAAGCCGGCAAATAATGTTCTGGTCCTGATCAGAATGCCCCGGCCACCCGGGGCATTTTTTTTATTCCCCGGGTTGTCAGAATTTTACACTCTGATGAAAGATTACTACAGCATCCTGGAGTGTACGCCGATGTCGTCCCGCGAAGAGATCAAAAAGCAATACCGCAGGCTGGCACTTCAGTATCATCCGGACAAGAATCAGCATGACCATTATGCCGCAGCGCGATTCCATGACATCAAGGAGGCCTATGAAACGCTGACCCAGCCGGCCAGAAAAGAGGCCTGGCTACAGGAACGGTGGCTGCGTCAGGCAATGAACGACAAATACACAGAAAGCCAGCCACTGACTCCCTACAGCATATTGAACAAGGTCCTGAAACTGGATCGCCATGTGGCCACACAGGATGTGTTCCGCATGGATCAAACGGGGATCGTGGAGAAGATCATGGCGCTGTTATCCGATGAAAACATGGATTGCCTGCTGCAGTTCAACGAAAAAGACATCAACAGAACCATTGTACAATACCTGCTTTCCGCAGCCAATCCCATTGACACCAGCCGGCTCGGTAAAATGTGGCCTAAACTTGAACAGATCGCACAGGAAGACCAGGCCCTGCTGAATGAGATCAGCACCTACCGGTTCATGAAACAAAAGAAAGCCCGGGAAGATCAATGGACGATTCCGCTGGCCATTTTATTCACCGTGATCCTGTGTGCGTTGATCTACCTCGCTGGGAGGTGATCTGAGCATGTTCTTCGCCCCACAAAGATTACCTTTGCGCCATGCATTATGTGTCTGCCGAAGGTCTTGGTAAATCATTTGGAATAAAACCCCTGTTTTCAGGCTTAAGTTTTCACATCTCTGAAGGAGATAAGATCGCCCTTATAGCCCGCAACGGAACAGGCAAATCAACGCTGCTGAGGATCCTGGCAGGAAAGGAACATGAGGACGAGGGAAAGTTCTGGGTCAATAAGGATGTGGATATCGCGCTGTTCGAACAAAATCCGGAATTCCAGGAGAATGAAACGATCCTCCAAAACATCTTCTTCCATAAACATCCGGTCATGGATGCCATCCGGGAATATGAAGACGCGATGGAAACGGAAGACTATATCCGGCAGGGTGAGGCCATCACCCGGATGGAAGACAACAATGCCTGGGATTTCGATGCCAAGGTAAAACAGATCCTGGGAAAGCTGCGTATCCATAATCTCCACCAGATCGTCAGCACGTTGAGTGGCGGACAGCGAAAAAGGGTTGCGCTTGCACGTACGCTCATCGATATCGGATTTGAACATAAACATATCCTCCTGATCATGGACGAACCCACCAACCATCTTGACGTAGAGATGGTGGAATGGCTTGAACATTTTTTGAATAAAGAGAACATCACCTTGTTGCTGGTGACGCATGACCGATATTTTCTCGATGAGGTATCGAATGAGATCTGGGAGATCGAAAATAGCCAGCTCTATACCTATAAAGGGGATTACGCGAATTACCTTGAGAAAAAAGCAGCACGGATAGACAGCGAAATGGCGAGCATCGACAAAGCCAAGAATACGTATCGAAAGGAACTGGAGTGGATGCGAAAGCAACCCCGTGCCCGAACCACGAAATCAAAAAGCAGGCAGGATAATTTTTATGTGGTGGAGGCCCAGGCCAAGAAAAGAATCGAAGACAATAAGCTGGAGCTGGAAATGAAGATGAACAGGCTTGGGGGCAAGGTGGTGGAGATGAAAAAAGTATATAAGAGCTATGGCGACAAAGTGATCCTGAAGGGATTTGATTATACATTCAAAAAAGGCGAACGGGTTGGTATTGCCGGGAAGAATGGCGTGGGAAAATCAACTTTTATCAATATTGTACAGGGACTTGAGCAGGCAGACAGTGGCAAGGTCAACATTGGCGAAACGATTGTATTTGGGAACTACTCGCAGGAGGGATTGATCATCAAAGAAGATATGCGGGTGATCGAATACGTAAAAAATATTGCCGAAAGCTTCCCGTTGGCAAAAGGTGGATCACTAAGCGCGTCGCAGTTCCTCGAGTTATTCCTGTTCACGCCAGATCAGCAGTATACCTACATCTCTAAACTCAGTGGCGGCGAGAAACGTCGCCTGCATTTATTGAGCATCCTGTTTAAAAGTCCGAACTTTTTGATCCTCGATGAGCCAACGAACGACCTTGACCTCCCTACCCTGGGAGTGTTGGAAAACTTCCTGGCAGATTTCCCCGGATGCCTGATGATCGTTTCGCACGACAGGTACTTCATGGACAAGTTGGTGGACCACCTCATCGTTTTTGAAGGCGAGGGCCAGGTACGGGATTTCCCGGGCAATTATTCTGAATACAGAACCTACCTTGAATTTGAACAATCGCGGAGGGATGCACCAACACCGCCACAGCCTGCAAAAACACTCGTTGAGATCACCCCAACGATAGCTACTGCCAACAGGAAAAAGCCTTCATTTAAGGAGCAACGGGAATTTGAAACCCTCGAAAAAGAAATTTCCGAACTCAACAAGGAGAAAGATGCCATCACCGAAAAACTGGCATCGGCGTCACTACCATTCGACGAACTCCAGCGCCTTTCGGCACGGATCGGGGAGATCACAAAGCTGATCGATGACAAAGAGATCCGGTGGCTGGAACTGAGTGAGATCATGGAGTGATGGCTGGTTAAAGCCTTCCTGCAGCCCGGCCCAAACGGTCGTTAATGGCCTGACCAATACCGGTGTCTGGAAAATTTTCTGCCAGGATCAGGTCCACATCGGACTTGTCCAATTCCCTGAGCACGGTGAAAAGTTTGGCAGCGGCTTCATGCAGATCCCCGGAAGGAGAAAGCACTTTACTGATATGGACATCGGGACAGGCTTGCGTAAAAGAGATCACCGCCAGTTTTTTTCCTGCATGGGCAGATGAGAGTTCTGATATATCTCCAACGATCAATGGTTTACCAGGCGCATAATGCACCTTCAACTGACCCGGCGTGTCCGGCTTTTTATGCAAGAGGGAAAAACCAGGCTTCATACCGGTTGCCAGGTATATATCTTCAGCAGAGATCCCGCCCAATCTGTGAATAACCAACTCATCACCTTCCATACCCACAATGGTAGACTCCAGTCCAACGGAACAGGGGCCGCCGTCCAGTATGTAAGGTATCTTACCCCGCAAACCTTCAAGCACATGTGCTGCTGTGACGGGGCTCACATAGCCGAATGGATTTGCAGATGGTGCAGCCAATGGAAAACTGACCTGCTGCAATAATTCCAATGTCATGGGATGTGCCGGTATCCGGATCACCACCCTGTCTGATCCCGCGGTAATCAAGTCCGGCACCAGGGATGATTTCGGCAGGAGATAACTCAGCGGACCGGGAGAAAAACGTTCCGCCAGCAGCCTGAGCGGCGAAGGGATATCTGTAACATATTTTGCTGCTGCCTCCAGCGAAGGCAGGTGCATGATCAGGGGATTGAAACGGGGACGACCCTTTGCCTCATAGACATTGACCACCGCTTCAATGTCCAGTGCGTTGGCGGCCAGACCGTACACAGTTTCCGTAGGTATGACTACCAATGCTCCCTTCCGGAGTAAAGCTGCTGCGAGGGATATATCTTGTCCGATTTCCGTGATCATCCGGCAAAGAACCGAAAATATTTCTAGTTTAACTTCCCATCTCGGGTAGCTTTCAACAACATCGTTTTATCACCGGTCATCTCCCAGTGGATCAACGACATAGGGATGATCCCTTTTCGCAGGAACTCATCCATGAAAGACTTCATGTTGAACTTACCCTCTCTTTGCCGCGCATATTCCGCGATCAGTTTGTCTATTTCAAGCTTACCGGACACATAGCTGGTTTCATATCCCGGTTGCTGCAAATAGAAATGCTCTTCACCCTGGATGGTTTCACCGTCTGCCGGCAACAATCCCCAGGGCACCCACTTTGAGGCGAACTTGGTGGACTGATCGAAATCCATCACTTGCCCATGCTGGTAAATACCACCGAGTCCCCGTGCTGCCCTTTGGGCAAGCATCACCCACACCAACTCCTCACCCCTGGGCCTGTTCCTGTATAGGCCGGCCTGCAACATCAGCTCTTCCATGGCTGTAGCCAACCCCTCGGCCCTGCTGTCAAAAATATTATACAGTAGCGGTACCCTTCGGATAGGGCTTTCCACAGGCTCGAGTTTATTCATGGCCTTGTCTATCCAATGAAAAAAATGGCAGCGCATGGGCATAGGATCCCGATAATCCACTTCTGAAAAAAATCCCCGTAAACCGGTGGAGGGCTGGAACTTGCCATTCTGGGCCATCATGGCCGGCTCCATGTAATCTTTTACCGTAAGGATACTGTTCCCCTCCAGGAAGCCCATGAATTCCTTCACGGCACCATTCATGACCGAATCATATTGGACTGCGCTGCTGATCCTATCCAGAACAGTTAAATTTCGGTTACGGAGCTCCGTTAGTCTTAGGGCGGTATGGGCCCTAGTGAGTTCCCTTTCCAGCAATTGTTCATACCCCTCCCAGGTATAGGGCATCAGGTGGACGTTACGGATGTACCATGTAAAATGATCTTTCCCAACACCAGATACATCGTTCTTTTTATGCGCCTCAGATGTCAACCAGGCGGCAAAATCATCTGATGCTTTTTTTGCCTCCAGTGCCGCCGCAGCCAGATCAGGGTGAGTGGCTTTTACAGAAGCTGAAAAATCCGCCAACTCCCTGCCCTGCTGGTTGATACTGGTTATCCCGCGATTCCACAGATCCTTTGCCCTGCCGGTCAGGTTCTTCCTTGCCCTGGCATACATAATGCCGGCTTTCCTCAATCTCGCAGCGATCTCCCCTGCATCATGGTCAGACAATGGTCTGTTATAATCGGGCAACTCTATGGCTCCTGCCATATTGGGACCCTCTCTTTCGGGAACATCGGAAGGGTAAGTATAAAACCACACGTAAAAAGCCGGGTCTCGCACCCAGGGCTGAATGACCCGGTGGTCAAAATCAAGTCCGTTCATCTCGGCCCAAACCAGGTACCAATCCACCTGGTGTTTGACGGGCCAACCTGAGGTATCTACCGCCGCCAGCCTCGCTTTCCAAAGTTTCAAGTCCTCCTGCTGTTTTTTCATGGCCGCAGGCGAGTAATCCGGTACGCCCTCAACAAACGGGGGAACCTGAAAGGTCCGCCATTCGCGAAACAGGACCACCAGATCTTCATACCGATTCCTGGTATCTACCAGGCTGGTCTTATTGGGCCCACATGACAAAAATGCGATCAATGCCAGTAAAACGGGCAGGAATGCTTTGTTGGTTTGGTTAAACTTGTTCATCTCCCTTAAAAATAACCAATAAAGCCGTGGTTATGATCCAGAAAGACAAACGATGTGTACTTTTTTTCACCATAACATCATGTTGAAAACACGTAAAAAATGAGAAGTCCTTTAATTATTTTGCTTTCAATTATGATAGCAGTGAGTTCCTGCTCACCAAAAACAAAACCCGTTATGAACAGTAAACCAGATGCAAGTTTTGGCACAACCCGTTGGAAGATGATCCGGATACAGGGCATTGATGTTTTCCCTGAACTGGCAAAAGATGTGTTCATCCAATTTGACGATCGGATTCTTCAGTTCCATGGGCACGCCGGTTGTAACAATATGAGGGGATCCTATACCTATAAGGACGGGATATTGAAACTTGGGCCAGCCGCGATGACGCGGATGTTATGTGACGGACCCGGGATGCAGGTGGAAGATGTTTTCATGAAGACGTTGGTCGATATTGACAACTACCAGATCCAAGGCGATCGGCTGATCTTCAGAAGGGGAAATGAGTTTATAGCAGAATTCGAAGCGCTTTACCTGTGATCAGCGGGTGATGCGATAACACCATCTGAGCAACTTGCCTTCAAAGTCAAACGGCGTGGTGGCTTTTGTGATATCCGTGACAGACGCAGCCTGGATCAGTTCAGTCTCCATGTGAAAACTCCTTAAGTTGGTGGAAAAATAGAGCACCCCGCCTTTCACGGTTTTCTCCAAGCACAGGTTGATGAGTTCTACGTGGTCCTGCTGGATATCCAGGAAGTCCTTCATCATTT
>JBBAJN010000141.1:0-8201 GCA_040404045.1 Chitinophagaceae bacterium
CAAACCCAATATCATCTATATTCTGGCAGACGACCTGGGCTATGGCGACCTCAGTTGCTACAATGCGTCATCAAAAATCAAAACACCTGTCATCGACGGCATGGCGCGGGAAGGCATGATGTTTACCGATGCACATAGCGGTTCATCGGTTTGTTCACCTACACGATATGGTATTTTAACCGGCAGGTATGCCTGGAGAACAAGGTTGCAATCAGGCGTACTATGGAGTTACGATGAACCCCTGATCCCAAATGAAAGAATGACGGTTGCAGGATATCTGAAAGATAACGGTTATGCTACAGCCTGTGTGGGAAAATGGCATCTTGGACTCGGTTGGCAGACCCAACCTGGGCAAGAACCATCAGGCCCGAATCAAAAGATCGATCTCGGCGCTCCACTCATCGCTGGTCCTGCTACCATTGGCTTCGACTATTTCTACGGCATCACCGCCTCCCTGGATATTCCTCCCTACCTGTGGATCGAGAATAATAAAACAACGGCCACAAGGATTGATACGATCGCCGAAAGAACAGGTAAAGCATTCTGGCGTAAAGGTCCGATCGGGAACGATTTCAAACACGAAGAAGTATTGCCGCAAATCGCGGAAAAATCGATCACTTATATCAAGGAACAGGCAGCCGCAAATAAGCCATTCTTTCTATACATCCCCTTAACATCGCCACATACACCGATACTCGCATCATCGGAGTATGCCGGCAAATCAGGCATTAATGAATACGGTGATTTTGTGATGATGACGGATGCGCTGGTGGGTCGTATACTTGAGGCAGTTAAACAAGCCGGCATTGACCAGAACACCATGATCATTTTCACGAGCGATAATGGATGTTCTCCATCAGCGGGTTTCGCTGAACTGGCCGCAAAGCAGCATCAACCAAGCGGACCCTTCCGCGGTGCAAAAGCGGATATCTGGGAAGGCGGCCATCGTGTCCCATTCATTGTAAAGTGGCCGGCTAAAGTAGCGGCGGGTTCATCATCTTCCAAAACCATTTGCCTGACCGACCTTGTTGCAACTACTGCTGAATTGATGGGAAAACCCCTTCCGGTGGATGTGGGTGAAGACAGTTACAGCATGCTTCCGCTTCTATTGAATAAAAAAGGATTTGAGCGCAAAAACACCATCCACCACTCGATCGATGGAAAGTTCGCCATACGCCAGGGAAAATGGAAACTCATCTTCGCCGCGGGAAGCGGCGGCTGGTCCGCCCCAACCGAAAAACAAGCATTAAAAGAAAATCTTCAACCCCTTCAACTCTACGACCTCGAAGCAGACCCCGGAGAGAAAATTAATCTTGCTTCTAAACATCAGTCTACAGTGTCCAAACTCACCCAGGAAATGCAACGCATAATAAAGAACGGACGAAGCACGCCCGGAAAGGCGCAGCAGAATGATGTGGAAGTTACCTTTCGACGAACGACCCGTTTGACCCGACGAACGTCTGGCATAACTGCATTAAGCTGTTTACCTTTGCACTGTATTAATCAAACTACGTGAACAAATTGATCTTATCCGCCTTAGCCCTTTGCCTCACCCTGAATAGCGCAGCTACCGCCAACCCTGACCTGAAAGATTATACATGGCCCAACACCTGCCAGGCATACCAAACCGGAGATGCTGAGATGATGGCCAGCTGGTCAACTTACATGAGCACCTTACATGTGCAGCAGGGCGCGCAATGCCTGGAAGAAAACACAGTTTCAATAAGGTCAATCAGAAAGTATTTGAACAACAACGTATATTATTGTTAGCCAGTTAAACACCCTAAACACTAAGCCACTGACCGTTCAGTGGCTTTTTTATTGTACACCCATCTGCTCCATTGACAAACAGTTATGACCGCTCACAACGATTCATGGGCATCCTCCCCAAACGCATGCATACCTTAGGTAAAATACCCAAACATGCGCGCTGCCTGCCAAACCCACTACGGCCCGCCCGAGGTTGTATCCGTCAGGGACGTACCTAAGCCTGCTCCCAAACCGGGGGAAGTACTGGTACGCGTTCATGCATCTACTGTCAACCGGACCGATTGCGGATTTCGGCTTGGGAAGCCTTACGCAGTGAGGTTATTCGCGGGCCTCACCAAACCCAAGTACCCGATCTGGGGCAACGAGTTCTCCGGCATTGTGGAAGAGGTCGGCGCCGGTGTACAGGAGTTCAATGTCGGCGATGAGGTGTTTGGTATCGACCAGAAGAAATGGGGCGCCCATGCGGAGTATAAATGCATGAATGTCAACGAACCCATCGCCCTCAAACCAGCGAACCTCTCATTCGAAGAATGCGTTGCCCTGCTCGAAGGACCATGGTTGGCACTCAACTACCTCGAGAAGATCAATCTCAACGGCAGCCATGCCATCCTCATCAACGGGGCCAGCGGCTCGATCTCCAGCTCAGGCATTCAACTGGCCAAACACTATGGCGCAACGGTCACTGCCGTTACCGATACCAAACACCTGGAACTGGCGAAAATACTGGGCGCTGATGAAGTGATCGATTATACCCGCGAAGATTTCACCGCCATCAACAAAACTTTTCATTTTGTTTTTGACGCCGTGGGTAAAAGCTCGTTCGGGGCGTGCAAAAAACTCCTCAAGCCCGGCGGCCTATATTTCTCTACCGACCTCGGCCCGAATTGGAACAATACTTACCTGCCCCTGCTGACCATGTTCAGCAAAAAAAGGTCATCTTTGCCCTTCCCCGGGAATCCAAACAAACCGTGCTGTTCATCAAAAAGCTCATTGAGCAGGGCGAACTCAAGCCCGTGATCGACCGCGTCTATCCCCTCGAACAGATTGCAGAAGCTTACCGATATGTAGACACTGGAATGAAGACAGGAAATGTGATCATAAGAATTAGCTAATGAGCTCATTAGCTAATCAGCTAATTCTTTATCTTAACCGATGAATTGTCGTGAAACACCCCTGGTTTCAAAAATCATTCTGCTATTCGTCTGCCTGACCTGTTCTTTCAACTCCCTGAAAGCCCAGGCTGATCCCATGGACTCTATCCGGTACTTTCTGGACCCTGCTAAACCGTACGACAGCCTCCGCTTCAGTCGCGGTTTAGAACAGATTTCCAAAATCGACTTCTCCGACAAGAACCTGCAGGATCTTAACACTATTGCCAATGGCTACAAGCGAAGCAACAACCTGGATACCGCCTTCGTGCTGAAACAAAGCATATTGCAGATCCTGAACAACGCAGATTATGAAAAGGCCATTAGCTATGGACGAAAGATATATGATGAACTGTCTACCTACACCGGCCCAAACGCCAGCCTCCTGAAAGGACGGATCCTGACTACGCTTCGGCTGCCCTATCGTAGCGGAACGAGAATTGGAGAGGGCTATAGCTTTTTTAATGATGAATTAAAACATCTTCTCGCCGTCAAAGACTCGTCGAATGTGTCCACTTGTTACTACATCATCGCGGGGCTTCACAAATTTTCAGGACTTACAGAACAGGCCATCTATGCCATGAAAAAATCGCTGTCGTGGCTCAATCAATCTACTTACGAACCCAATGTGGTGGGCGTCGGGCCGGGAAGCAACCTTTTGCACTACACCAATCGCACAGGGGTGTTGGGTGAATTAATGCTGATCAGCGGCGACCTGAATATGAGCAGGCAATACTCCAGGAAAGCGCTGGAACTCTTAAAGTCACTCACTACTTTCTCTGCCGGGGGGTATAACAAGACGAACATCTTTCACTCTTTTGTATTGGAAGGACAACTGGATAGTGCCGCCCTGATGATCCCTGCCATCCAGGAAAAAGATTTTTCCGGACTGATAGATGGTTTTGCTTTCTACAACCAGGTGCTTACCCTCTACCACTTGAAAAAAAAGGAATACAATAAGGCAGACTCCGCGGTAAAGCAGTGCTACGAACTGGTTAAAAAATACCAGATCCATGCTTCCACAGTGTCTGGTTATATTCAGCCTGACTATTACGCTGCACTGATTCGTATAGAACAAAACAACTATCAGGAAGCGATTCGGTTGTTAGAACTCGATGTTTTGCGGGTAAAAAATATTCGCGTGGCCGTTCTCCGCGATTATGAGCTCCTGGCCGACCTCTATACCAGGATCGGCGACTATAAAAATGCCAACACTGCTTTTATCCGCTTCATTGAGCTGCAAAAAGCCCTGCAGGCCGACAAAGCCAAATACGCCACCCTGAGTTTTGAAACCGAACAACAGATCGCTGCGAATGAACTGGCCCTGACCAATTCCAGGAATGAAGCCGAACTTGCAGCCAGTTCCCGAAACTATTCCATCGGCATTGCCGCCCTGCTCGTGCTGCTGGGTCTTGGCATATTTGCCCGTTATCGCAACCAGAAGAAAACCAACCTGGCCCTGGGCAAAGCCATGTCTGAACTCAAGGCCAGCCAAACACAACTCGTCCATGCGGAAAAAATGGCCTCACTGGGTGAACTCACGGCTGGCATCGCCCACGAGATCCAGAACCCGCTGAACTTCGTGAATAATTTCTCGGAGACCAGCAAAGAACTCCTGGACGAAATGAAAACGGCTCTCGCCGCAGGCGATCATGCCGAAGCAACGGCCATTGCAGATGATGTGATGAAAAGCCTTGAAAAGATCAACAGCCACGGCAAGCGCGCCGATTCCATCGTCAAGGGTATGCTCCAGCATTCCCGTTCCAGCACCGGCACCAAAGAACCAACCGATCTCAACAGCCTGACGGACGAATACCTTCGCCTGGCTTACCACGGGTTCCGCGCCAAGAACTCTTCGTTCAATGCCTTGATCAAAACGGATTTCGACCAGAGCATCGGAAAAGTCCCCATCGTTCCTCAGGACATAGGCCGGGTTTTACTGAACCTCATCAACAATGCCTTGTATGCGGTGAATGAAAAGAAGAAGGAGTTGGGCGATGGCTTCGAGCCAATGGTAACCGTAACTACGAAACTGGGCGTGCAGAATCAGCCAATGAGCCAATCAGCTAATCAGCTAATTGTTTCCGTGCAAGACAACGGGTTTGGCATTCCGGAAAGCCACCGAAACAAAATCTTCCAACCCTTCTTCACCACCAAACCCACTAACGAAGGCACCGGTCTCGGACTCTCCCTGAGCTATGATATCATCAAGGCCCATGGCGGTGAGATCAGGGTCAACAGCAAGGAGGGCGAGGGCACGGAGTTTCAAATTTTGTTGCCCACCATGGAAGCCTCCTAAGCATGAATTAGTTACACACAAGATCATCATTAAGGAAGATGGCCTTTATTTTGCAAATATCCAGGCATTGAACCGAATGATCGCAAAAAGGAAGGGGCTGATCCTGCACTAAAAACACATTCTAAAGGGCACCAAAACATGGGACCAACTAAACCCGCATCACCACACAATAATCTGACTGGCAGTCAGTTTACACCATATAACCCGCATTGGGTGACCTTATTTACCATGGCCAGATTCTCCCTTTTCCTGATCGCACTCTTCCTATGCCAGCACCTCAACGCTCAGGATCGTGCAGAACTGCTGAAACAATACACGAGTCCCGTCAAATCGATCGCCATCGCCGATACCAATGATGCTGACCTGCAGGCCCTAGCCGCAGCCATTGGCAACAGCCGCATCGTGATGCTCGGCGAAATGGATAACGGCGACGGAGAAACCTTCCGGGCAAAAGCCCGCATCGTGCGGTTCCTCCACCAGAAACTGGGCTTCTCCGTACTGGCCTTCGAATCTGATTTCTACAGCACCAACATGCTCTGGGACAATCACCAACGCGGCGACTCCGCCTTGCTGGCCGTATGGGACGTCTGGCGCGAAACCGAAGAGTTCCAGGATATGTCGCAATACATCACCCAGCAGTCCAAAGGAAAAAATCCGCTGGCGATCACGGGGTTCGACTGCCAGATCTTTTATAAACCCGGGGCACTCAACTTCATGTATCGGGCTGAATCCCTGCTCGAAGCACTGGGGTACGACAAACCTACTGCACAGAATTATATCCACACCCTGATGAAGGCTAACGACTACGATAGCACCAAGCGCATGCCCGATTCAGCGATCCATTTTCTATATCGAAATACGGAGCGCGCCATGGCCGGGCTAAAAAGCAGACCTGATCTCGACCCTTCAGGCATGTGGTCGCAAAGCTTCTCCAGCATGATGGGCAATGCCTCGAACTGCTGGCTCAACCGCAAAGTGCCCGTAGGCTACAACTTCCTCAAGATCGCGATGGACGGTACGATGCACGAAAAACAAATGGCCAGCAACTTGTACTGGCTGGCCACCCGCAAATACAAGGACCAGAAGATCATCGTTTGGTCCACCAACCAGCACATCACAAAGAATAATGACCTGCTGCAGGTAGAGATCTCCAACTACCGCAAAAAGAATAACACCACCATGGGGCATGAGATCTATAGCCTCATGAAAGACGATGTATTTATCCTCGGATTCACTTCTGCCGATGGCACCTCGGGCTCACCCTACCAGCGCAACGGGCAACCCTTTAAGATCGCGCCCATGTCTCGGCACGACTGGTACACGGGCGCCCTCAGCTCCGCAAACCTCAACTACGCCTTCACCAATTTCAAAGCCATCCGCAGTTATCCCGCGGCAGGTAAAGAGTTCACCATGCGCGGCTGGGGCTATGAATACGATATGATCGGCCAGTGGTTCAATGTATTCGATGGCATGTTCTTCATCAAAACAAATCGCGCGGCCACACCCACCGGCGAATACTACTATGAAGAGGAAGAGGAGGAGGAAGAACCCGCGCCAACCAAGCCTAAAAAGAAATAGGGATGTTGCTTTTCCCAACTTGCTGCAGTATCTTAATGGATGCCTAGGCCAGCCACTCCAAAAGAACCGCAACCACTGAAGGGCTTTTTCGCGGACCTGTTCAGGGCCATCTATATCTTCTCGCCAAGCATCATCTTTCAGATCATCTACTACTACATTATTGTAGGTTTTTCGATCGGTCAGGATATCCTGATGCAATCAGCGGAATCTATACCGCGGGGCCTCGCCACCGCCTTCAGTGTGGCCATGTGGATGATCTTCTCGTGGTTCAGCTCCCGTAATGTGGAAAAAGCCTATACCCAAAGGGTTCCCGTTAGCCATCCCGGCGTTTACAGCCACCTCCCGCGTTTACTGGGATACAATGTTGCCGTAGGTATACAGATCGCCGCCCTCAATTTGCCTACCATCGGCGCATTCAACTTTTGGCAGCTGTTAATCGTATTCGCCTTTCATAACCTGTTCTATTTCGTGTTGAACCGGGTGTTCACTGACCGTACAAAATTATCCATCGGCATAGCCGTAGCCTTGGGCATAGGTTACCTGTTCTTCATCGTACTTCAATACCTGGGCAGCGGTGCGATAAAGCACCGGGACCATAGATTGACATGGTTCTGTTTATCGATCATTTTCTTCACCATTCAGATCGCTTTTGTTTACCTCGTGATTCGTAGAAGAAAATTCATCAACACCCATACCGGTAAGCCAATCAATTTTGAAAAAATATACAATATTGTCTCTGTCTGCATTGCTGTCTTGTTCCTGGCCATCGTGATTTTCCCAAAGTTCGCCATTCACTACGGATCCTTCGGCGTAGTGCTGCTTGGCTTCGGACTTTGGGTAGGCGCCATCTATTTCCTGAGATACTGGGCGATGATCTGGAAGGTTCGGTTTGGCCTCATCATCTTACTGATGGCTATCCTGTTCGGCATCTGGTTCAAATCACCCTACCAGGTGAAGTTTCTGCCCAGTACAGAAAGCAGACCCACAAGGATGCCCATCGACCAGTACATTGAAAAATGGTTTGCACATAGGAAGCCCATAATTGAGCAGGCAGGGGCAGACAAAAAATACAGGATCTATCTCGTAACGGCCGATGGCGGCGCTTCCAAATCCGGATACTGGGTTTCTTCCATACTGGCAAAAGAGCAGGATGGCAGCATGGGTACGGGAGACCTGTTCTCCGATCATATCCTAAGCCTCGCAGGTGCCTCCGGCGGTTCCGTGGGCAACGCCGCATTTTACACCATCATTCAGGATGGCAGCATAAAAAACCATCGTGACGAAGTAGCCCGGTTCTTCACCGGCGATTTTCTTACCTATAGCCTGGCCCGCTTCCTGAGCTTTGATATCCTCAGACACCTGGTGCCCATCTTCCCGGTGCCAGACCGCACCGCGGCCCTGGAAGA
>JBBAJN010000142.1:0-8157 GCA_040404045.1 Chitinophagaceae bacterium
TCGGCCTTGTAGTTGGTGTGCCAGTAGTTGTTCATCAAATAGCAGAATACATCCGATGATGACTTGCCTTCTGTTTCCCATTTTTTGAATCCGTTTTCTGTTTTCTCTTCATTGATCAGCCGGCCCACTTCCCATAGTGCACCCTGTGGCGATACAATGATTACCCCGCCTTCCGAGTTCGAAATGTCGAGCCAACGCTGAACTGAATAGAAGTCCTTGTTGGATCCGGGGAGGGTAAACTTTTCGGGCGTGTAATAGCTGCTGCCGACACCAAACCTGACTTCCGGATTGGGGATGCTAAATGGGAAAGCGATGTGCATGGCCTCTTTTTCGCGAACAGGCTTCTTGTCGATGGTTACCGATAGTTGCACTATATCCGATCCTGTTGTGTGCGAGAGCTCGTACACAACCCCGCTGGTACCATCGAGTGTTGCCTTTGCCTTGAATGTTTTTTTCCATGGACCATCGTCCATAGTTTCCAATGCTGTTGCACAACTGACCGCATAGTTTGGCGTAAGGCCCTTTACATATAATGCCTGCAGGAGGCCCCTGAATGTTTCGCCATTAACCCAGTCCCTGTTATTCGTTCGTAATTTGGAAATGCTGCCGGTAGCGCTGTCGAATGAGAAGGCCATTTTGTTTTCAAAGGGAGGCGCGGAACGTTTACGCGAACTGAATTTGTACATCCTGTAGCCGTTGGCAGGTATGTCCCCGGCAGGAAAACATATTTTCCCCGATGCGAGGGTCTGCACTACGATGACCCTACCGCGTTCATCCTTCATTACATTTCCTTTCCAGCCCTCGGGCTTTCCCGCTTCAACAATTCCGTTGCGCGATGCGCCTGTTGTGTTGAATACAAGGATTCTTCCCGCTACCGCAAGCTGTTTTTTCAATTGATCCTCCAATACTTTTGTGAAGTATAATGCGGAGTCAAGGAACGCTTTCTTGTAGTTCCACTGGTGTATGACAAACGGACTCTCCGGATCGCCTACGCTGTTGAATGCTCCCCAGGTATGTTCGTGGAACATCACGATGCCCCTTTTTGCCCTGTATAATACAGTTGGATCCAGTT
Organism: Chitinophagaceae bacterium; assembly: GCA_040404045.1. Lineage (GTDB taxonomy): Bacteria > Bacteroidota > Bacteroidia > Chitinophagales > Chitinophagaceae > Pollutibacter. The sequence continues at coordinate 1,073 of JBBAJN010000142.1, forward strand.
TTAATTTCTGCTGTTCCGCCAGTTTGACCAATTGGATGATCCGCGCGCTGCCTAGTCGGGCTTCGGCTTCTTCTTTGGCCGTTGAATAAGCGCCGTCTTCCCAATAGGGCGAGAACTCGCCCTGCATCACGGGTATCTGATCGCCATATTTCTTTTCAAACCGTTCAAAGAACTCCGTTACATTGACCAATGCCAACCTGGGCCGCTGGTACTTTTCGTTCCAGTTCTTTACATAGTCAGCTATCGAACTGTCCGTGCCCGCATTATCGGCCACAATGTTATACCTCCACTGCACCATAGAGTAGGGGTAATGGATGGAATCCAGTTCGGCCATATAATCAGCTATCTTGTCTTCACCCCTTTCATTGATGCCGCCTTCAGGAACTCCGTGCCACGACGAATAACCTTTGCCACAGGTCCAGAACAAAACACTGTCTTTCCCCGAAGCGGTCTTCCACCAGAATGCCTTGTTGCCCTGCTGCAACAAAGTTGTCCCGATCCGGTCGCCCATATAAGGTGGTGTGCCGATATAGTTTGGCGCATTGGAGAAATACCTGATCCCGTTCTTCACCATGGCGTCCACAGTGCTCCAACTCATTCCCGGTATATCACTCATCATACCGGTTTTGACGGGAAGTCCCAAACTGTCGCGTAACCTCGATGCATACTCGTAGTTCCAGTGTTGCTCTTCAGGGAGTGCAAGTCCGGTCAGTACATTGGCATAAGTACCGGCAATGACGATGCTCCCGTTTTTCACCTGTTCAATGAATCGCCGGCGTTCCTGTTCGGTGGAGGAGTCAAAAAAGTTCTCGACCGCCCAGGCGCTCTCGATGTTCCAGATATACCTGCTGCCTTGCGGGTAATTCTTTGTTCTGTCTACCAGGTCCATCGACCGGCGGATGTTGTTGCTGTGAATGCCGATCACCTCTTCCTGTATATGCGAATAGCCTATGTCTGTGTGGGAATGGTGCACCAGGCCGATCTCACGATCCGCTACCGGCCTTTGTACTACAACACTGTCTACTTCGAGCACGCGGCCTATGGAAGCCGTGAAAGGAATGGCAATTGGTACAGCGGCTGCGGTTATGGGAATATCGAATACATTGAAACCGTTCACGACCGGGTAAGTGGCAGAGATCCGGTTGTTGATATGCAGTTTCAGGGAATCTGGTTTCCCGAAATGAAGTACGGTGAATCTCAGGGGCTGCTTCCCGTCTTTTAATACAAAAGGAAGGGCTTTTACATCTACCTTTTCTGTGAATGAATATTTGAAGGTCATGTACCAGTCGTTACTCTGCTGTTCCCTGCCTACCACTTTTATCTTCAGCGCAGATCCGGGAGGATAGGCAGATAGAGGAACCCTGAGATAAGCCATGCCATGTGCATCCTGCGCACCATCTTTGGTCTTGAATTCAAAAACGATACGAGTGCTATCAGCCCCACCAAAAGTCCAGTAGGGAGGCCACTGCCTGGCCCGGGTTGAGAAACTAAGTACATACCTGTCGTTAATGAACAGATCAAAATGCCTTTCTCCCGCACTGGTGCCGGAAGAATGCGCGGCTATCCAGGTGAAATAAGCATAGTCTCCTTTAGTGTCGGCCGGAATGATATCTGTCATCCATTCTATGGATTTTTGTCCATCTGAAGCCCTCGTGAGCAAGGCCTCCCTTGCGTATTTGGGATACACAGAAAAATAGGGTAGGCTTTCGCCACTGACCGTTTGTTGGTAACCGTTGACGAGTTTTTGCTCACCGAAAAATGGGATGACGGTTTGGGCCTTTGAAATCTGCATGGAAGCGGTAAGCACCAATAGGAGTGATACCATTCGTATTTGCATGGCAGTAGGTTAAAGTTGGGGTAAGATAACACGGGAGGTTAATCTGGCGCATGACTAAAACTGCCTGCCGAACTGGTTTAAATCATGTTATCTAAAATGTGGCTGTTGAGCTTGATGAGGCCTTAAGTGCGGGAAGGGATCCCTTCTTACCAGCGGGACTGGCGATTCGATCATATTGGTAACTCTCTTTTTGAATGATAGAGAGTTACCAAAGATCCTTTGAATGTAAGAGTGCCCGGGGCGGGGGTCGAACCCGCACGAGCCTTGCGGCTCACAAGATTTTAAGTCTTGCGTGTATACCGATTTCACCACCTGGGCAGTGGAAAAAAAAACCATCCCCTGCGGGATGGTTATCCAGAGCGGAAGACGAGATTCGAACCCGCGACCCTCACCTTGGCAAGGTGATGCTCTACCAGCTGAGCTACTTCCGCATATTAAGAGCTGAAAACGGGTTGCAAATATAACGATTGCATCGTTTCAGCCAAAAAAATTACTTGTATTTGGGCGTATACTGGCTGCTCTCAGGAACTTCAACCTTGGGTTTGCCTTTGTAGCGGGCAGAATACAAGCCATAGCAGCTCCCTAATAAGAATGCGGTGAACGTGAAGATCTGTACATGGAATAAGAAGCGGGAAGATGATACCCAGTTCTTCGTAAAGTCTTTTTTCTCAGCGCTTACTGTTGATTCTTTCTGCATATTTGAGTATTGCCCTGCAAAAGTAAGGGATGATGTTAAATTATTCATTTTTTGTAGGCTACAATTTCAGGGAATAGTTTTTTGCCCATCCCGAAATGATCCCACGCGATGTTGCCGCCATATTTTCCGGGTAACCTTGACCCTGTTTTCACAGGGAACAAACTCTCGCCCCTGTGGAGAAATAGCCAGCCTATCCAGGCGGCATGGGCCCTGAGCACGGCCATGAAATAATGTGGTTCACCCAGCAGGAGATTCTTCCAGGCACTGATCGAATCGAGGATCAGCCTCACCGGGATTTTCCAGAGCTTTTCCTGCCAGGGCAGGTTCTTGCTCAGCATGATCATATTGTTCCGGAAGTTCAGGAATACCTTTCGCTCATTTCCCTTGGGCAAGGTTCCGCCGCCTACGTGATACACCACCGAAGCAGGGCAGGAGTAGATGGAATATCCCATCAACTGCAGCCTCCAGCACAGATCGATCTCCTCCTGGTGGGCAAAAAAGAACGGGTCGAATCCCCCGGCTTTATGAAATAATGCCGGTCTGATGCAAAATGCGGCTCCACTGGCCCAGAAAATCGGCTCTGCCTGGTCGTACTGGCCTCTGTCTTCCTCACAGTGATCGAAGATCCTTCCTTTACAGAATGGATATCCAAATGCATCCAGCCATCCTCCTGCAGCACCCGCGTATTCAAAAGTGTTTCTCTTATTCCAGTCCAGCAACTTAGGCTGGCAGGCACCTATACCGGCATCACTTTCCATCAGGTTGACCATCGGCTCTATCCAGCCGGGGCAGACCTCCACATCGGAATTGAGCAGGATATAATAATCGGCTTCCACCTGCTTCAACGCTATGTTATACCCTTTGGCAAAGCCTTCGTTCGCCTTATTTTCAATCACCTGGACCTGTGGGTAGCTTGATGCCAGGAACCGGACAGAATCATCGCTGGACGCATTGTCGGCTACGATCACCCGCTTATTCTGGTAAGTACTGTTGAAAAGGGAGGGCAGGAATTTTTCCAGGTATTTTTTTCCGTTCCAGTTGAGTATGACAATCGCTACCGATGGTGAATCCAATTGCTAAGTTTATATTGCCCAAAAATAAGTCCTAATTCATAAACCATTTATGCTGGCATTCGCAAACTGGCGTACTTTATTAACAATCGTGGCTTTGGTCATTGTAACGGCTACTATTTTTTACTCCCGTTACCTGGCCAATAAAATAGCCGCTGATGAACGTCGCACCGTAGAATCGTGGGCCGAAGCCCAGCGGTTTATCGCCAGCGCAGGACCAGACGTTGATATCACATTCGCAACGGTCATGATGGCCTCCCAGCAGTCGATCCCTGTGGTTGAGACCAATGAGCACGACAGTATCACCAACTACCACAACCTGGACTCTGCAGATGTTGCCGGTACGCCGGGTTACCTGCAAGGTCGGCTAAAAGAGTTTGCCCGCAACAGGCCCATCATCACCTATCTGGGAAACGATTCTTCGTCGTACAATAAATACTACTACGGGGAATCGCGCTTACTCAAAGAAGTGCGCTACTATCCCTTCGTCCAACTCTTTATCGTAGCCCTGTTCATCCTGGTTACCCTCAATGCCCTGAACGCCCGGCATAAAGCTATGCAGAACCAGCTGTGGGCCGGCCTTGCAAAGGAAACCGCCCACCAACTGGGTACGCCGGTATCGGCTTTACATGGCTGGGTGGAAATGCTCCGCGAATCCGGCACCGATCCCGATATGGTGAACGAAATGGAGAAGGATGTGGTGAGGCTCAAACTCGTATCGGACAGGTTCTCCAAGATCGGCAGCGCGCCTCAATTGGTGGAACGCGACCTGGTCGATGTGTTAAGGCAGGTGATGGAGTACGTCAGGAAAAGGGCTCCTGAAAAGGTACGCTTTAGCCTGGAGTCTGCTCAGGATCAACTCATCGTGCCACTCTCAAACCCGCTGTTCGATTGGGTGATTGAGAACCTGCTGAAGAATGCCCTCGACGCCATGGAAGGAAGAGGGGAGATCAAGATCATAGTCCATCAGCACCATAGCAAACTGATCGTTGATATTTCGGATACCGGTAAAGGCATTTCTGCTTCCCAGGTGGCCCGGGTTTTTAATCCTGGATTCACCACCAAGAAAAGAGGGTGGGGGCTTGGCCTCACACTCTCCAAGCGGATAATCGAAGACTACCATAATGGCCAGCTTAGCGTAAAGAGTTCTGAGTTGGGTAAGGGGACCACGTTCAGGATAACAATCCCGGTTTAGGATAAAAACTTGAATTTGAGTATGGACATCTTTAAGTTGGATAGAACAGCTTTTTAGGTACACGGCTGTAAAGACGCCGCTGGTCATGCTTTAACTTACAAAAAGCTGTCTTGGCAGGATCGTTTGGAGATCAGGACCAATGAAAAAAGCCTTTCCAACTATGTCGGAAAGGCTTTGTGCCCAGGACAGGATTCGAACCTGCACACCCTTTCAGGCTCTACCACCTCAAAGTAGCGTGTCTACCAATTTCACCACCTGGGCAACGGAGGGCAAAATTAGGGGAATTTTGACAAATTATTTTTTCATTTCGTAACTATATTCTACTGAGCCAGCCAGGCGTTTCTGCCTGGTGAAACAGGACTCTTTCTGTTTCAACCCCTGCTCATTGTACTGGTACCGCCAGGTCAGATAATCCTTCCCGCCCTGCTGCACCACCATCATCTCACTCAATCGCCCATCTTCAGCATAATCAAAAGTATAATCAGGGATCAATCGCCCCAGCTTCTCCTGGAAACGAACAATGTCCGTCAGCCTGCCCGCATCATCGTAATAGTAATAGACCTTGTTCCCGGGTACATTCCTGTTATAGACCTGCTCTTCGGTTACCCGGCCTTTTTCGTCCGAAACAAACCGCACTTCCATCGTATCCGTTCCTTCCCGGATGCGGAGCATTTTCTCCGGTGCACCCCCATCCTTGTAAAACCAGTTGTGTGATTCGGACGATTTCACCTTGTCCGCAGATGACCTGGCCGAGTTCACAATGGCAGCCAGCTCACCCTTATCGTTATACTTGTAGTCATACACCGAAGTGGAATTGTCATTGCTGTCCACTGTGCGGTACAGAAAGCCCTGGCCATTGTAATAATTCACCAATACCGTCTTCGGCCCGCCGGGCAACTGGGTGGCCGTTTTCACCTGCGAGTAGCTGCTGTTGAAAACCTGCTCCATCAGGAATCCTTCCGTGGGCTCTCCATTGCCCTCCAGGCTTTTGCCGGTCATTCGGGTCACCCGGGATTTCTTTAAGAGCTGGAACTGATCATGGTTGTTTCGATTGGTGATGATATCCTGGTAATAATACTGGCCCATCAATGATGAACTCCCCGCGAAAAACAAGAAAATCAAGGATAGGATGGCAATTCTGTACATGTGGGCAAAATTAGCTAATTAATGTCCTGATCCATGCGGCCCCTGTTTTATTAACGATCCCGAAAGACCCGTCCTTACGCTAATTGTGCTTACTTTTAACAACTCATCTGCATGAAGTAAAGCGTATGGACCAAACATCTAAGGCATTCGAAAGACTGGTAGGGATCATGGACGACCTTCGGGAAAAATGTCCCTGGGATAAGAAACAAACCATAGATACCCTCAGGTCCATGACCATTGAGGAGACCTACGAATTGGCGGAGGCTATTTCGGGGCACGATTGGTCCGGAATTCGCGAGGAACTGGGAGACCTCCTGTTGCATATCGTGTTCTATGCAAAGATCGGGCGGGAACAGGGACGGTTCACCCTCGAAGAAGTGATCAACGGGATCTGCGAAAAATTGATCAGCAGGCACCCCCACATTTACGGAGACGTGGTTGTGAAAGACGAGGAAGATGTAAAACGAAACTGGGAAAAACTGAAGTTGAAAGAAGGTAAAACATCCGTACTATCAGGAGTTCCAACCGGACTGCCTTCCATGGTGAAAGCCATGCGCCTGCAGGAGAAAGCCAAACAGGTGGGCTTTGAATGGGATCATAAAGAGCAGGTATGGGAGAAGGTGAATGAGGAACTGGGCGAGCTGACAGAAGCAGTAGGACTATGGGAAAAAGATTTGTCAGATCAGAATAAAGAGAAAGTGGAAGAAGAACTCGGTGATGTTTTTTTCTCCCTGGTAAACTATGCACGCTTTTTGCATACTGATGCCGAGCAGGCTTTGGAAATTACCAATCGGAAATTCATCAGCAGGTTCAAGGAAATGGAGTCCCTCGCGATGACCCAGGGTAAGTTGTTACACAACATGACCCTGACCGAGATGGACGAATTGTGGAATCATATCAAGAGACAAAAGGTATAACTGATTGAGAAGTTTTTGGAAAGATACCGTCTACAAAAACGCTTATTTCCTCATAGGCGCGGCATGGCTTTTCACCCTGTCGTTCATTTTTTCCAATTACTGGTCGTACACCTCCTCACCGCAGGGCGTCAGGAAAAACCTGGAAAACTATCTCGAGAAAAAGGAAACGGATTTTTTTAAACTGATGTCAGATTCCACACTGGTGCTCGGTCTTGCACACACT
>JBBAJN010000143.1:0-7871 GCA_040404045.1 Chitinophagaceae bacterium
CATAGGTCCTCCTTATTTTGCAGTCGTTGAATAAAAAAAATAACAACGCCCCAGTTTATGCTGAAGCGTTGCTATGATGCAAATTTAGATAATTTAATTAAAATCCAATGCAAACGGGCACATCGGGAACTAAAGCCGCCTACTTGGCATACTTGGCATAGGAATCGACCATATAGATCTTTCCATCCCTGAACCTCCAGTTCTCCTGGTAAGTGGTAGAGTCTTTCTTCCCATTGGCATATGTCACCCTTTCCTTGATCCAGGTCAAAACCCAGTCTTCATTCTTATCATTGGAATGAAGGGTAGTAAAAGCGATGGGTGTTTCCGAAAACTCTGTGAACTGGCTTCGAAAAGATTTAGCCAGCTCCACCATTTCGGCGCGTGTCAGCCGGATCTCCTTTTGTGCAAAATTGTAACGGTATACAGAATCTGCGTAATACTGGCCCAGGTCATCCATCCTGTTCTCCTCAACAGCCTTATACATGTCCAACACCACCTTAGCCAGCTTTGGATCCCCCATGGAAAAATCAGAAGAATAGGCCGCGGTATAGGGGTAAACGATGGCTGGAGCCACAGCCGCAGTGTCTTTTTGGGCTTCTGCCACCGGGGAATTGTTGTTACAGGAAATAAGCAAGGCGCCGGCAAACAGGACAAGGATCATTTTCTTCATAAGAGGTATTTGTTTAGGCAAAATAAAACAAAAAAAGATTAAAACACAGTTGCCGGGTCCCAGCCCTCCGACAGGGTGACTAACTGGCTTGTGACACAAGTATTTGTCAGGCTTTCCCGATACCCAGCTTAGCCAACAGAATGCTACTCATTTTCTCAAAAGCCTCTACGGAATATCCCGCAATATGAGGGGTGATGATCACATTGGTCCGGGCAAGGAGGTTCTCCAGTTGCGCCTTCTCAACCTCAGTGTATGTGTCCAGCTTCTCATTTTCCAGCACATCCAGGGCCGCACCTCGGATCAGCTTGCTGTCCAGCGCATCGATCAGGGCGGAGGTATCATGTACGGCACCGCGACAGGCATTGATAAAATAAGGCTGCCGCTGAAGGCTTTTAAAAAAATCAGTATTGGCCAGATGCTTTGTTTCCGCCGTCAGGGGAACATGCAAAGTCACCACATCGGCATAACGGGCGATCTGCTCCGGGGAAGCTTCCCGGACATAGCCCGACGCGTAGTCAAATTTGTATTTGTCATAGGCAAGCACCGTTACATTAAATGGCGCGAGCAGTTTCGCAAATGAACTGCCGGTATGCCCAAAACCGATAATGCCTACCGTCTTACCCGCCAACTCTTCGCCCCGGTTTGCATCCCGGATCCATTTCCCGTTGCGCACTTCCAGACTTGAAGAACAGATGCGATTCATAAGCGAAAGCAATAAGCCCAGTACGTGTTCAGCAACGGCATTACGGTTACCCTCAGGGCTGCTTTCACAGCGTATACCCCTGGAAGAAGCGTAGTCAACATCTATCAACTCCAGGCCACTTCCCAACCGTCCGATCCACTCCAGGTTCGTCGCACGATCGATCATCGCCCGGTCAATGCGTAACCGGGTAGTCACCACCAGACCATGACAATCTCCGATTTCCTCCAGCAATTCCCCGTAGAGGATCTCTGGCCGGTCCACCACCTCATAGCCATTGGCCTCCAGCTGTTCAGCAAGCAACGGATGGGTTTTTGCCGTAAGAATCACTTTCTTTTTCATCGCATTTTCTTCATTAATTCCACATAGTCGCCTACCGACAGGTTCTCTGCCCGCTTTGTGAAGATCTCTTCCTGTAAAACATCGGGCGGAAACAAATGTTTCAGCGGGTTTCTTAACTGTTTCCTGCGCTGTCCAAATGCCGTTTTCACCAGCAAAAAGAATTTTTTTGCATTGGTGATCTGGTAGGGATCACCTGCGTTGGTCAGCCTGATCACACCACTTACCACTTTGGGAGGGGGATTGAAACACGAAGGGTCCACATCAAACAGGTACTCGACGTGAAACCAGGCCTGCACCAATACACTGAGTATGCCGTAGTCCTTATTGTTCGGTCCGGCCGCGATCCGAATGGCTACTTCTTTCTGGAACATGCCTACGACCGTATCAATATCGTCCCGCCACTCAATGGTACGGAACATGATCTGAGTCGAAATATTATAGGGGAAGTTGCCGATGATGGTAAAGCGCTCATGGAAGGGTTTTGGGATCTCCAGGATATCGCCGCGGATGATCTTGTCCCGCAGCTCCGGATACTGCTGCTGCAGGTATTCGATCTTTTCATCGTCGAGTTCTACGGCCTTGAAATCTATACCCGGTATACCGATGAGCTTTTTGGTAAGTGCACCACCGCCGGGCCCTACTTCCAGCAGACGGGAAAACGGGTTTTCCATCAAGGCTGCGATGATGCGGTCAATTACGCCCTCGTCTTTGAGGAAATGCTGACCCAGCGACTTTTTTAAGGTATACATGCTACCCCAAAAGTACTACCTTTACCCGCTCAATGAATCGAATATGATCGTAAGTCTGCAGAAACCCGTAGTTGGCATTACAACGGGAGACCTTAACGGGATCGGCCTGGAATGTATCATCAAAATATTCTCAGACCAGCGTGTGCTGGAGTTCTGCACCCCTGTTGTATTCGGTAACAACAAAGTCCTTAATTTTTACCGCAAGGTTCTGCCCGAAGTGAATATCAATTACAACAACATCAAGGACCTGACCAAATTGAATCCTAAGCAGGTGAACGTGTTGAATGTTTGGGAAGAAGAAGTTGCCATCACCCCCGGCAGCCTCAACGAAACCGGCGGCAAATATGCCGTTCAATCGTTGCTCGCCGCTACCCAGGCTTTAAAAGAAAACAAGATCCACGCGCTGGTTACCGCGCCCATTCATAAGAAGAATGTACAGTCCGCCGAGTTCCCGTTTACCGGGCACACGCCTTTCCTGAAAAAGTTTTTTGATGTAAAGGATGTAGTGATGCTGATGTGTGCCGAGAATATGCGTGTTGGTCTGGTTACCGAGCACGTACCGGTGAGTGAGATCGCCAAACATATTACCAAGGAGAGCATCATTTCCAAGCTGCGCTTGATGAAAGATTCCCTGCGCCGCGATTTCGGGATAGATAAACCAAGGATCGCTGTGCTTGGCCTGAACCCCCACGCCGGCGATGAAGGTCTTATCGGCAAGGAAGATGATGAGATCATCAGGCCAGCCGTTATTGAAGCAAAAAAATCGGATGTATTGGTTTATGGACCCTATGCGGCCGACGCATTCTTTGCACGCGGGAATCATGAAAAATTTGACGCAGTACTGGCTATGTACCACGACCAGGGCCTGATCCCCTTCAAATCACTGGCCAAGGGACTGGGCATTAATTACACCGCAGGCTTGCCCGGCGTCAGGACCTCCCCCGACCATGGAACGGCTTTTGATATCGCAGGAAAAGACAAAGCCGATGAATCATCTTTCCGGGAAGCCATCTTTGTGGCACTCGATATTCACGCCAAAAGATCGGGCTACCAGGATGCCCACAGGAATCCTTTGCGGAAGATGAGTGCAGCGGTACTTCGGAATGCCGTAGACGAAGAGATCTCGGAATAGTGTTTACTTAAAGACGTCGTCAGAGACCCCTTTGTTGATGGTGTAGTTCTCGTACTGAATCTCCACCTTTCCTTTCTTATCTTTCAACTTATCGTTCTGCATTTTTGCAGTCTCACCCGTTTCGTATTCAAAGGTTACGCCCTTGGGCATTTTATAATCCTTGGTATTGAAGGAGAAGATCACTTTGTCGGGTAACCCGAATTTCTCAAATTTACCGTAGCTCATCTGCATATCATAAGTACCATTATCACGGGTGGTGGTAATGGCTTTGTAGATCAGCAGCTTTTTCTCGTCGATATACATGGTGGTGAGCACCACATCGCTGTTTTCGGCCAGCGGCAGCAGTTTGACCACCTTAACGGGCATGCCTTGTACAACAGCATCACCAGCGGGCACTGCCGTATAGTTTTCACTCATCAGCAATGCGTTAAGGTTGATGCTTACCCCGTTCTTTGGAAGCAGGGAGATGCCGCCATCTTTTTTTACTTTAAAACGATTGGGGCGCTTGTAGTATACCTGCACATTAGACACCGGGATCTTCAGGAAAGCAACGTCCGTTTTTAACTTTCCGGTAGCCCGGTAATCACTCACCTGGTCCAGTTTCGCGCGCACATCCCTGATCAGTTTATCCGCATCCTGCGAAAAACCCTTCACACTGATCAACAGAAAGAAAAGTAGTAGTCTCATATGAATCAGCCAATTAGCCAATGAGCCAATCAGTCAATTGAATAACGGCCAACCGCGCATTAAGTTCAGCTGAGATCAACCCCCATGTAGGCCTTGATCCGCGCCAGTTCACCCTCTTTTCCGGGATTGGCGTTGCCATGTTCCATACCCAGGATACCCCGGTAACCTTTGCTGTGTATATGTTTGAAGATGTTCTTATAATTCATCTCCCCGGTGGTTGGCTCTTTTCGGCCGGGATTGTCACCGATCTGGAAGTAACCAATCTCATCCCATACCTGGTCAATATTTTTGATAATGTTCCCTTCATTACGCTGCATATGGTACATATCGAACAGGATCTTGCAGGAGGGACTGTTCACCGCCTTGCAGATCATATAGGTCTGGTGGGAATAGCGCAAGAACAGGTCCGGGTTATCGCTGAGCGGCTCCAGGACCATCACCAGTTTGGCAGGTTCCAGGATCTCGGCACCCATCCTCAGTGCCTGGATCACGTTGGCCGTTTGCATATCCATAGGCAGGGATCGATCGAAGTTTCCGGGAACAACGGTAGCCCAAGTGGCGTTGCAACGTTTCGCCACCTCAACGGCCCTTTTACAATCTGCTACGATCTTATCTTTCCACTCCTGCTTTCCAGTGGCGAGGGACATCTTCCAGTGCCAGCTGTCCGAGGTGATTACAAACACACCCATCTGCATGCCGAGCCTGGCGAGCGTGTCACCGATCCTTTTCTGTTCTTCGGGGGTACGACTCATCATGCCGTTATCTTCAATGGCCCTGAACCCCTGGTCATGGGCCCATTTGATCTGGTCAACAAAATCCTTCCCCGCATGGTTGCTGAACATACCATCGTGGAAGCCATAAAGCATTTTGAAAGGCTGACCGGGTGCCGCGCTGGTATTGGTATCAGCTAATGCACTGCCAGTCAATGCGGTACCTGTTCCGGCGAGCAGACTATTGCGGAGAAAATTTCTACGTTTCATGTTTCAATATAATTATTGATTTTGAAAGTTCGTACATTGTTAACCCTTAACAAAAAATAGTGCGTTTTAGAATTTCCCCCTGTTTTACGCTGGTTACGGCCTTCCTGATTTGCGGTTCCCTGGCCGCCCAAACCACTGATACCGCTTTTACTGCATATAAACTGGTCATCCCGGGTTCAACGTACGACTATAAAATGGTTCCCATACCGGCAGGCAGTTTTACCATGGGCAGCGCGGCAACAGAAAAAACACGGAAACCCAATGAAGGGCCGCAAAAAACCATCAGCATATCCGCTTTCTGGATGGGCGCATTTGAAGTGACGCACGACCAGTTCGGCGTTTTTTTCAAGGACGAAGCTGTTTCGCAGGGATCTAAAACCGACGCTGTCACCAGGCCGACCGCCCAGTATATAGACCTGAGTTGGAATATGGGTAAGGACGGCGGATTCCCTGTCAACAGCATGAGCCAGGATGGGGCATTGATGTTCTGCAGGTGGCTGTATGAGAAAACCGGCGTTTTCTACCGGTTGCCGACCGAAGCCGAGTGGGAATACGCCTGCCGGGCCGGAACAAAAACCGCCTATTTCTTTGGAAACGATCCAGCCCTGCTCGGCCAGTATGCCTGGTTCAAAACCAACAGCAAGGCCAAATACCAGAAAACGGGACAAAAGAAACCGAATCCCTGGGGACTGTATGACATTCTTGGCAACGTCAGCGAATGGACCCTTGACCAATATCAAGATGCCTATTTTGATTCCGTAGGCACAGCAGACCCGGTCATCGTACCCACCAAGAGATATCCCCGTACCATCAGGGGCGGATCTTACCTTGATGATGCAACAGACCTAAGAAGCGCCGCGAGAAAACATTCAGAAGCAGACTGGAACAAAAGGGATCCGCAATATCCAAAAAGCAGGTGGTGGCTGACCGATGGTATGTTTGTGGGATTCAGGGTCATCCGTCCCCTGGTGCAGCCATCTAAAGAAGAAGCGGAAAAATTCTATAAATTGTACCTAGGTAATTAATTTCTCAATACAAATCAAGACCCACATGGACCAGGATCAAAAGCAGTCGTCACGACGAGATTTCGTAAAACAGTCAACCATTTTGGCCGGTGGCATACTGGCAGTTCCGCTGATGTCTAAAGCCAATGTATTCTCAGGCGCCGATGACAGCATCAAGGTTGCCCTCGTAGGATGCGGCGGAAGGGGAACTGGTGCCGCCATGCAGGCACTTTCCACGAAGCAGAATGTAAAACTGGTTGCGATGGCCGATGCGTTCCGCGACAGACTTGACGAGAGTTATAAAAACATTACGTCTGATGATGCTAAAATGATGGGGAAGATCGACGTTCCGGAAGAAAGAAAATTTACGGGCTTCGATGGATATAAAAAAGCAATAGCCCTGGCCGACGTGGTGATCCTTGCCACCCCTCCCGGTTTCAGGCCCATTCATTTTGAGGAGGCGGTGAAGCAGAACAAACATGTGTTCATGGAGAAGCCCGTGGCCACAGACCCTGCCGGTGTCCAGATCGTACTGGCTGCTGCAGAGGAAGCAAAAAAGAAAAAACTGAATGTAGTGGTGGGCCTGCAGAGGCATTACCAGAACTCATACCGCGAGTTGTACAGGCGGAAAGACATGATTGGCGATATCACCTCTGCTCAAGCCTGGTGGAACAACGATGGTGTATGGGTACGCGGCAGAAAAGAGGGGCAGACCGAAATGGAATACCAGATGCGCAACTGGTATTATTTCAACTGGCTTTGTGGCGATCATATCAATGAACAGCATATCCATAATATCGATGTGATCAACTGGTTCAAAGGCGGATACCCGGTCAAGGCCCAGGGCATGGGTGGTCGTGAAGTGCGTAAAGGGAAAGACCACGGTGAGATCTATGACCATCATTACGTCGAGTTCCATTATGCTGATGGCTCTATCCTCAACAGCCAGTGCCGCCATATTAAAAATACCATGGCCAAAGTAGACGAACTGCTGGTTGGCACCAAGGGCAAGATCTTTGCGGGAGCCGCCAACATCGTTGACCACAAGGGGAAAGTATTATACCAGTTCGATAAGAAAACGGAGAACAATCCTTACCAGGCAGAGCACGACGAGCTGTTTGCCGCTATTGCGAAGGGTGAATACAAATTCGCAGATGCAGAAAACGGCGCAAAGAGTACGATGACCTCGGTGCTTGGCAGGATGGCCACTTACTCAGGTCAGGTAGTGAGCTGGGATAAGGCCATCAACTCAGGCATCAGCCTTCAACCCAAGGTGTATGATTTTGCTGCTGCACCGCCGGTGTTGCCGAATGCAGATGGCTATTATGCCGTTGCAACGCCCGGGGTAACGAAATACGCGTAGAACGATATTGGTTAACACATAACTGGAAAGAGCATTTGACAAGGAGAGATCCGGAGTCAAATGCTCTTTTCGATTGTTGATGGTAATTGCGTTGGCAATAAGAGCCGCAAATCCTCACAGCTTGTTTTGTTGTTCGCACCATCTCAGCATATCCGGGTAGAGGCTGACAATATCATTGCCAGGTTTGCCTGACAGGTACAGCCGCTTTAATTCATTATAGAAGTTCCCGAAATTGCTAAAGCCG
>JBBAJN010000144.1:0-5759 GCA_040404045.1 Chitinophagaceae bacterium
TGGTTAGAGCATCTGACTCATAATCAGAGGGTCGCTGGTTCAAGCCCAGCAGGGTCCACCAGGTAAAGCAGTCACTATCCTGACTGCTTTTTTTATTTTGCCGATCATTCATCATGACAGGTATCATTTTTCCTGAGACTGCTTAGTGGTACCTTGATACTTACAATTTATCATTATGAAAAAGGATCTTCACGACCTGCTATATTCGATCTGGATAGACAGTCGTACTGCCATGATCATATGGGAAGAACCCCATGGCACCCGTCATTTCGAAGTTCATCATAACGAATTTCAGGAACTTGACAGGTTCCAAGGCGAAACTGACGACAAAACGGGTTTGTTCGGAGTTAGCATTAACAGGGAGAAAAAAGACCAGAATCGGGAAAACGAACATCTCCGGAAGTTTGTCAGGGAAGTAGCGGCCAAAGTCAGGTATGCCCAGGCCATATATATTCTCGGATCAGGCGATACCCGTCACTTGCTTCAAAATGAGATCGAAGGCAACAAAGAACTCAGGGAGTATTCACTGACTAATTCCGCGTTCAGGAAACTGGACCGGAGAGCATTCGAGTTGGAAACCGAAAAACTATTCCACAGCGGGGTGGTATGAGTGTTTCGCGGATATCTTCTGCGGTGCAAATTGAATACGCCCGTTTCTAATCCTGATGAAAAACCTCCTCCATGCTGCTCCATATCTGGTTCTTTGAGGCGGCATCGGGCAGCGGCTGCTGGCAGGGATCCGTCTCTTTCCACCATCTTTGCGTAGCACTGTCAGCCGCCATTTTTTTCATATCAGCGTCAAAATCATTCCCGGTGTATTCGAAATAACTGAAGAGCATCAATGATCCATTGATCTCTTTCAGGTAGATGGAATAATTCTGAATATTACACTCGCTGATCTTCTTCTGCACAGCGGGCCAGGCATTAGCATGCAGCTCTTTATAATACGCCATTTTCTCCGGTTTCAACCCGGTAACCATGCCGTAGCGCTGCACTGCACGCTTACTGTTATCGACGGTATCATTCGGCTTATTTTTTGGTTCAACACACGCCATTAGCAACAGGTTTATGGCGAGGAAACAAAAAACATTCTTTGTACTGGTCATGTTGTATCGTTTATGGTTGGATCAAACTAATCATCGGAACACGATATACAAAAACGTCATCAACAACAACAATAACCCAGATAACACTTTATAATTACCAATACCTTTCCAGCCACTATCCCGTAAAGGTTCCCAGGGTGATCTCCAGTAGAGCTGGCTGCTTGCGTCCGTATGTTGAACCGGGTAATAAAAAGAAAGCGCTACCTGGATCACAACACAGACCACAAACAGGTAGAAGGCCATCATCATGAAAGGTATCTGCCCTAAAAAAGACTCGGGGAAAACTTTGTTCAACACAAACACCGTTGCTCCCAGCGCGGAACCCAACCACAAAGTATACTGCGCCGCTTTCGCAGAGGCCTTTTCCCAAAACACCCCCAACAGGAATACCGTGGTGATCGGCGGCGCAATGTGCGCAATGATATCGTTGCTGCCAATGAAAAGACTCTCGTATTTATCCAATAAGGGTAATAATGCCAAAGAGAATATTAAAGCAAGTCCTGCAGATATTTTACCTGTTCTCACCAGTTGCCTGTCATCCGTATCAGGTTTGTAGCGTTTGTACAGGTCGTAACTCACCAAAGTTGCAATGGAATTCAATGCCCCCGAGATCTGACTCATCAAGCCCGACAACAATGCGGCCACAATCACACCAACAAGCCCGGTAGGCACCAGTTGGGTGATCATCAGCGTGTATATCCCCTTGGTACTGGTGATGACATTACCGGAAGCATCGGTATGCTGCAGCGAGCGGATATCGAACAGGCCTTTTTGAGCCAGCACATAGGCCATGAGGCCGGGCAGCACAAATATGAATACGGGTAATATTTTCAGGAAGCCGCAGAAAAGAGCACCACCACGGGCATGATCAACGTCCTTTGCACCCAGCACCCTTTGAACGATCGTCTGATCGGCGCACCAATACCAGATGCCCAACACCGGGTACCCCAGGAAAACTGCGAGCCACGACATCCCGGTCTCATCTCCCAAAGGCCGGATCATGGACATTTTGTCCATGCTGCCGTTATCCTCAAGTACGGTGGTAATGCCTTCCCAGCCTCCAACTTTCAGGAAACAAATGGCAGTAATAATGATCGCCCCCGCAAGCAGAACAAATGTTTGGATCGACTCTGTAACTACTACCGCCCTGAGACCTCCAATAATGGTATATACTCCCGTCAGCAGGGCAATGATGGTGATGCTGACATACATATCCACCCCGAACAATGTTTTCAAAACTATACCACCTGCAAGAAATGAAAAAGCAATATGGATCACAATGGCTGAGAATACTGAAATGATGGCCAGCCAATCGCGGCAGGCCTTATTGTACCTTTTCTCCAGGAAGTCGGGCAGCGTAGCCACCTTCGACCTCATATAGAAAGGCACAAAAAACAACGCCAGCAGAATGAGCGTAAATGCAGCCATCCATTCAAAGTTGCCATTCAGCAGCCCGGTATCGAAACCGGATTGGGCCAGGCTGACCAAATGCAGGCAGGAAATATTAGTGGCAAACAAGGCCAGTCCGATCATTGGCCATTTCAATGTTCGTCCGGCCAGGAAATAATCATTCGATTCATTTCCCGTGTTCTTCTTCTTATTCAGACCCGCCCACAGTCCTATGGCTACAATGCCAAGGATGTACAACAGGCTGATGGTAATGTCAAGCGAACTTATCATGTAAACAATTTAGATCTTTACATCGCAACTGCTTCCGGGTTCCTGGGGTGTCTTATATACACCCTGTTCAATAATCGCCGGATGCACAAAATGCTTCTGCAGGTGGGGGATATGTTCCAGGAACAAAGCCTCATGCCCGAGGGAAACATGGTTGAACAATACCAGGTGCTGGTGCAACTGCCCCATGTCCCCCACGTGTGGCACCACCGGTAAGCCAAATTTCCTGGCGAGCAGACTTACGGTAATGAACTCACTCACACCGCCAAGACGCACGGCATCGGCTTGTACAAAATCCATGCATTTAAGCTGCATGTAATTCTTGAATATGATCCTGTTTGGGACATGTTCTCCGGCAGCCAGCTTAACAGGAGATATGGCATCGGACAGTGTTTTATGGGCCAGTACATCGTCCGGGTGCGTAGGCTCCTCGATCCAGTAGGGGTCGATCGACTGTAAATCCCTGCAAATGCGGATCGCCTGTGGCAATGTCCATTGTTGGTTAGCATCCAGCATGATTTTCACTTTCTCCCCAACCGTTTCCCTGACAATATTTGCGCGGCGAATATCCCTTTCAGCTTCCCTTGAACCTACTTTTAATTTCATGGCAGTGAATCCGGCATCAACCGCTTTTTTACTGTTCTCCCTGACTTTTTCATCGGGGTAGTTGAACCAGCCGATCGATGTATCATAGCCTGGATATCCGCTTGCAAGGATCTTCTCCCTGGCTTTTTTTCCCCCCGCTTCCAACTGCAGAATTTGCAGCGCTTCCTCCCTGGTCAGTTCATCTTCCAGGTAAGAAAGGTCCAGCGTATTCACGATCTGCTCGGGGTCAAGGTCGATCAGGAGTTTCCAAAGAGGAACTCCTCTTTTTTTCGCCCAAAGATCATAGCATGCATTGGTTACGCTGGCCAGTCCCAGATGTACAACGCCCTTATGGGGGCCAAGCCACCTGAACTGCTGTTCATTGGACAGCTCGTAAAACACCTGACCGAAGTTGGACATCAGCTCTTCAATATCCCTGCCGATCAATTTATCAGCGTAAAACCTGGCTGCCTTGCATACCAGGTCATTCCCTTCCCCAAGGGTGAAGGCAAGACCGGAACCCGTGATCCCGCTTTCATCTACCAGCTTCGTGACGGCATATGAGTAGATCGGATCCTTATGGATAGCGTCGCTACCGGCACCTTTCTCCAGTTCAAACCTTGCATCGTCCACTAAAATTTTTGTGATCATATTGATAAATTCAGAAGGGGTTTACCCTATTTTGTTTCCACCAGCGGGATCAGTTCGGCATCGCCATCCAAAGTCAACGCAATGACTGAATCATTCTCATCCGGAAGCACAGCAGGAAGTGTCAGGGTAAGGTTTCCTGCAGTATCCTGTGTGAATGATACTTTTGCTCCACGCATGAATTGGGCGTTGAGCACTTTCGCACCAGCCAATCGGGGCAGTCGTAACTCTTTCATGTTGTTCGAAAATACATGAACATACAGCTTGTTGCCTTTTCGCGTGGTGGCAAAATGAGGGCTGGGCACATAAGGACCGCCTTGGGTGCCATAGATGCTTTCGCCGTATAATTTCAGCCAATCGCCCATTGCTTTAAGCCTGTCCACCTGGCGCGACTCTATTCGTCCATCCAGCATCGGGCCCACATTAAATAAAAGGTTACCGTTCCCTGCGGCGGTCTTAACCAATGTCTGGATGCATTCCTTGAACGACTTCATCTTATCATTCGGTTTCCAGGACCATTGCGTGCACATGGTCATACAGGTCTCCCAGGGGTCCTTCATATTCAAAGCCCCGATCTTCTGCTCAGGCGTTGCATAATCGCCAACGGATGTGGCTGTTAAACTAACATGATCGCCCTTGCCCAACCTGTTGTTGATGATCACCTTGGGATCAAGGCTTTTCAGGTATGTATACAGATCCACTCCGTGTTGCTGCGTCCAGACGCTGTCCCAGTTGCCATCGAACCAGAGCATATAAGGATGATAGCGGGTAACCAGTTCTTTCAGTTGGCCCTTCATGGTGGTGTAGACGAACTTATTCATATCAGACTTTGGATCGATTTGTTTACCATCGGGTAAATGGATGGGATAATTCGGATCGTACCAGTCAAGAACGGTGAAATAGATACAGAACTTTATGCCCTGTTTTTTACATGCCTCTGCGAGTGCCCCAATGATATCTTTTTTGTAGGGCGACTTCATGATGTTATGGGAGGTGAATGAGGTTGGCCAGAGGCAGAACCCATCGTGGTGCTTAGCCGTGATCACCAGGTATTTCATACCCGCATCCTTGGCGGTCTTTACCCAGCGGTCTGCATCAAACAACAAGGGGTTGAACTCCATATAGAGGCTATCGTACTCACCTACCGGAACCTGTACTCCCCGGGACCAGCCGATCTCAGTACCCCGAAGCGCAACGGGTCCCCAATGGATGAACATGCCGAATCGGAGATCCATGAAGCCGTTCATGATCTCACTGCTGGTTTTGATCTTCGGATCAACCAATGCTGTGGGTTGCGCACTACTGATCCCCGCCAATCCCAGGCAGAGTAATACAGTCAAAAAAATGGGTCTCATCATTATACGTTTATCGTGATCCGGAATACTTGTAGCCGAGTTCAGCGCCGCCACTTACCGGAAGAATACATCCTGTAATAAATCTTGCCTTATCAGAGAGCAGAAATGCGCAGGCATCTGCTACCACGTCGCCCTCCGGGCAATATCCCAAAGCATGGATATTGTCCAGGTAAGCAGCCATATCCTTCCCCGCAGGTTGCGCTGCATTCCATTGCCGGAGCATAGGCGTCCAGACCCCGGCAGGACTCACCGCGTTCACACGGATCCCGTACTTTGCGTAATCCAGCGCCATGGATTTGGTCAGCGCATTGATGGCACCTTTGGTTGCGGAATAGGCAGCATGCATCTCCTGGCCGATCTCCCCCACCAGGCTGCTGGTATTCAGGAT
>JBBAJN010000144.1:5859-7868 GCA_040404045.1 Chitinophagaceae bacterium
TGGCCTCGTTCCTGTCCGCAATGGCCAGCCTGGCCCCTTCTGCTGCGTAAACTTTTGCGCACTCATACCCAATGCCCTCTGCGGCACCAGTAATAAAAATAATTTTGTCTTGTAGGATCACGCTCTGTGGATTTAACCTTGAACCGGATATGCAACAACGTGAAATTAAGCTTAGCCTTCAGTTTCCCACATAGATTATTGTATCATAAACATGGACTATTCGATGATTTTTCCTAACACTGATCCTTGAAAATGAAGTATCTTCCCTAACCGGGAACCAACCAGTCGCAGATGCCTGTATTGAAAATAAAAGATGGTTTTGAGGGTGAGCGGCAGATCAACGTGCCCCGCGAAATCCTCATCAACAAGTTAAGGAGGCAGGCCTTTGCGAAAAGCTTGTTTATCACCCATATTGGCTATTTCCCCAAGGCAAAATTCCACTACAGGGAACGCCTGCGTGGCTGTGCGGACAACATCCTGCTCTACTGTCTGGATGGAAGGGGGCATTACCAGACTGCCCAGGGCAACTACATGCTGAATGCCCACCAATTTGTTATCCTGCCGCCCGGGAAGTTCCACATCTACCAGGCAGATCTTCAGGATCCATGGAGTATTTACTGGGTCCATTTCAGCGGTGAGCGACTCCATGAACTGAATGACTGGCTGCAGACAGACAAATACATGGAGCCAACACCCATTGAATACGACAAAAGGATCATTGAACAGTGGACAGAAATGTACGAGACCCTCGACAGCGGGTATTCAGACAACAACCTGGCCCATGCCAATCTATGCCTTTACCGGTTCCTGACATTCTTTACCTGCAAACCGGAACATATTCCCGGTTTAAAAAAAGAAGATCCTGTAAGCGCATCCGTCAGCTACATGAAAACACAGATCCACAAGTTCCTCACCGTTGACGAACTGGCTTCCCATCTTGGCTATTCGAGCTCCCATTACTCGGCCCTGTTCAAAAGCAGAACCGGATCCTCTCCCGTGGACTACTTCATCAGGCTTAAGCTTCATTATGCGTGCCAGTTATTAAGTCAGACCAGCTTAGACATACAAACGGTAGCAGAAAAGATCGGGTATGAAGATCCGTTTTACTTTTCGCGGCTGTTTAAAAAAGTACATGCCCGATCGCCGCGCGATTACAGGAATACGTTTGGCAGGAGGGTTAATGGTATTTAAAAGCCAACTGCCGTGGCGGATAATCTGTATGGTTGCCTCGCATGGCTTAGAACCCATAGCTATGATTAAGGCGGCAGTATACTTGAGAAGCCAAGTATATTTGGACAGGACAATAAAGAAAATATGAAACTGCACCCATTGAT
This sequence comes from Chitinophagaceae bacterium, assembly GCA_040404045.1. GTDB lineage: Bacteria > Bacteroidota > Bacteroidia > Chitinophagales > Chitinophagaceae > Pollutibacter. The sequence continues at coordinate 7,194 of JBBAJN010000144.1, forward strand.
GATGATTGGTTTAATCATCGGCATGTTCATGATGGCAGCCCCCAGGGTTGCGGGCCAAAACACTTTCCCAAACTTAGATACAGCATCCCTTGTCTCTCCCAATGTTGATCTTGCTCAACTAAATAAACCCTATACCATTATCATATACGGCGGGGTCGGATGTGGTTGGTCCAAATTACTGATCGATCATCTTGATGTGCTGGATGAATGTAGAACCCTGGCAGATATTATTTTGATCATGGACCAGCCAAAAGACAGTCTGACAAAATACATGGACAAGATCATAGAGAACTATCCCAGTTTCTCAAATGTCACTCTTGGATACAGGTTAAAAAAGAAGCCGGATATTTTCCCACAGGTACTGGTCTTCAAACATGAGCAGCAAATAGAACATATCATTGGCATTAAAGAAGGCATGCTGACCAAAATAAACGCTCGGATTCTTAAAAACGAATAAAAACGCGGGTATGATGAAAACCGTATTAACCGAAGTCACCGCTTTCATAGACAGGCACTGGGTGATCCTATTCTCGATCGGCGTATTGATCGGTGCAACTGTGGCATTTGTTGAACATCTCCAAGCGGGTTGACATCACTACACCCCTTGTGCGGATACGGGACAATTCGGTCCGGCAAACTACATGAGGGAATATCCACCCGCGACCTTTTTTCCCA
>JBBAJN010000145.1:0-7864 GCA_040404045.1 Chitinophagaceae bacterium
CAACCTGAATATGTCACTGATCTTCTGGTCATCCGTTTTTTTCTCACCCGCGTATTTTTCCGCCAACACCCGCGATGCTTCCAGCACCTGCGGATCATTTAACAGCACCAGCGCCTGCAGCGGTGTACTCGTCTGCGTACGCACCACTTCGCACTGATCCCGGTTGCTGGCATCAAAGACCAGCAGGGCAGGAGGGGGCAGCGTTCTCTTAATGAAAGAATAGAGCGTTCTCCGGTATAAATCTTCCCCATGATCCTGCACATAGGTCACCAGTTCTCCGCGGCCCGAGGTGGCTGACTCCCACAAGCCTTTGGGCTGGTAGGTCTTAACACTGGGTCCGCCGATCTCCCTGACCAGCAAACCACTGCTCGCCAATACCAGGTCCCGTTGCTCCTCAGATGCTAAACGTTTCCGGGAATAACGGGAAAGCCACACATTCTCCGGATCATGGGTGATCTTATGTTCATTTACTTCGGACGACTGCCGATAGGTGGCTGACATAACGATCTGTTTGATCAGCCGCTTGATATCCCAGCCATTTTCTGCAAAGTCAACCGCCAGCCAATCCAATAACGCCGGGTGCGATGGAAGTTCTCCCTGCACACCAAAATCAGCCGCCGTTTTAACAATACCCCTTCCCAAAAACTGCAGCCAGATCCTGTTCACATAAACCCTTGCCGTCAGCGGGTTCTCATTGCTGAACATCCACTGGGCAAGCCCATACCTGTTATTTGGATATTTCGTACTGTCAAACTTCAACACGGCCTCAGGTGTGCTGTTCATTACCGTATCCGCAGGCTGATCGTAAGCCCCTCTTTTGAGTAATCGGGTGAGCCTGCCGGCAGCAGTATCCTTCATTACCATGACAGTCACCGCCGCAGTATCTTTCTTGTTGATGAACCTAAGCACCGAATCCACCATCCGGTTGGTGATCTTCATGTTTGGCGGATCGCCCCGCGATGAAAAATCTCCCAGCAATCCTTTCTCGTCAACCTGGTTGAAGAATGCAAAAGTTCCAAAATACTCTTTTTGGGAAATAGGGTCGTATTTATGGTCGTGGCATTTTGAACATTCCAACGTCAACGCCAGAAATGCTTTTCCAAATGTGTTGGTCCTGTCCGTCACATATTCTATTCTGTACTCCTCAGGTATGACACCACCTTCCTGCGTGATCTTATGGTTCCTGTTAAATCCGGTAGCGAGAAGCATCTCTATGGACGGGTTTTCATACTGGTCCCCGGCCAACTGCCACTGCACGAATTTTTTGTAGGAATAATTTTCGTTGAACGCATGGATCACCCAGTCGCGCCAGGGCCACATCGTCCTCAAATTATCATCCTGGTAGCCATGGCTGTCGGCAAACCTGGCTACATCCAGCCAGGACGCGGCCATCTTCTCCCCATAGTTTTTGGATGCGAGCAGTTCGTCAACCATTTTTTCATAGGCCGCCGGTGATTTGTCGTTCAGGAACCTGTCCTGCATATCCAGTGAAGGCGGCAGTCCCGTAATGTCGAGGCTCACCCGCTTAAGCAGGCGTTCCTTGTCGGCTTCCTCATTAGGTTTGAAACCCCGCTCTTCCATGGCAGCCAGTACGAAACGATCGATCTCATTCCTGGGCCAATCCTCGTTGCTGACCTGAGGAAGTTTTGGGCGCTCGGGTTTAATGAAGGCCCAGTGCTTTTTATACTTCGCGCCCTGTTTGATCCATTTCTCGATCAGCTTTACTTCATATGCCGATAGCGCCAGATTGGACGATGGGGGTGGCATCAGGTAACTGGTATCCGTGCTGGCTACCCGCAAATAAAGATCTGAACGAAGGGGATCACCGGGAACAATGACATGGCCTTTGGGGTCATCCTTCAACGCCGCATATGCCCCTTCTTCCGTATCCAACCTCAGATCGGCTTCACGTTTTTTCCCATCAGGACCATGACATTTGAAGCAACGGTCTGATAAGATCGGCCGGATATGAAAATTATAATCAACAGTATCGGGTAATACATCGGCATTGGCCGGCTCGCCATCCTTTACAAAATACCAGGCTCCTGCACCGATCAATGCCATCACCGGCAGTATTACATAAAGCAGCTTTCTCTCATGGATCTTCATGCCAACAATGATTCAAAGTTCTTAATGTCTCGTTTCTTCCAGTTCCTTTTCGTCAACCACCACAATGGTTCCATCAGCATTCCTGATCGGTTTCTTTTGCCAGTAGGAAGCCAGGATCGATCCGGTGACATTCATCAACGGACCGAACACGGCCGGTGCCAGCCCCATGGTTGCCGCCTTCCCCATTTGGTTCGCCAACGCGGATGCCAGCCCCCCATTTTGCATGCCTACTTCAATGGCAATGGTCCTGCAATCGCGCTCCGGCATTTTGAAAAGACGGCCTGACCAGTATCCGAGCAGGTATCCAAATACGTTGTGGATCAGTACAAGGGGGATCAGTACCAGTGCGCCTGATATCAGGTTATCACGGCCAGCGGCTGTGATGATGGTGATGATAAAGGCTATGCCGAACATGGATACCAGTGGCATGGCTTTGTCGAGCCACTGCGAGCGGCCATGTAACAATTTATTGAATATGATGCCAGCCCCTATGGGAATGATCACCATCATAAAGATCTCCTCCATCATTTTGAATGGATCGATCTCTACAAAGGCGCCCGCCAGGATCTTCATCAGGAACGGAGTAACAAAGGGCGCAAGCAGCGTGGAAATGGCCGTAATGGTCACCGACAGGGCCAGGTTGGCCTTGGCCAGGTACGAGATGACATTCGACGCCAGACCGTTTGGCGAACAGCCGATCAGGATCAATCCTGCAGCTACCTCAAGTGGCAATCCGCTGAGATGCGCCAGTGTGAAGCCAAGCGTGGGCATGATGATGAAGTGACTGACCACACCCAGGATCACACCTTTGGGCGTTTTGATCACACCCGTGAAATCTTTCAGACTCATGGATGTTCCCATACCAAACATGATCAGCATGATCAGGGGCTTGATCAGAACGGAGAGTTTAAATCCGTTCCAGGTGGAAAAATACTGGGGGTAATATAGTGCTACACTTGCAGCGGCAAAAATCGTTACGGTATATGAATACCCCTTGAGTGAAGGGTAACCTCTAAAGGCAAAGGCAAGGCTTATGAACGACAACATCAATAACCACCCGGCCCAGTTTTCCCTGGCAACGATCCCAAAATACCCGTAAAGCGCAAGGGCAGCCAACGCAAGGATCACCAGGGAACGGTGGATAGGAGAGGTAGTGGATTGGGAAGGCAATTGGGTCATGTACTAATCATTAGACATGGAAAATACGCCTCTTGCGCTATACTTTCAATTTCTGACATTAGTTTTATTTCCCATAACTCCCGGCCCATGTAAAAAGAATCATCCCTTGATATGGTGGTTCTGAAAAAGAGAAACCCTATTTTTACTCCGTCAATTCCCGAATATGAATGTTCTATAGGTCCCCCGACCAATCTTTTTTCTGAGGGCTTAATGCTCAAGTCTTTCGCACGAGGGCACCCTCGTCATTTTTTTATTGATCAAGAACTTCATATGACATCCATTACAATAAAGGAAAAGATTTATTCATTCTATACACTCATCATGCGTTCTCTGAAGGGAGAAGAGCATGATTATACCCAGGGCAGCTTGCGTGCGGCGGTGATATTACTCGCCATACCCATGATGCTTGAAATGAGCATGGAAAGTGTTTTTGCCCTGGTTGACATTTATTTCGTAAGCCACCTTGGTAAACATGCCACTTCCACGGTGGGTCTCACCGAATCGGTGATCACCATTATTTACTCACTGGCGATAGGCATCAGCATGGCTGCTACGGCCATGGTGGCCAGGAGGATCGGCGAGAAAGATACCGAAGCTGCTGCACGTTCCGGGGCACAAGCGATCCTGCTTTCTGTGTTAGTCACCATGGTGATCAGCATTCCGGGGTTTATCTATGCAGGCGATATTTTAAGGCTGATGGGCGCTGAAGAGGACGCGGTAAAGGAAGGTGTTAACTATACGCGCATCATGATGGCGGGCAGCCTGGTGATCATGCTGCTGTTTCTCATCAACGGTATTTTTCGCGGCGCTGGGGATGCCATGATGGCCATGAGATCCCTTTGGATCGCCAATATCTGTAACATTATCCTCTGCCCGATACTCATCCGCGGATGGGGCCCCATCCCGGCTTTTGGTGTAACCGGCGCTGCCATGGCTACTACTATCGGCCGTGGCGTAGGTGTTGCCTACCAGCTGTTTCATTTGTTCAGGGGCGATAATACCATTAGACTCAAGCTCCGGCATTTCCTGCCAGATCTTAAGCTGATCAAAACCGTCGTCAGCATAGCCGTGCCAGGCATCCTTCAATTTGTGATCGGTTCAGGAAGCTGGATCGTTTTGGCCAGTTTAGTGGTTCAAACCGGGCAGAGTGAGGCCTCCGCCGGCTATCAGGTGGCCATCCGCATTGTGATGTTTTTTATCCTGCCGGCCTGGGGCATGAGCAATGCGGCGGCTACTTTAGTTGGACAAAACCTGGGAGCAAAAAATCCTGAAAGGGCAGAAGCATCGGTGAGGATCACTGCCAAATACAATGCTATTTTCATGCTCTTCGTGTCTATGCTTTTCCTGGTGTTTGCTGAACCCATTGTGGCATTTTTCACACAAGACCCCATGGTGAGCGATTATGCCGTACTGGCGATGCGCATCATTGCTTCCGGGTATGTTTTCTATGGGCTCGGTATGGTAATGATGAATGCCTTTAATGGTGCAGGGGATACCAGAACGCCTACCTATATCAACCTGATCGGATTCTGGGGTTTTCAGATCCCACTGGCCTGGCTGCTGTCAAAAACATTGGGCTGGGGACCAGTGGGTGTGTTCGTGGCCATTCCCGCTGCTGAAACATTGATCACCATCATCTCCTGGTTCAAATTCCGGCAGGGAAAATGGAAGAAGATCGATATCTAATTCTCAAATTTCATCATCGCTTCAAACAGCTTTTCGTATTCGGCCTCAGCGGTCTTGAGTTTTGAAATGACGGTCTGGTAATTTCTTTCAGCGTCCTGGAACTTGACTTTATCGGAGTAGATGGCGGGATCGGCCAGGGCCGACTCGCCATCTGCTTTTTTCTTTTGGAGATCGGCGACCAGTAGTTCTACATCGGAAAACTGTTTTTGCAATTTTTTCTGCTCTTTCTGCTTCGCCGTGTCAATGGGCTCACGCTTTTTTTCTTCCTTAGGTTTTTTCTCAACCTGCGCTGCAGCCACGGGTGCCTGCTGTTTCGATTTCATGCGTTGGTTCCATTCCACCCACTCATCATAGGTACCCTTGAATTCCTTGATCTCCCCATCTGCGATCTCCCAGATCTTATTGGCTGTTTTGGAGATGAAATACCTGTCATGACTCACGAGGATCAAACTTCCCTCATACTTGTTCAACGCTTCAATCAGCAATTCAACCGAATGCAGGTCGAGGTGGTTGGTAGGCTCGTCGAGCATGAGGAAATTCGCCTTGCTGACGATGGTTTTCGCCAGGGCTACCCGCGCTTTTTCCCCTCCGCTTAACACCTTGATGCGTTTGTCTGCGTCGTCACCGCTGAATAAAAAACACCCGAGCAGCGTTCTCAGTTCCAATTCGGTTTTTTGGCTGCCGCAATGCAGCATCTCCTCAAGGATAGTATAATTTACATTTAAAGCCTCCAACTGGTGCTGCGCATAAAAACTCTCCTGCACGTTATGCCCCCACACACGATCGCCTTCAAAGCTTTCCTTACCGGCAACGATTCGAAGCAGTGTTGATTTTCCTTTTCCGTTTGCACCAATGAGCGCGATCTTGTCGCCACGATCGATCTCCGCCGCCGTGTGCTCAAGGATACGAACTGCGCCGTACGACTTCGATACGTCTTTCAACGTGCACAACACCCGCCCCGGTGTTTTATCAACCTGGAAGTTGATCCTGATGCTTGGGCGCTCGAGGAAAGCATCTTCGATGCGCTCCAGTTTTTCCAGTCTTTTCGCCACACTCTGTGCCTGCGCCGCTTTGGAGGCCTTGGCCTTGAACCTTTCTATGAACCGTTCCTGCTGGCGAATGAAATCCTGCTGGTTCTCAAATGCCCGCTGCTGCAATTCAATCCGCAGGGCTTTCTCCTTTTCGTAGTAATCATAATTGCCGGTGTACAGGTGCAACTGTTGCTGGTAAACTTCCACGATCTTGGTTACCATCCTGTTCAGGAAATATTTATCGTGACTCACGATCACCACGGTTCCCTGGTAATGTTGCAGGTATTTCTCCAGCCATTCGATCGAGGGCAGGTCAAGGTGGTTGGTAGGCTCATCGAGGAGTAACAGGTCTGGTTGCTGTAAGATCATCTTCGCCAGCAACACCCGCATCCGCCAACCTCCGCTGAACTCCTTGTAGGGGCGCTGCAGATCGGAATTAGAAAACCCAAGTCCCTGCAGCACTTCCTCCGTCCTGTGATGGATGGTATAGCCGCCAGCCAGTTCCAGTTCATGCAGTTTATCCGTGTAAAGTTCAAGTTTTTTATCGTCCTGCTCATGCTCCAGTTCCTTGCCCAGGGCCTCGATCTCTGCTTCCAGTTTCAGTACTTCTTCAAATGCACCCAGCGCAACAGACAGGATCGAGCCATTGGTGTCAAAACTCAGCAGGTCCTGGTGCAGGAAACCGATGCGCATGCCCCTGCTTTTTTCAATGGAACCTTTTGAGGGAGTATACTCCCCATTGAGCAGCTTCAGCAGGGTCGATTTACCGGTCCCGTTATAGCCAATAAGTCCAATACGCTCGTTGGGCTGGATATGCCATGTGGCATCTTCCAAAATCACCCTTGAGCCAAATTCAAATGTAACATCCTGCAACCCTGCCAGCATCTTTATGATTTTTAACCGGGTGCAAACTTACAACAATATGGAAGAACGTTTATAATGCTATCTTTGCTGCCTAATTCTGATATGATGAGATCTTTTGCAGCGATAGCGGTCATGGTGTTTCTGGCCGCATGTTCCGGAGGTAGGCAGGCAGATAAAGAAGTAGCCCTGAAAAGCGAGACTGAGCCGGTGACTGTGTCAGTGGATGGTGCTTCAAAGAGTTCCATCTCCAGGCTGCTGGCAGCCTATTACCAGCTGAAGGATGCCTTGGTTGAATACGATACCGCAGCTGCGAATATTGCCGCTACATCGCTCAATGCGGCGTCAGACAGCATCAGGACGGAAGGGATATCCGATTCGGCATTGGCAACAACCCTGAAGAATTTTGCCGGCAGTATCGCCACAGAAGCGGTGGCACTGGTCAGCAAAAAAGACCTGGTGGAAAAGAAAAGGTCGTTTTCAATAATCTCTGAGAACATGTATACGATGTTGCAGGCTGTTCAGTACAATGAGGCCGTAGTATACCACCAGATGTGCCCAATGGCCTTCAACGATAACGAAGCGGCGTTCTGGCTGAGTAATGACCGCGAGATCGTTAATCCCTATCTTGGAAAAAAGCATCCTAAATACGTCTCAGGCATGTTGCATTGCGGGGAAGTTAAAGATTCACTGGCCTTTAGCAAATAGAACGGATGCGTTTACTGGAAGGTACCCTCATTTTTTTACTACTGCTTACCTGCTCGGTATCTCAAAGCCAGACCCGGTATACCATCAGCGGTTATATAAAGGATTCCCTGAGTCGTGAGACCCTGATCGGCGCATCCATTACGGTGAAGTCGCAGGGAAAAGGCGTCAGTTCCAACCAATACGGGTTTTACTCCATCACCCTTCCTGAGGGGAACTATACTTTAGTCACCAGTTTTGTAGGCTACCTGTCCTCAGAGATCAACGTGGAACTTAACAGGAACATGGACCTT
>JBBAJN010000146.1:0-7711 GCA_040404045.1 Chitinophagaceae bacterium
TCCGCCTTTAACGGCTTCGGCTCCAAGGGTTGGACCAACCACCTGCTCCTGAACGATCTTTGCAGGGGCAGGCAACTTGCCCGACTGGAGGATATTAGCCAGATCCTGCGCTTCTTCAATAGTGAAATTACCACTGATCTCAGATGTGCCGCCGGTAATGGGATTGATCACATTGGGAGCGGAGTAAACGATATTGTCCAGAACGATGGCAATGGGTTTGCCAACATTGTCTGTGGTCATCTGACCCCAGGTACGCTCGCCCTGCTTGGTCATGATCATTTTGATCGCAGGCCTTGCGCGATCGTCATAATCCTGGGTGGCGGTCTGAACGCCGTCGCCTTCCAGTTTCGCTTTGTCGGAACCCTCTACGGTTTTCAATGCGTAAAAAGGGAGGAAATCGTTTTTGATGCCTTTTTCATTCCGCTCAGGAACACCGTACGCGAAGATCAGATTGCCCGGAAACTGGTTCCTGACCACTTCAAGCGCGAGGTAATCGCTAAGGGCGGAAGTATCAGAGGTTCGTACGAACCCGATATAAGGTGCGAACGACATCCTTCCGCCTTCGCCCTGCTGCGGCGGAACAGGCTGCAGGTATTTGAACAGCGAATTAACGTTCTTAACGTCCGCTGTTGCTTTTTTAGTGGTATCTGTTTTTGCCAGGTCACCAATGGTCACGGCTTTGGTGGTATCCGTGTTTGTGGGAGTAGCAGCAGCAGTAGTAGTATCTGCGGCCGGTGTTTCTTTCACGCCGCTGTAATAATCCTGCAGCGCTTTTTCAGCGTCGGTGAAGGGCTTGTCCAGTTCGCCGATATTATACACTTCCCAGAACTGGAGGTTGGCCGTTGCCTGCAGGTATTTACGAACCCTTTCAGGATCGTCCTTTACTCCGGGGAGTTCCACAGTAATGATGCCCTTGTTCTTATCGAGTGTGATATTGGGCTGCGCAACACCGAACTGATCAATACGCTTTTGAAGTACATTGAAGGTATTGGCAATGGCGCCTTCTGCAGAAGCCCTGATCTTGGTCAACACCTGGTCGTCAGTGTCTTCGATCTTTATATTCTTACCGGGACCGGCAAAAACAGAAGCAAGCCTTCCCTGCGGATTCTGTTCTTTGTATGCCGCGGCGAACAAAGTGATATAATCGGCATCACTGTTTGCTTTTCTTTGCGTTGCTGTCTGGATGGCTTTGTTCAGGCCGGGATCCTTGCCGTTGTTTGCAAGGGTCTTCATCAGGCCTTCCAGTTCCACTTCCAGCGTGACACTCATACCACCCTGCAGGTCGAGACCCAGGTTCAGTTCCTGCTCTTTTGCTTTTTGATAAGTGATCGCCCCGGTCAGACCATAAGTTACGGTCTTCTCACGGGTGCTGTCCAACAGCCTGCGGAGCTTCTTTTTGAACTCAAAATCTTTTACTTCAGGAGTAGAGGTGCCGTAGTTCGCAGATACGTATGATTTCGCCTTTTTTTCCATGGAATTTTCATGGTTGCGTACCACCAGTGTAAAATGGAGCTGGTACAGCGAGATCAATATCAGTGCGACAGCAAAAAATCGTATCAAACCTTTCAGTTGCATATGTCGGTTATTTTCTATTCTGCCGCTTTTTGGGCAGGGCGGCAAAGATAGTGTTTTTAATGATCAATCATAGGGGAAAAACGCCGGGAAACAAGGGTTTTATTTATTTTGTGGCATGTTGAAAAATCAGGCAGTTTCCCTGTTCTTACTGACGCTGTTGGTACTGTCCTGCTCACCAGCCAAACACATGAAATACAATGTATCACCCCGGGGCAAGGTAATGTCCGAAACCGTGACTACGGACCAGTTTGAACAGTTGCTCCTGGAAGACAGCAGGCTACGGTCCTTCCTCGAGCAAAAGGACTCCCTCATGATCCAGGTGATCTACACCCGGATCGACCGGGACCAGCACAATCAGCCGGTTTTCCGGGATTTCTTCTTCAATGTGAATCCCGCCAGGTATTTCTACCCTGCCTCCACAGTAAAGATGCCCACGGCCATGCTGGCTCTTGAAAAACTCCACCGGTTAGGTATCCGGGGCCTGGACCATGACGCCACCATGATCACGGGCTGGGACCATGGCCGGCAAACTGGCGTATTCAACGATCCAACCGCCCTGAATGGTAAGCCGTCAGTGGACCAATACGTAAAAAAGATATTCCTGGTCAGCGACAACGATGCCCATAACCGCCTGTATGAATTTCTGGGCCAGCAAGGCTTGAATGAGGGCCTGAGGCAGAAGGGGTATCCCGAGGCGGAGATCATCCACCGTTTGCAGGTGTCCCTGACGGAGGCCGAAAACCGGAGGACCAACCCGGTCAGTTTTTACGATCGTTCCGGCAATAAGGTCTATGAGCAACCGGGAGCCTACAACAGTAAACCCTTTTTTCTACGGAAAGACCTGTTGGGCAAGGGTTATATGTCAGGAGGACAACTGGTCACGGGGCCGATGGATTTTTCCGCGCGCAACCGGATCAGCCTTTCTTCCCTGCACCAGGTGCTGAAATCGATCATGTTTCCCGGGCAGGTGCCTGCCGATAGCAGGTTCGAGGTGCCTGACAGTGTGTTGAACATGGTCAGGAAGTATATGTCGGCCTACCCCGGCGAGTCTGGCATTCCCCAATACCAACTGCCGGAGTATTATCCCGCGTATTGTAAGTTTCTGCTCTACGGTGCAGAGAAAAATGCAGCCCTGATACCGGGTCTCAGGATTTTCAACAAAGTAGGGGATGCTTATGGTTTCCTGCTGGACATCGCCTATGTGGCAGATTTTGACAAAGGCGTGGAGTTCATGCTCAGCGCCGTCATTTATTGCAACCGCGACGGCATACTGAACGACGACAAATACGATTACGATGAGGTCGGTTTCCCTTTCATGAAATACCTTGGCGAACGCATTTATGCGCACGAGCTGAACAGGGTCCGTGAGTATAAACCAGATCTGAGCGAATTCAATTTCGATTACAGATTTTGAATACGGTTTTCAAGTATTTTTGCATTTTAATTTTTGAACCAGAATCATGATCATGAACCTTTCTTCCCGTCTTCAGCTTTTTAATGAACCCGAGACCCTGAAAATGGCCAAACTGGGCCGCGAGCTGCGTAGCCAGGGCGTAGATGTGATCGACCTGAGCCTGGGTGAGCCGGATTTCGACACCCCCCAGCACATTAAGGATGCTGCCAAAAAAGCCATTGATGACAACTGGAGCCATTATCCTCCTGTAGCTGGTTATCCAGATCTCAGGGAGGCCGTTTGTGTTAAATTGAAAAGGGACAATGACCTAGACTATAAACCGGAGAACATCGTAGTGTCCACAGGTGCCAAGCAAAGCCTGGCCAATGCCGTATGGGCTGTGGTAAGTCCTGGAGACGAAGTAGTGATCCCAACTCCATTCTGGGTGACCTATTCAGAGATCGTCAAGCTCGGCGAAGGTGTCCCAGTGCTTGTTAGAACGAAGATCGAAAATGGCTATAAGATCACTCCTGAAGAACTGGAAGCATCGCTGACACCCAAGACCACGCTATTTATGTATTCCTCACCCTGCAACCCAAGTGGTTCAGTGTATACAAAAGAAGAACTGGAAGGCCTGGTGAAAGTGCTGGTGAAATACCCCAACGTATATATCCTGTCCGATGAGATTTATGAATACATCAATTTCATTGGCAAGCATGAGAGCATTGCCCAGTTCGATGAGGTGAAGGACAGGGTTATTATCATCAACGGTCTGAGTAAAGGCTACGCTATGACAGGTTATCGCCTGGGCTATATCGCAGCTCCCGCACATGTTGCAAAAGGTTGCGAAAAATTGCAGGGCCAGATTACCAGCGGTACCAATGCCGTTACCCAAAGGGCTGCCATTGTTGCACTCCTGGGTGATATGAAGCCTACCTACGAAATGAATGTGGAATTCGGTAAACGCAGAGAGAAAATGCTTTCCCTTCTTGCAGCTATCCCGGATGTGGAATGCGCATCCCCGGACGGCGCATTTTATGTATTCCCCGTTGTTAAAAAGTATTTTGGGAAGACGGACGGTACCAACCAGATCAACGATGCAGATGACCTTTGCATGTACCTGTTGAACAATGCCCACGTATCAACGGTGACCGGGCGTGCTTTTGGTGAACCCGACTGTATCCGGATCTCCTTTGCAAACAGCATGGAAAAGATCGAAGAGGCGTTGAAGCGGATCAGTGCTGCGCTGGCTAAACTGCATTAATGATTGTGATCGGATATCAAGGGAAGCGGTACCAGGGTGCCGCTTTTTTTATAGCCGAGCCTCGTGATCGGCTGCGGAACTTTTTTTTCTGATGGCAATGGCCAGTATGCCACCGGTGAGATCGATCAGGAAATGGATGATCACCACAAACAAGAGCGACCTGGAGAAGATAAAGATGAGCCCGAACAGGAGCGACAGCAGGAAGATCTTGAACATGGCTTTATAGCCCTGGTAGAAATGGGCGATGCTGAACAGCACAGAGGGAAATATAGCGGCCATCCAGGGGAATCCGTCCTTCATAGGGTCTATAAAATAATTTACCAGGAACCCCCTGTAAAGGATCTCTTCACATACTCCCGCGGTAATGCACATCACCGTGTAGGCCGGGAGTTCGCGGTATGCTTCGGGAAGGAAAGGGACACTGGATTCCCATTGTTCCTGGGTTTTCTGAAGCTCTGTTTTAGAGAAGACGGAGTAAAGCACATCCACAACATAGAGTAGCCCCATCAGCGCACTCAGCATGACTGCCATCCATCCGGCTTCCGGCCACCTGAATCCCATCAGCTGGAATGAGCGATTGTTCCAGTACCAGATAGCCATCACCATCAGGCTGATGACCCAGAGCACCAGGCTGTTGGAGAGGTAGAATCTCCTCCGCGTGTATTCATTAAAGTGCATCTTGCCCAGTTGCTCACTGCCACGCACACCCGAAAAAAACGGCAGTACGAGTCCGAGTATGATGACCAGGATATGATCGGCGATGGTTGGTATCATGATCTGCCGGGTAGGGTAGTGTTCAACAGGGTCTCATGGACCTTGAGTACCTGGGGGATGACGAGTTGGGTTTCATCATTATGGATTACGAAGTCGCAAAGCCTTGACTTGATCCGGTCCGATACCTGCCGGTTCATACGACGCTCTACCTCCTCTGCCGATACATGGTCCCTTTGCATCACCCGACTAATGCGGAGCGATTCGGGGGCAAAAACACCGATAACAAAGTCCAGGTCGCGGTGGGAACCGCTTTCAAATATGAGAGCTGCTTCCTTGATCGCGTAGTGCGTTGATTGTGCATTGAGCCATTGTTCAGCGTCTTTTAAGGTGGCCGGATGCACCAGCGAATTCAGGAGATCAAGCTTGTGGGGGTCAGCAAAAACGAGCTTGGCGATGTATTGGCGGTTGAGTTCGCCGTCCACATAGGCATCCTCTCCAAAATGGCGGACGATGAGGGTTTTCAGCGCAGGGTCTGTCTGCTGTAATCTTTTGGCTGCGGCATCGGCATAATAGACGGGTATGCCGAGGTTTTCAAAGATCCGTGCAACCATTGACTTGCCTGATCCAATTCCGCCTGTTAGACCAACTCGTATAGGCATGGGCTTTAAAAAAGATCCCGGCCTGGGGGCCGGGATAGTTGATAGGTTCGATTATTTAGCGGCAACCGGGGCGTTTTGTTGCTGGCTCCATTCCATGCTGATCGCAGATTTTTCGATCTTCAGATATGTGCCTGGGCTGACCTCCAGTTGGATAGTGCCATCTTCATTCACTTTATTCACTGAGCCGTGAATTCCGGCAATGGTAACGATTTTATCACCTTTCTGCAGGCTGTCCTGGAAGGTCTTTGCCTTTTTAGCCTTTTGGGCCTGGGGCCTGATCATGAAAAAATAGAAAACAAGGATCATACCTCCGAGAAGCAGCAACTGCATCATTCCGGCATTGGGGGAGGCTTGTAATAAATGTATCATACTCATTATTGGTTTAGAAGTTTATTGTTGGTTCTTTACGTTAACGACGAAGGTGACCGTGTGCATGGTTTCCGTAGTATTGGCGTAGATTCTGAGCTCTTTGATGTTCTGGCCGGGCCTGCCCTTGCTGTCAAATACGGCTTTGATCCTTCCTTCCTCACCAGGCAGAATGGGCTCTGATGGTTTTTCAGGAACGGTGCAACCACAGGATGCCTCAACATTACTGATCACCAGTGGGCTATTGCCGGTATTTATGAAACGGAACTGGGTCTCAACTTTCTCGCCTTCGGGCACATCGCCGATCTCTCGCATGGAATCCAGCCACTGGATGGTAGTCACCCCGGTTGTCTGGGTTAGCGCGCTGCTGGGGGATAATTTCCTGTCCTGGTTACTGCAGGCAAAAAAAAGGCCGGCTGACAATATGAGCAGGGATATTCTCATCACGACAAAACTACTGTTTTTTGTAATCCACTTTCTGCAGTTTGTCGGCCACCGACAACTCCTTGTGAATGTTATCCAGTATCCCGTTCACAAAATGGCCACTCTGCGGGGTGCTGTAATCCTTGGCCAGGTCAATATATTCGTTCAGGGTCACTTTGGCGGGAATGGTTTCAAAATACAGGAATTCGCAGGCACCCATGCGCATCAGGATCATGTCAAGGATGGCTATACGCTCGGCGTCCCAGTTCTTCAGCTTAGGAACGATCAGCTCCATGCAATAGTCCTTTTTATCCATAACGGTGGAGACGAGTTTACGGGCAAAATCCCTTTTTTCCTTGCTGACCAGCTCCATGAAATGGTAGGTGCTTGGCTTCTGAAGGAAATTCAGCATCATCAGGTTCATCATTTCCGCATCATCGTCCCACTGCATGAACAGCTCCTCCAGGTGGGAGATGAAGTTATCGTCCGGCAGGAGCAGATCCGTGAAAATGAACTCAAGTATCTTCTTTTCGTCCTTTTTCTCCCGGGAAAGCATGTTGATGTATATCCGGTATTCCTGGGTGTCTGTCAGACGTTGGTAGAACTTCCTCACGAGGTCTTTGTCCAGCAGGGGTTCCACACGGAAATCCTTCAACGCCTGCTGGTACTCCTTATCCTCCAGGATCTGCCAAATCAGTTGATTCCCCGCCAGCTTTATATTTATATTGAGGTCTTCGGCAGAGGGAAGGTGTTTTGAGGCTTTAAGCCGGGCGTCCGTTTCGGCATAGCGGGCAACTTCCGTGAGGAAATAGACCAGGTATGTGAACAACTGCCTTGACTGCTCCAGGTGTTTTTCCAGTATACTGAGAGCCTGCTGCTGGTTGATAACGGGTTCCGTATTCTCAACTGCATAAATCGTCTGCATAACCTTAACCCTGATGTTTCTTCTGCTTATCATACCGGAAAGAGCTTATTCGGCCGCAAAGATAATGCGAAAACAGGCAGGGATTCCCATTCATGTATGAAAAAATGGCATACCCCGAAAATCGTTTTTCTGCCAACTCTAAACCGTTTTGCTCCGAAAAAGCCATATTTCTGCCAAGTTTTCCCGGTTTTAACAAATGGTACAATATTCGTTTACATTTGCCAGCCTGTTATCCGGAGATAACGGCATTAATTTCAACTACCAATCAATTTAAAAAAAATCTTACGCTATGGCTAAGAAGTCGAACTTAAACATCACCCCCCTTCACGACAGGGTGATCGTGCAAGCAGCGCCTGCTGAGGAGAAAACAGCTGGCGGTATCATTATTCCTG
>JBBAJN010000147.1:0-7637 GCA_040404045.1 Chitinophagaceae bacterium
CTCACCATTGGCGACGTGATCCTGATCTTCAATGTCATCATATTCTCTTTTGCGGCGTATTTGCTGGGAATTGAGACAGCACTCTATGCGATACTCACTTACCTGGCTGCTTCTAAAACAGTAGATTTCGTCATCGAGGGTATTGAAGAATATACTGGGGTGACCATCATCTCCCCAAAATCTGATGAGATCAGCAACATGATCATCAAGAAAATGGGGCGCGGCGTCACACTCTATAAGGGCTCAGGCGGTTATGGGAAAGGCGGGCTCAAAAAATACGACCAGGAGATCGTCTATACGGTAATCACGAGGCTCGAGATCGCGAAACTGCAGACTGAATTGGATACCATAGACCCGAACGCGTTTACGGTGATGCATTCCATCAGGGATACCAAAGGTGGCATGATTAAAAAACGGGTGATGAAATAATAGCTCCATCCCGTAAATTCACGCCTTGACATTTGCATTTCTCCGTTCATACTTTGACGTCCCGATACTGCCCGAATGCTCCTTAATTTCGGAGCATGCAAAGGTTGTTTGAGATATTGGGCAATAGCCTCAGACTGGCGTTCCTGGAACTGAAGAATAACAAGCTTAGGACCACTCTTTCCCTGCTAGGTGTAACATTCGGCATTTTCTGCATCATCGGCGTGCTGGCCACTGTAAGCAGCCTGGAACAGAACATCCAGAAAGACATCAAGGCACTCGGAAGCAATACGATCTATATTGATAAATGGGATTATTCCGGAGGGCCTGACTATCCCTGGTGGAAATATGTGAACAGGCCCGAACCGAAGTATGACGAGATGCTACTTCTAAAACAAAGTACCCCGTTGGTGGACAAGATCAGTTTTGTTCTGGACGCCCGGGCCAATCTTGAAGCAGGTAACAGCCTGATTGAACGCGTTGACTTCTACGGCCCTACCGAGGATTTTATCAATATCCAACCATTTGAACTGGCCGCCGGGAGATATTTCTCCAGCACCGAAATGGAGAAAGGCACCTCTAACGTGGTGATGGGTTATGAAAATGCCGAGGTGCTTTTTGGAAAGGCGGAAAACGCCGTGGGCAAGCCTGTAAAAATGAAGAATCGCAAGGGGACCGTCATCGGTGTGATCAAGAAACAGGGCCAGAGTTTTATTGGCGGGTGGAATTTCGATCGGTGTGTGATCATTCCCTACCAGAGCTTCCGCTTGTTGTTCACTGAGAAATATTCGAGCCCGGTCATCATGGCGCAGGCCCGGCCTGAGCTGGATGTGGAAGCATTCAGGGATGAACTGAAGGGAAAAGTGAGGAATATCCGGCGGCTGGGACCAAAAGATGCAGACAACTTCACCCTGAACTCGGTGAGTGATTTCAGCAAGTCGGTCAGCGGATTTTTTGCCTCCGTGAGTATGGGCGGCTGGTTCATCGGGCTGCTCAGTCTGATCGTGGGTGCATTCAGCATTGCCAATATCATGTTTGTAACGGTGCGGGAAAGGACCTCCATCATCGGCCTCAAGAAGGCGATCGGAGCCAAGAGGCGTACCATACTGGCGGAATTCCTGCTGGAATCGTCGTTTATTTGCCTGCTGGGGGGCCTAATTGGCCTGATCCTGGTATTTATCCTGACCTTTTTCCTCACCCAGGCATTCCAGTTCCCGGTTTACATTTCCATGAAAATCCTTGGTCTTGCCCTGTTCATTTGCATATCTATCGGAATTTTGGCTGGCATCATTCCCGCCTCTATAGCTGCAAGATTAGACCCGGTAGTTGCTATTCGGTCCAAATAATTTATTTTTATGGATGCTCTCCTACATCTGGAACATCCTAAAGCAGACCATTGAAGAATTCCGGCACCACAAGGTCAGGACTTTCCTTTCCCTGTCCGGCATAGCCATAGGTATTTTCTGCATCATTTCCGTTCAGGCCACCACCGGAAGCCTGGAAAATACCATCAAAACAGACCTCAATAAAATGGGGGTCAATACCATCTTCATCCAGAAGTTCCCTTTCGGCGGTCGTAATTCCGATACCTGGTGGAAATTCGCTTCCCGGCCTACCCCTACCATGAAGGAGGCCGAGTATATCCAGAAACATTCGATGTACGCAAAAAATGTTGCCTACTCCTGCTTCAACAGTTCCAATGTGAGTTATGGCAATTCGATGCTGGAAAATGTGCGCTGGTTTGGGGTATCTGAGGCGTTTGACAAGGTGCAGGAAGTGGAGGTGATGGAAGGAAGATATATCAGCCAGAAAGAATTCAACCAGGGTCAGTCCGTAGTGGTACTGGGATATGAAAATGCAATAAAGTTGTTTGAGAAACCCGAGCGGGCCGTGGGCAAAACCATAGAATTGGGAAGATACCGGGCCCAGGTGGTTGGCGTGACCAAGAAAAAAGGCCAGAGCCTCATCGGAGGCTGGGATTTCGATAATGCCGTGCTTGTCAGTGTTGAATTCTGTAAGAAACTTTCAAACTTCCGCAGGCTTGACGGATTCATCATGGTCCAGGCAGCCGACGGGGTGCCCCTCGATAACATTACAGGCGAATTGCAGGGCATTATGAGGGGAGTCAGGCGGCTCAGCCCCCAGGAAGAAGACAATTTTTCGCTGAACGATGTAACCGCTGGTTCCGCATCCATGAATACCCTGTTTGCCAATATCAACCTTGGCGGGTGGTTCATTGCATTCCTCTCGCTGCTGGTAGGTGGTTTCGGCGTAGCCAACATCATGTTTGTATCAGTCAGGGAGAGAACCCCGATCATTGGCCTGAAAAAAGCCATTGGCGCTAAAAAATCAGCCATCATGGGCGAATTCCTCCTGGAATCGGCATTTTTGTGTATTATCGGGGGTACAATTGGGCTGTTGCTCGTGTTCCCGATGACCTTTGTTTTAACTAATGTATTGAATTTCAATATCTACCTTTCCTGGGGGAATATCCTGCTCACCGTTCTACTATGCGTGGTCCTGGGTATCCTGGCAGGGATCATCCCGGCATCTATTGCCTCCAAAATGGATCCGGTGGTAGCGATCAGGTCAAAATAATTTTTCCACAATAATTTGATAATGCATACGTTTATACTATTAGAAGTAATTCCCTGATTTACAGGGCTTAAATAAATCCACCAATTTCAAACCTATGCTAAAGCTTATTTATGCAGCCGCGCTTGTCTTGTTTTCATCCGCCGCTTTTCTTTTTTCGAAAGAGAAGGAGGAATTCAATTGTGACCTTGCGATCACAGGCGAAGTCAAAGAGTTGAAAGACGAAACAGGATTCTTTCTTTACATCGAAACGGAAGACAAAAAAATCTACTTTCCGTATATTGATAAGGAAAATATCGTCCTTGCCTCAGGCGCTAAGGTTCGTGTGTGCTACGACAAAACAAATTCACTGTCGCACGGCCAACCCCTGATCAGGATAAATCACATAAGCTACTTACCTTAGCGGCCTATGCCGCTTCATATTCTTGCCATCGAAACATCATGCGATGAAACAAGCGCATCCGTATGTTCCGATGGCAAGATCGTTTCCAACATCATCACCACCCAGCAGGTCCATGAACAATACGGTGGCGTAGTCCCTGAACTCGCCAGCCGGGCGCATATGCAGCATATCATTCCTGTGCTTGATGCGGCCCTTTCTAAATCGGGGATCACGGTGAAAGACCTTAATGCCATCGCCTTTACCCGGTCACCCGGACTGATTGGAGCGCTTCTGGTAGGCGCGGGTGTGGCCAAATCAATGGCACTCGCACTGGACATACCCCTTATCGCGGTTCACCATATGCAGGCCCATGTGCTGGCCAACTCAATAGAAGAGCCAAGACCCCGCTTCCCCTTTTTATGCCTCACCGTAAGTGGTGGCCATACGCAGATCGTCCTTTGCCGATCCGCCCTTGACATGGAAGTCATTGGCCAAACGCGTGATGATGCAGCCGGCGAGGCTTATGATAAGTCTGCCAAACTGATCGGCCTGCCCTACCCCGGCGGGCCATTGATCGACAAACACGCAGCTTCGGGTGACCCGCACCGTTATTTATTCCCCGAGCCGCAGATAGAAGGACTTGATTTCAGTTTCAGCGGCATCAAAACGGCCATCATGTATTTCCTCCAGGAGAACGTCCGAAAGGATCCAGGTTTTATCGACACAAATCTGGCTGATATCTGCGCCTCCGTGCAGGAGCGGATCAACAGCATTCTGCTGAACAAACTCAGGAAGGCCTCGACGCAAACAGGCATCCGCGAGATCTGTCTTGCTGGGGGCGTATCCGCCAATTCCGGGCTGCGCAGATCATTCACGGCCATGGGCGAAAAACTGGGCTGGAAAACCTATATACCCCGGTTTGAGTATTGTACGGACAATGCGGCCATGATCGCCATGACTGCCTATTACAAGTACCTTGCGGGTGATTTTGCATCCCTTGACATCTCCCCTGAAGCGCGTTAAAATCGACCAACTTGCCAAACGATCATTTTGAGTTTAAGCAGTTTACCGTGTGGCAATCATCCTGTTCACAAAAAGTAAGCACGGACGCCTGCATTTTTGGTGCGTGGACGGCACGCTGGGCGCAACCCATCGGACCTGTACTGGACATCGGCGCAGGAACGGGCCTGCTGATGCTCATGCTTGCACAGAAACATCCCGTGGCGATCCATGGCATCGAGATCGAGCCGGACTGCTTCCAACAATCGAAGGAGAATATTTCAAAAAGCAAATGGCATGACCGTCTTGAAGTATTTGAAGGTGATGCAAAGAACTTGGATGCACGTGGGCCATATGGGCTGGTACTGTCCAATCCACCGTTCTATGAAAACCAACTGGCCTCCCCTGACCAGCGGAAGAACTTGGCCTGGCACAGCAGTAAGCTGAGCCTGGAAGACCTGTTTACAACAGCCAGCGCATTACTGGACAACGGTGGTGAATTTGCGGTCATCGTTCCTTATGTAAGAAAGGATGAACTGTCCACATTTGCTGCTTCAGCTGGATTACATCCCAAAAGGTCACTATCGGTAAGGCACACACTAAATCACACCTTCACGCGGTACATGGTCATCTATACCAGGCAGTCATCATCCTGCGTCGATGAATGGCTGGAGATTAAAGCTGCTGATGGAAACTACAGTCCAGGGATGATCAACCTGATGGCTGATTATTACCTGTTCCTATAGGCCTGCGTAATCTTTCATATACAGGTAGGGTTCAGTGAGCGCGCCCTGTTTGACGATGGTGGCTTTGGTAATGGCATCCTTGCCTTTCTCCATGCCAAAAAGTTCCGGTAAAACATATTTGATCAGCTGTTCACCAAAATACCTTGAAGCATCCCGGGGTAATTCATTGGGAAGGTTGCCAACAGCCATCACGTCTATGGAACCGGGCAGGTAAGGCAGGGTTTTTTGCAGGGTCTCCCGGTCCACGCCGTACACGGGATCGATGATGCTTTGGTCTCCCAGGTTAATGGGTACTGAGCCATAGGCATCGTCCGTGATATCGGCAATGGTGCAGATACGGAAACCGGGATCCCGAATATCGGCGGGTTCAAATAGGCGTGGTATGGACTGGTCCCAGTACACGCCATTCATGAGGACATCAGCCTGTTTTGTAAAGGGTTGGAACAATGACCTGTAAAGCTGGGGCTGCTCGTGGAATTCATCGCGCGAGTAGGTCCCTTTCTCCTTGTGGGCATATAATGCTGCGCCTTTCAACTGCACATAAACCGGGTAGGAAAACTCGCGCGCCAGGAATTCATCGGGTTCCACTTCATGGAATCCCATCAGGTTCATGATCTCCAGCACACCATGGGCTACCCGACCTGAGCCGGTGACCGCCACTTTGATGTTGGGAAGTTTCAATCCGAAATAGGTGTGAATCAACTCACGAAAGCTCTTTAGTTTATATACCCTTTCCAGGTGATAAAGCCCGGTACGTTCTCCGTAAGCCATGATCCCGTTATGTGCGCCAACGATACCGGCAAAAAATCCGAACCCGATGATGCGGGTACCGTCGTCGTGCTCCAGGCATTCGTAATCGATCAGTGTTATGCCCTTTTGGACGATGCATTGCAGCATGGCCTGGTTAGCCGGTTGCAATTTCTTGGTGTGGGAAAAGAACAGGTAGGTTTTATTGGCCAACAACTTATCGTAGGGCACTTCCTTGATCCCCAGAAGGATATCGCAATCGCTCATATCCTCCTTCACCTGGATGCCGGCAGAAATATATTCCTTATCAGAAAAACAGCGATCGGCAGAAGATTGAACCACTACATTAACGTGGGTGCTGTGTTTCCGTATCCACTTGCATTGGGCAGGCGTCAGGGCCACCCTGTTATCCGTTGGAACTTTTTCTTCACGTATCAGGCCAACTTGAATCATGACCTAAGTTAAGAAACTACGCCGTTTCCCGCAGCTTTTCATTATTCCTACGCAGGTACCTGTCCAGCAGTAGCAAACCTGCTATCACATCCATGAACAGGAAGATGTACATAAGCGGGGAATTCAGGTACTGGCTCCAGTTGACCTCATACTTTTTAAGGTCTACCGTCGGAAGTCCACTGCTGCCCGGTTGTGAGAAATCGATCTGGGAAATACCAGAGACCAGGAGGGCAAGGATGGACAGCACAAAGAAGCCGCCGATGCCAAAAACGATTTTCTTATTGATATATGACCGGGTTGGAGGGGCCACCTGGTACCGGGCCACTTCTTCCATTACATTTTTCGAAAACCGCATCGAGGGGGCTTCCATCAGGTCTGTAGAGCCAACGAGTGTATTGAAGTCCTTAAGTTCAAGATAAACCTTGTTCCATTCCGGATCACTATGGAGTAACTTCTCAACCATATCCTTCATGGCCGGTGTGGAAGATCCATCGATATAGTCCCAGATGTGCTGTTCTATTTGCTCTCTCGAATACATAACTGACGTTTAAATCAGCGATCATATCGCCTCTGATGAA
The DNA here is from genome assembly GCA_040404045.1 of Chitinophagaceae bacterium. Taxonomy (GTDB): domain Bacteria; phylum Bacteroidota; class Bacteroidia; order Chitinophagales; family Chitinophagaceae; genus Pollutibacter. The sequence continues at coordinate 6,927 of JBBAJN010000147.1, forward strand.
TAATCTTTTACAAGTTTCTCTTTCAGTTTGTGCCGGGCCCGATGGAGCCTGACCTTTACTGTATTGGTTTCCATACCCATCACCCTGCCAATCTCTTCCAGCGTCTGATCACCATTATAAAACAGGGTGATGATCTGGGCATCGTCCGGCGACAGTTGTGCTATGGCCTGGTTCACCCGGTTGACCCTGGTTTTCTGCTCCACCAGGTTGGCGGAGAAAGAGGATTCCTGGCTTTCCAGCTGAATAAATGTTTTTTCATCATCTATCGACTGGGTGCTGAACTTCTTCTTTCTCAGGAAGGTGACGCTGGTATTATAGGTGACGGTATACAACCAGGTGCTGAACTTGGAACCACCCTTAAAATCAGCCAATGAACGGTACACCTTAACAAATATATCCTGTGCCACCTCTTCTGCGTCTTCCCGGTTCTGACAGTATTTCAGCGCGAGTGTGAACACAAAATGCTGATACCTGCCCACGAGTTCCGCGTATGCCTGTTGATCGCCCTTCAGGATCCTGGCGATCACTTCCATATCTGAATCAACGGAACTCATGTCACTATTAGACTACACGGTTGGCAAAAAGGTTACAGAATTCATTGGCTGGTTACCTAATTGTATAAAATCAGAAAGTTACACTAATGAATGAGTAAATGAGCCAATTGGCCAATCAGCTAATCCGTTGATTATCATGAATTTAAAAAAATTTTAG
>JBBAJN010000148.1:0-7625 GCA_040404045.1 Chitinophagaceae bacterium
CTATCACACAACCGTATAACTCACGGCCTACTACTTTGTGATGAGTGTTGTTTATTTTATACGCGGATGGCAAGGTCACTGGCGGAAGGAAAGTCCAAAAAGCAAGCTTTGGCACAGGCTGGTGGATATTTGAGAATGGGATGGAGGATGGGAGATGATCATGAAACAGAAAAGGATCTTGAACGGCAAAAGCTATTTCAAAGATTGTTTAATCCCGCCTTCCCTTTAGTCCCGGAAGAAAAGATTGCTTCAACTGGTTATGTGATCGAAACCCTCGAAGCAGCAGTTTGGTGCTTCATGAATGGGACTGATTACCGTTCGTGTGTTTTAAAGGCTGTGAAGTTGGGCGGAGATACAGATACCATTGCGGCCTTGACCGGTGGATTAGCAGGTATTTATTTTGGGTTTGAGGATATTCCTGTGTCGTGGCGAGAGACTATCGTTGGACGGGAAAGATTGGAACATTTGTTCAATAGGTGGATGAATAAGTGTGACGATAAATGGAATTAGTTATTACTCAATATCAAGTAACATCAGCAAATGAAATAGTGAAAAGAATTCTTTATCAAGTTCGATCATGCATATATCCACCTTTTGATCTCTAGCACATTTGATTATTCTTTCATGAAGTCTATTTGTTGTTTCTCCCGCATCCCAGGGTTTAATGTTAATTTCGTTCTTAACCATTTGGTCAATAACAGTTCGAAAGAACTTTCTTAATTTACTTTTTAAATGAGAGTCGTAGCACTTATCTTGTTCAATCTTGTCCTTCAACCTACAAGGGCTCGTGTAGGATTCTGAAAGTTCAATTATCTTAAATTTCTGCTGGCTAAGTAATTTGATTATAATGACCATGTATGAATATTTTGAGTTATTTCCGAAATTTGATTAAGGTTTCATATAGTGTTTTTCTTCTTATCCTGCAAGAAGATATTCAAAACCTAATTTCTCAAATTAGAAATAAATTCCCGGTACACATAATAGTAGTTTGGGTAGACAAGATGGAACTTTAGGTTACTAAGACTATTGTTAAACAAAAACCAGCATTGGAAGTTGGTCATAAAGTTGGGAGCTGTACTAAGGGATGATTGATCTATCTGGGAGCGCCGGCTCATGTTTAATAGCCCAAATAAAGTAATCCTTTCTTCCAAACATCTATCCAGCTCAGATCGTTCCGGCCAAAACACTACCTCAGACCCCCAGAATTTTCCTATTAATACCAAAGTTCCAGTTTTGCGATGCTCGTATAGCCCAAGTTTAGACCCTCCATTTTTATCCATCACCAGATAAACCAGTGGGCCGGCGGGAGCGAAATCAGGGTTTTTGAGCATAATATTCTGTTTCCTGCAATACTCCTACAGGTGATTGTAACAATGCTACAATCATCTTTCCCATTTTTGACATCTTATCAAACATGAATGATTTTTTAATGTGTATAAAGCCGATTAATCCATCTCTTTTTCACACATGAATAGCGCTCCCAAATTCACCCTACTTTCAAAAATCACAACACTAACATATGGAGAATTCTAATTTCAAGTTCCCTGTTCTGCCCGCACTTGGAGGTTACAATTACCTGGATGAGATGAAGCTGTTTTATGCCTATTTCGGCACCATCCCCTCGATGAAAACAGTGAAGAACCTCCGGTTGAATGACCTGTCGGCCTGGATCGAGTCCGACCTTGGATTTAAACAGAAACATTTCAGTTGGGTGAAGAGACTGTACATCGGGCGGTCGGAAGTCGGGAATGCCGAGATCATTTACTATATCCTCAACGATGACATGATTATCAAGCTGGAAGAAGGCAACATGTCAATCTTGTTTGAGGGTTGCAATGAAACGAAGGCAGATCTCATCGTGGAAAAGATGACGCCTTTTAAGGTGGAGAAGGAAGGGAATGAGATCCATATGGTAATCGCTTCCAGCGATGGCCTGGAAACCAAAAAGGTCAATTTCAAAAAGCCCAACGTGGTTTTGGAAAAGCATTATAATGATGACCTGATTCCCGTTCATGACAAGGTAGTGGCTGCACTTAACGAGGAGAACCGGAGCGGACTGATCCTGTTTCACGGTGTGCCGGGCACGGGGAAGTCTACCTATATCCGATCGCTGATCTGCGGCTTGCAAAAAAACGTAATCTTCATGACGCCCGAACTGGCAGGGTCTTTAGGAAGTCCCGAGATCTCGAAGTTTTTGATCAAGAATGCAGAGTCGATTTTTGTAATCGAAGACGCGGAGCAGCTGTTGGTATCCCGGGATTCTGGAAAGAATTCTTCCATATCCACCCTTCTGAACCTTACTGATGGCATCCTGGGCGAATCCCTCGGAATCCAGATCATCGCCACATTTAATTCCAACCTCCACAATATCGATAGGGCACTTTTACGGAAGGGTCGGATGTTGGCATTGTATGAGTTTAAGCCGCTGGATATTTATAAATCAGCCAGCCTGCTGAGCGAATTGGGCGTAGACGATGTTGACGTGAAGTCGCCCATGACACTGGCCGATATCTATAATTTTAATGAACAGGATTACCAGGTGCAGAGTTCAAGGTCGAGTATCGGGTTTAGAAATTAAGTTATGAGACTATGGGTAAATTCTGATGGCGGATATTCTGCCGATGCTGTCCGTCCGGAGATCAGGGTGTTGCCGTACCAGACGGGCGACAAGATTTTGCTCTGCAGCGATGGTTTGAATGGGATGTTGGTAGATCCGCGGCAATATTCATAACTTCCAACTATGCTTTTTACGTTCACCATCGAAAATGGAGAACGTTGTTATCTGACCCAATGATCGACACCCAAAAAAACAACACAATGATTACAATTGACAACTACCTAGACAGCCATTACATCCACCGAAGCAACTGGTTACGAGCGGCTGTATTGGGAGCAAACGATGGAATCATATCTATATCAAGTCTTGCGATTGGTGTTGCCGCTGCAAGTTCAACGAGGGAACCTATTGTTTTGGCAACAGTGGCAGGTCTTGTTGCTGGTGCATTATCAATGGCTGCTGGTGAATATGTTTCTGTAAGTTCCCAAACGGACACAGAAAAAGCAGACATCGAAAGGGAGAAGCGGGAACTTAAAGACATGCCGAAGGAAGAGTTGGCGATACTGGCTCAGATTTATGAGCGGAGAGGCCTCAAGAAGGAAACAGCCATGCAGGTCGCTATTGAAATGACCGAGAGCGATGCCTTGGGAACACATATTAGAGACGAACTGGGCATAAACGAGATTAGTCAGGCTAATCCCATCCAGGCAGCCCTGGCCTCGGGAGCTTCTTTTACCATTGGAGGGGTATTGCCCCTGCTGGTAGTGCTTTTTGCACCGGTGAAACTTATGGAGTATTGTCTGTATGGTTTTACGATATTGTTTCTGATCATCTTGGGAACACTATCGGCAAAGACAGGGGGCTCAAGGATAGGGAAATCTATTGTACGCATTACAATCTGGGGTACACTGGCCATGGGATTATCCGCATTGGTAGGGTATATTTTTGGGGTTAAAGTGTAAGTGTTGAAGCTGATCGGGAACCTGAAATGAATACTATGCTACACATCGCTTTCTTTGCTAGTATGGCCTGACAGGTAAACTGCAGATGTTAAGAGCGGATCTTTGCAAAATGAATTCAACATAAGACAATTTTACCGACCTGTACAACCTACAGTTAAACAGGCAGGGCAAACTGTTTCATACCGCGAACTGTCGCCAGACGACAGCATTTCAAATATTATTTACTGCTATTGGGAGCTGAAAACAAACGAAAGACTTAAGGACCCATTTACATATAGGGTTGTTGCTGATGGTTGCATTGATATTTTCTTTCAACTTGATAAGCCTTCGGAAAATTACGTGATGGGATTTTGTAAAAAGTTTACAGAGTTCCCGCTCGACAATTTTTTTCATTATATCGGCATCCGATTTTTGCCGACATCGTTTCCCACACTCTTCCATGTGGATGCGAAGGAATTAAGTAATCGCTTTGAGCGACTTGAATTGGTGTCAAACGAAACGTCCACATTCATTGCAGACGGTTTTTCTTCCGCAGACGAGTTTGAAAATATAAAACTCAAACTTGATGCATATTTCATGAAGGTATACGCAAATGCCCATACCGCTCTGGATGGCCGTTTTCAGAACGCCCTGAATGTCATCCTAAAAAACTTTGGGGTGGTGAATGTACAGACTGATCTGGACATCGGATTAAGCCAAAGGCAGTTAAGGCGCTACTTTGAGTTTTATATTGGCGATACCGCTAAAACATTTAGTCAGGTAGTGCGTTTCCAGAACATCCTCAATGCTAAACCATCAACACAGAGCCTGAAACAGAACAGGATATTCTTTGACCATGGGTATTATGACCAGGCACATTTCATAAAGGAGTTCAAGAATTTTTATGGCGTAACACCGAGCAAGGCTTTCGGAAGATAGAATGTCCGTTTTTTACAATCCCGGGAGTTTTGCCCCTCGTACATTTGTGGCATCATCAACATTAAAACGGAGAAGAAATGAAACTTAATGCAGGTATTGTCACGGAAAAGCTGGCCGAGAGCAAGGCTTTCTACACAGACAATTTAGGATTTGGAGTAACATTTGAAAACGAATTTTACCTGCTGATGCATACGCCTAACCATCAGGCTGAGCTTAGTTTTTTACTCCCCCACCATCCAACACAGCAACCTTTTTTCCAACAGCCATTTAACGGGAAAGGAATGTATTTAACAATTGAAGTAGATGACGTGCACACCATGTACAGTAACCTGAAAAGTAAGGGTGTTGACATCAAGATTGCATTGCGAGAGGAGCCCTGGGGCGACACACATTTTGCCATTGAGGACCCAAACGGAATTGGAATCGATATCGTTAAGTATTCACCACCTCAGGAATAAACCGCTCCTAAAACACCCACCAGGTCTGCGGACTATCCGCATACACGAGCAGATCAAAGATGGCATGGGCAAGGAGCGCAGGCCATACGCTGCCGGTATAATAGCGTAAGCCGCCGAGGAAAATACCGGCCAGGAAAGTCATACGGAACAGGCCCAGGGTATTGAGGTCGTACATGATCTCGGGCGACAGGAATAGCGCCGACTTGTAAGCCGCATGGGCAAAGGCCGCGAACAGGATGCCCAGCCAGGCCCAGCGGCGGCTGAACTGCGATTGGAGCCAGCCGCGGAAGACCAGTTCCTCCGTAGAACCAATGATCGCCGCAAGGATCGCGAACCAGCCGAAGCTTTTCGGGACCATGGGCATGTTGGCCTCATCACGCAAATAATACACCGCCAGCAAAGCCCCCGCGATCGCTATTATTGTCCCAAAGCCCAGAGATCGCCTATCCTTCATCTTACCCAAAAACCGATCGTCTCCCCGATCCATTCCAATCAACAAAGCCATCGCGCCCAGCGCTACAAAGGCGATCACTCGCAGGGGCAACACATCATGGATGAAGTAGGAGAATAGCACCAGCAGCATCGTGCCCGTAACGGCATTGATCACAGAACGATTTATTGCGGTCGTGCCCATCATGCGAATCGTTTTTTGAATCCCAGCCTGATCAACACCACCAGCGGGATCAGCAGCAACAACCACCCCGATCCCACACAGGCCCCGTCGTTCGGGATGATGGCGGTGTTGGGCAATGATCTCCTGAGGCCGGCAATGCCTATACTGTCCTTAAAGGCCTTTGTGGGCAGGGACAGGAGTTTCAGCTGCTGAAGCTGTGTCAGCCCGGCCTTGGCATACAAGGTATCGCCATAGATGATCATGGCCCGCAGCTGCTTCCATTTGGCTGCGCCGGACAAGTCCCGGATCAGGCTGTCGCCGCTGAACTCGATGACCTTGATGCCACTGTTGCTGTTGGTGATGGAATCGAACTGCTGCTGCGTTTCCTTTTCAGGCAGGTCCAGCCAGGTCAAATGTTGATAGGTGCCCACCGCCATGGCGGGTATTGCATCAGGTCCCTGGATGCTCAGCCTTTCAAGGCCTTTGTCCTTTCTCAGATCCAGACGGATGCTGTCGGTCACCCTCAGGAACAGGCTCCTTACCTTTTTCACCTTGGTCAGCAGGCCCGGATCGAACTGCCCCTGGATCACAAAATCGGTGATATGCGGATTGGCATCCAGGAAGTTCGCAGGCACGATGGCATTTTCAGATACGATCGTCAGATGCCTCAGCTTTTTCAGTTGCGGCAACTGGTAGTTGATCACGGTGTCTTCCAGCATCAGGTAAAGCATGTCGAGCTGCTGCTCCGCGGCCAGCAGTTCCGTCTTCCCGGCCTTCATGTACGTGATCAGCCAGTCGGGGTCGAATAGTTTCAACAGGGTTTCCAGGCTCTCGTAATTCCTGATCATGGCATCGCTGGTGTCTGATTCATCCGTATAGATCAGGCCCACATTGTGTTTCTTGGTGCTGATCTGTTTCAGCGCAGGCATCATGGCATCATATACCGGTATGCTCAGGTAGAGCGACTGCAGTTTGCTGAGGTTCTGGTACTGCACCGTATCCAGAACTTTCGTACTGTCATCTATTAATACCGATGCGAGGTGGCCATCAATAAATGTCTTCGGGCCCTTCATGGTGAACTCGATGGTGCGGTCTTTCTCACCACTGAACTTGATGAAGCACTGCCCCGGCAGCCAGATCAGGTCGCCATGCATCACAGGCGTGATGGGGGCGTATGGACTGTCGGCATTCACCGTTCTGCCGGTGGACATGTTCTGCATAAACGAGGCGCCATTGGCCTGTAGATAATGGATATCGTTCCGCTTGCAAGCGCTGATCAGGATCAAACCTAATAGCCAGGGTAGTACCCGGCTGAATTGCTTTTTCATAAACTGGGGTTGGGCATGCACAAGGTAGAGAGAAGGACCTTGTTATGCAATGATCTATATCATTGTTTGGGGAGGCCTAGTAGACGTGCAGATCGCCTTGTTCAACTGGCTTGGGTATTTTGGGGATTTTCGCAGCGGTTGGAGGTTAAAACACTGCACAAGCTTTTTAGTAGCCATCGGAAATTGCATGGGCAGGCAAAATGGAACGGGCCACTATATGAGCTTAAAGATATTGAGTTCACATTTTGTGAAGTTTTTGTAAATTTATAATGTGGTGCGGTGAGAGTCAGGGTGATCAAGAAAAAGGTAATTGAAGACTTTGCTACTATGAATCCAGGGAGCAGGAGTTCATTTAAGCACTGGTTAAGAGCTTTGAAGGGTAGTGATTGGATTGGTCCTGATGATATAACCGGAACATTTGGGTCAGCTGATTTACTGGGAAATGGAAGCGATAGGGTAGTGTTCAATATTGCAGGGAATAGATACCGGATGATCTGTAAATACCGATTTGGCAGAAAAAGGGGCCGACTGTATGTGAAGTGGATTGGTACCCATGCTGAATACTCAAAACTTTGTGCCGACAATAAGCAATTCATCGTTAATAATTATTGATAATATGGAAATATTGAAATATACAGTCATCAAGAATGATAAGCAGTATTATCAATACTGCGATATCTTGGAGGCTTTGGATGATAGCGGTAAGAAGACAAAGGCGGTGCAGGATGAAATGGAACTGCTGACACTCTTGATCGAAAAGTACGATGAGGAACACAATAGTTTTGAAGA
>JBBAJN010000149.1:0-7505 GCA_040404045.1 Chitinophagaceae bacterium
ACGTCATTGGATACAAGCATATTCTGCCTGAACGTCAATTCAGGTATATCACGGGCATCGGGGGTAACGCCGCGCATCACCTGGTATCCGATAAGGAATATGGCTACAATGGCATAGATCCAATAAATACTGAACCTGGGACCCTTTTTCCCGTTCTTGTCATCTCCGGGTTCCAGGCTTCTTTTCGGACCTGATTTATAATCTTCTTGTGACATCTTTTATTGACCTGATATTTAGTAAAATTTTTATTTGCGTTTTGCCGCGCGCGCAGCTTTGGGCTTGGGGACCTCATCTTCGTGTTCAAGCATCACTCCATCGTGCCACATTTCTTCCAGCCGGTAGAACTTCCGGGTTTCCTTTTGGAAGATATGTACTACCACGTTAACATAGTCTACCAGCACCCATTGCAGGGCCTGGTAACCTTCCTGCTTATACGGCAGCTCACTGCATTCCTTTTTGACCTCCTCTTGCAGAAAATCTGCTATCGCCTTAACCTGTACGCTGGATCCCGCCTCACAAATGATGAAAAAATCAGCAACGGCCTCCGGGATCTTACGCATATCGAGCGAGACCACATTTTCTCCTTTTTTGTCGTGTATTGCTTTGATAATAACCTTCAAGATCTTGCTGCTCTTCGTTAGCCTGGATTGCTTTTTCTCCCGGCCAGCTAATACTTGTACTTCTGTCAAATGAATTGTTTTAAGTTATTGTTGCGTAAGCTGCGGTTGGAGTTATATGTCAAATTATAATGTTTCCTTTTATCTTTCCAAAAATAATGATTAATTCCCAGAAGCAGGTGCATATAGGACAACCACTCGTCATTTTACCCACTGTTGGTAGTACCAACAAATATGCCATGCAAGAAGTTCATGCCCATATGGCAAAACACGGCACGGCGTATTTTGCACTGGAACAAACGGAAGGCAGGGGCCAGCGGGGCAAAACATGGAAGACCTCTGTTGGAGAAAACATCCTGCTGACCGTTGTTACCGAGCCACAATGCATTTTTCCATCCAATCCAATTCTTTTCAACGCCGCCATTGCCCTCGCTTGTTATCATTTCTATAAAACCTGGGCGGGCGATGAAACCCGGGTCAAATGGCCAAACGACCTCTACTGGCGTGACAGAAAGGCAGGCGGCATCCTTATCGAGAACATGGTAAAAGGCAATCGCTGGAGCTTTGCCATCATAGGGATCGGCATTAATGTCAACCAGGTGCAATTTGACCCTGACATTCCAAATCCGGTTTCATTGCGGCAGATTCGCGGGGAAGTCTTGGACCCGCTTGAACTGGCCAGGGAACTGCTCGCTCAAATCGACCATTACTGGGGGCTTTGGAAAAACGGGGATACGGATATCATGCAGTTGTTTAATGATGTTCTCTACCGAAAGGGGGAAATGGCAAAATTCAAATCAGGAAACCGAATTTTCGAAGGCAGGGTAAAGGCGGTTAATGACAGAGGCGAATTGGTGGTGGAAACAGCGATTGAAGAAAATTTTTCCGTGGGTCAGCTGACCTGGCTATAATTCGATCTCAGCCCTTCTGGCCTCCACCTCGAAACGGTTAGCATAATATCCCTTCTTCAACCATTCAGCGAGGTAAAGGAAGATAAATGTGAAAAAGCCGTACCTCCTGAACTGCTCCACGTGGGCCAGTTCATGCCTCAGCCAGCGGTTGTTTTGTAGCAAATCCTGGCGGCTCGCGCGATAAAGATGTATCGTTTTACCAAGGGTCAATGCTACGCTATCCACCTTTAGTTTCCAGGCTGCTACCCGCGCCAGCCATGAGTTTTCCTTTATCCGGACGTCCTTCAGATGCATATTTGAGAGACAGAAAACCGCCCGCAAGGGTTGCACAGTCCGGTCGGCTGGATTGACCAATTTCACCGTATTGCGTAACATTGCAGATGAAATGTGCACTAACGGGCGTGCTTTTGTTGTTCATCCTTACGGCCTCAGCGCAGGATGAGGGTAAGCAAAAAAAGGAGGCGACCAAAGACACGATTGACGTGAACGCCATATTTGGCATGTTGTTCGGCAAGAAGGACGCGCCGCCAAAAAAACAATCTGGCCTTTCCCTGCTGCCGGCCATTGGTTATAATCCCAGCGTCGGTTTCATCCTCGGTGCAAATATCGCCGCAGGGCAATACCTCGGGAATCCGGCTACTACCCGAATGAGCACGGCAGCTGCCACTGCCTTCTTTACCACCGAGAATGTGCTCAACTTGCAATTCAGGCACAATGTGTTCACGGAGGGCAACAGTTTCAACATCCAGGGCAATGTGCAATTCACCAAAATGGTGGTACTGGATTATGGTCTGGGCCCGGGAGCAGGAAAAGAGGGCCGGGAAGGCTTCAGCTTTATGCAGTATGCCTCCAAAAACAGCCCGGTGGTTGACCCTATCAGGTACAACGAGATCAGGATCAATGAAAAACTGTATAAAAAGGTCTCGCCCGCTGTCCTGGTGGGCGCAGGCGTGGCTTTTAATTATCACTATGCGATAAAGGATCAAAATCTGAATATCGATTCATCCATATTCACCCCCCACTACCTGTACAGCATCGATAAAGGCTTTAAACCTGACCATTACATCACGAGCGGGGTCATGCTGAACATCCAGTATACCACCCGCGATCACCTGAACAGGGCCTTTAAGGGTATGTATGCCGATCTGACCGTCCGCTTGAATCCCACCTGGCTGGGCAGCACCAAGCCGTCGTCGCAGGTGATGACGGAATTCAGGAAATATTTCAGCCTTTCGACACGAAATCCCGAACACGTTATTGCCTTCTGGCATCTGGGAACTTATAGGCTCTTTGGTGACCTTCCCTATCTCGACCTCCCGGCTACGGCGGGTGACATGTATAACCGAAGCGGCAGGGCCTATACGATCGGGCGTTTCAGGGGGCCTTCGCATTTTTACCTCGAATCTGAGTACCGTTTCCCCATCACCAGAAACAAGTTCATCAGCGGCACGGTATTCACCAATATCCAGTCGGTCTCCGATGGCAGGAAAACTGAACTCTTCAATGCCTTTGTTCCCGGTGCCGGCGCGGGCCTGAGGATATTGTTCAATAAGATGACCCGTACCAACATCTGCATAGACTATGCATTCGGCCGATACGGGTCACGCGGGCTGTTCTTCGGTTTGAACGAAGTATTCTAGCAAGGCAGGCTTCTAGCCGGGGTTTTTCGTTTTTTCAACGATTTCCTCCGCGTGCTGCCTGACCTTAGGCTTCTTGAAAACTTTAATGATCGTCCCTTTCTCATCAATGACGAAAGTGGTCCTGAACAGACCCATATACTTTCTACCATACATGTTCTTCTCACCCCAGACACCGTATTTGTCGATGATCTTGTGATCAGGATCGGCCACTAGTGTGAAAGGCAGGTCATACTTCGCCTGGTAACGCGCATGTTTCTGAACATCGTCGGGGCTGACACCAACCACTTCAAAGCCATGCTTTGTCAGCAGGCTGTAGTTATCCCGGAGGTTACATGCCTGTTGGGTGCAGGTGGGGGTATCATCTTCCGGGTAGAAGAAAACTACCAGTTTCTTTCCCTTGAAATCTGCCAGTGAAACTTTCTTGCCGTTCTGGTCCTTACCACTAAAGGCAGGCGCTTTCTGTCCTTCTGTCAACATATGTTATCTCGTAAATGAATAATTCTGCACGGTTTTATTCCCGGCTTCATCTTCAACAGAAATTTTTAGCTGATGTTCACCGCGGCTGCATTTTTCATCGAAGATGTAAGTAAAGGTGTTACCCCTTTGCACAAACCTGAGCCAGTTACCGTCGAGTTCAGCCCTGAAATTCTTCACCACGCTATTGTCGTCCCGCACATAGATGTTGATCTTTCCGGCGGCCGACAGGTTGGCCCCGGGAAAGCCCGACATCTGCGGCGGCTGATCGTCCGCGATGAGCTGAAACTGGCCAAAATCCCTGAACGCTGCACTATACTTCCCCATCGCCCAAGTTGCCTTCTTCACGGTAACATTGGAACGGGTGATCTTCCGGATCACCATACGGTCCCGGTATTGATAGGGCACCGTCTTGTCAGGCCTGAGCCTCAGGGTAAAGTTGGCGTGCAGGGGAACATTAGGCGTATGGATGGTATGGATCTTTGAAAAGGTCAAAGGAAGGCCGCCGGGGGTACTGCTATATTTGAAGTAAATGGAATCGTACAACAGATTCTCCGGCATATACAACTCCATATCGTCTGTTTCATACACATTGAGCTCTTCGGGACGCATCAGGTTGGGCTGTGTGGAAACCGGCGCGAGGGATGCCGAGCGCTGCAGGTTGAACTGCAATTCCGAAGTATTCCCATAGGGGTCAATGACTTCCAGCCGGTAAGCATGAATGGCAGTATCCCTCAACTCGATATAACCCCCTGGCCTGGAGAACGGATAAACGGTAAGTTTATCACCCGTCAACGGTGTCAGGAACTGGATATATGAACCGCCCGACATCTTTGTTTTATAGTCGATATGCGCATTCAGGTACCTCGTTTCGTCATAACTGATACCATCCAGGCGAAATCCTGCAATGGGCTTCCCGCTTTCTGTGAGCGTGGTCTTAAAGATCCCATTATTGTTCGGAACCCCTGTCATCCGGTCCGTCGCATGCAATGCGACCAGGACCTTGTCAAAATTCAGCCTGGGTACCGTGGCCTTATAAGAACCGGTGGCGGTCTTCACTGCTGTAGCAATAATCGGCGTCTGCTCATACACACTTCGGTTCCTGTTGTAAATGGCGATCTTGTAGATATCCGGAGGCACATTGTCCGGGATGTTGAAACCCCACAGCAAAGGATTGAGGCATTTGTCGGTGGCCGTTTCCCTGATCTCAAAGTGCACGTGCGGGCCCTGTGATCCACCTGTATTCCCGCTCATGCCAATTACGTCCCCTTTCCTGACCGGGAACAAGCCCTCCGGTAACGGGAGGTCCAGCGCCCAGCTTTCGAGACTGTATTGTTGCTTCTTCACGTATTGCTGTAATGCCGGATAAAAATCATTCATGTGGGCATATAAAGTGGATGTTCCATTGGGATGGGCAATGTAAATGGCATTGCCAAATCCACCGGCCTCGATCTTAACCCTCGATATATAGCCTTCGGCAGCAGCATAGATCGGGAGATTCTCCCTCCTGAGGGTGAAAAGGTCCAGCCCCATGTGAAAATGATTGGGCCGCATTTCACCAAAGTTGGCATTCAATTTAGTGCCTATATCAAGGGGATACCTGAAATAACCTTTCACGGGCTCAGGTTTACCTTTCGATTGCGCAACAACTTCGCCGATAAACAGGAAACTTAACAGAACCAACAGTCCAGTCTTATTCATTTATTTCTAACTTCAAATGCAAATCTAACGGCAATACATCTTTTAAAAAATCAATATTATGGGAGTCAATGCAAAACACATGGCAACTTTTCTGCTTGGAGCAGCTGCAGGGTATGCTGCATTCAAGTATTCATCGATGAGCGACGAAGAAAAAGAAAAACTGATGGCCGATATGAAGGCTAAGGCGCAGGGCCTTAAAACGGAGGCCGAGGGTATGGCAGATAAGGCAAAGGAATATTTCGAGGAGTTGCGAACGAAGGGCGGAACTGCCATGAAAGAACAGATGGGCGAAATGGATCATCTTTTTGATGAATTGTTTGGCAAGAAGCCCAAAACGGGGCCCGAAAGCACCACATGATATCTATCATGCTGTATTTAACTTTTCTGAAACAAAAGTCACAGAAAAATCCATTTTATGGTACAACATTTGGCTTACAAAAGTTGTCTTACTTTAAATGGAGGTGTTATGAGGAATTTAATACAGAAAATAGCGATCGCCTGGATAGCGATGTTGGGCATCATTGGTATCACCAAAGAGAAAGCGGGCCGAAATGAAGAAAAAGGAGAAGTTCGCCAGCAGCAACAGGAAGTTGTGCTCGACGAATATGAGTTGTCTTCATTCCATAATATTTGATCCGGAGTGTTTAATCCGGAGTGTTTAATCCGGAGTGTTTAATCCGGAGTATCTAATCTGGCATCTCTGATTCAACAATCATTAAATCCCTATATGATCCCCTGCCCAGGCAGGGGATTTTTTTCTCATATACTGATGTTCGCACTCACCAGTATATAGCGTTGTACCAGGTAAAATATGGACTGGGAGGTATTATAGGGCATGACCAGTTTTTGAGTCACCCGCCCGGAGGTCAGCAAATTCACCCCCGTCACATGAAGGATCAGCCGTTTGCTGAGGGGGCACGACAAAAACAGATCAAGTCCATGAAACTGATCACGGTTCGACAGGAGAAATCCGTTCCAACTGAAGGCTGCATACATCTTGTTCTCCGATTTGAATTTCAGCTTTGAACTCCATCGGTACTGCCGATTGGCATTGATCCCGCCGCCATTCCAACGCCCTGTAGTATAGATCACCCCTCCCCTGACCTCCAGGTTCAATGGGAAATGGAATCCACTGGTCCACCAGGCCTCGGCACCCAGGCCTGATCTCTCAGAGTTGCCTTCCACCCCGTTGACAATACCACGAAAACTGCTCTTGTCAAAATTTGCCGAGACGCCCAATTTTCCCTTCACTGCCTTTACGAAGCTTTCCCAGTTGAATAGCCCGTTCACAAGCCTGTTATTCCTGGTTAGCCCAAAACCATATTCACTGATCTCCGGCCTGGCCCTTACGGCCATGGCATAGCTCTCCGCATGAACCCTGTAATGGAATGTCAAAGACCAGTTGCGTTGCTTATAGAAATTATTCGAGTGGTAAGAGCTTGTCCAACCCTGCGAAAACACCGGCCCTTCAAAAACCAGTCCGCTAATGATGATCCCGTTGCCTGATAAAAGCTGTGACGGATAGAGTTTATCGTAATCGGAAAACCCCCTCACTGCTATATAAGCCAGCCTAAGTGAACGCATCTGGCTAAAGCTGTGTGTATATGCTGCGGACCCGTTAAAGATCCCAAAACGATAAGAAGACGTATCGCTGTCCAGCTTCTCCCCGCCCGCTTCGCCCTGCACACTCAGCCTCCCTTTTAAGCCCGTTCTCATCACCCCCTTGAACATGCCTTTGACCTGCGCGATCCTGTAATCGTCGTATGTCGGCTCCGGATTCAGATCCGGCTTCTGTAAGTTGCTGATAACCCTGGGTTGCGATAGATAGCTCATATGGCGGTGTACAATGGCCACGCCGTATTCATATTGCAACTTTCCCTTATTCCCATTCAGTTTCAGATGCAGATCCAGCAACTGTTTCTTTTGATCGAAACGATGCTGGTTTCTCAGGTAACTGGAGTCAAGCCCCCAAAAAGATAAATACCTGGCGGACCGACTGTCAAGAAACTGGGATTCCGACCCTTTGGTGTAGTTGGCACTGACTCTAAATACCTGTCTTTTAAAAAGGAAAGTTTCCTGCCAGCCCAGCCTTATGGACCTGGCACTGTTCCTGAGTTTTTCAATGAGGCTGTCTCTCGCTGCGCCCGAAAGAAGATCGGAAA
>JBBAJN010000150.1:0-7495 GCA_040404045.1 Chitinophagaceae bacterium
CAAAGCCTTTCCCGGATTCATTGATATCCGGCCCCAGTACTTTCAGCCCCATCCGTTTACACTCTTCCATGAAGAAGGTGAGTTTTTCAATACTACCGGCGTGATTGAGCACGCTGGCCATATACTCTGCAGGGTAGTGAGCCTTTAAATAGGCGGTCTGGTAGGCTACGAATGCATAACAGGTGGAGTGCGACTTATTGAACGCGTATTGCGCGAACGATTCCCAATCGGTCCAGATCTTTTCCAGTTTGTCGGCCGGAAAGCCTTTTGCACTAGCACCGGTCACAAAGCGACTCTTCATCTTATCGAGTACGGCTTTCTGCTTTTTACCCATCGCCTTCCGCAGAACGTCAGCATCTCCCTTGCTGAAGCCGCCGAGTTTCTGGGCCAGCAACATGACCTGCTCCTGGTATACGGTGATGCCATAGGTGTCTTTCAGGTACTCCTCCATTTCGGGCAGATCATAGCTGATCTCTTCACGACCGTGTTTCCGGTCCACGAAATTGGGGATATAGGCCATCGGCCCTGGCCTGTACAGGGCGTTCATGGCGATGAGGTCGTCAAACTTATCCGGTTTCAGGATACGCAGGTATTTCTGCATACCCGGACTTTCAAACTGGAACGTGCCTACGGTTTCACCGCGCTGGTAGAGTTGAAATGTTTTCTCGTCGTTTAATGCAAGATTATCGATATCCAGTTCCTGGCCGTGGTTTTGCCGGATCAGGACCAGGCAGGTCTTTATAATGGTCAGGGTTTTCAGTCCCAAAAAGTCCATCTTGATAACGCCGGCGTCTTCGATCACACTGCCTTCGATCTGGGTCACCCAGAGGTCTGAGTCTTTTGCCGTACATACTGGTAGTAACTCGGTCAGGTCCTTAGGGGCGATGATGATACCTGCCGCATGGATACCGGTATTTCGGACGGATCCTTCCAGGATCTCGGCCTCGTGCAGGATCTGTGCCCGGAGGTCATCACCCTGGTAGATCTCCCTGATCTTTTTGACCATCTCGATCTCATCGCCGGAAAGGCCTTCCTTTTCCGCCAGGCTTTTCTCACCGGCGAGGTTGGCATGCAGTACCCTTTTCAGTTCGATGCCGGGTTTTTCAGGGATCAGTTTGGCCATGGCGTTGGACTCCGGCAGAGGCAGGTCCATCACCCGGGCCACGTCTTTTATGCTCATTTTGGCGGCCATCGTACCATAGGTCACGATCTGGGCCACCTGGTTCTTTCCGTACTTGTCCACCACATAATCGATCACCTTCTGGCGGCCGTCATCGTCAAAATCCGTATCGATATCGGGCATGCTCTTACGATCCGGGTTCAGAAACCTTTCAAACAGCAGGTTGTATTTGATGGGGTCGATGTTGGTTATGCCGATGCAATAGGCCACCACGCTTCCTGCCGCGGATCCGCGGCCTGGTCCTACGAATACGCCCATATCTCGGCCCGCCTTGATGAAGTCTGACACGATCAGGAAGTATCCCGCGAAACCCATGGTGCGGATCGTGAACAGTTCGAAGCGAAGGCGCTCATCTATTTCCGGCGTGATCTCATCGTACCTTCTCTTCGCCCCCTCCCAGGTCAGGTGTTCCAGATATTCGTCCTGCGTTTCAAAATTGGGCGGCACCTTGAAGTGGGGCAGGAGGATGTCCCGTTTCAGGTCCAGCACCTCCACTTTTGAAACGATCTCGTTGGTGTTATCGATCGCTTCCGGAAGATCCTTGAATACTTCTTTCATCTCAGCAGAAGTCTTCAAATAGAACTGGTCGTTCGGGAAAGCGAACCTTTTGTTCTTCATCAGCACATCATCGTCCGTAAACTCCCTCATGGCGGGAGTGGCTTGCTTCTCGTTGGTATTGATGCAGAGCAGGATATCGTGGGCATTAAAATCAGTTTGGTTAACGTAATGTGAATCGTTTGAAGCGATCACCTTCACGTTGTATTTTTCGGCGAACTTTAGCAGCACTTCATTCACTTTGTCCTGTTCCGCCATTCCATGGCGCTGGATCTCCACGTAATAATCTTCCTGGAAAATATTGAGCCACCACTTGAATTCGTTTTCTGCTTCTTCAATGCCTTTGCGGATGATCATTTGTGGCACCATGGCGCCCAGGCAGCAGGTGGTGGCGATCAACCCTTCATGGTATTTGTGGATCAGTTCCTTATCGATCCGCGGGTATTTGGAATACAGTCCTTCTATGTAACCAAGGGAAGTGAGCTTTACCAGGTTACGGTAGCCCGTTTCATTTTTAGCCAGCAGGATCTGGTGGTGTCGGGGATCTTTGTCTTCCTTGGTGAATGTTTTCCGAAAGCGGTTCTCGGTGATATAGAATTCACAGCCAACGATCGGTTTTACCTTAAGGGGACTCTTGGGATCAGCTGGGTCCACCCGGTACTTCTGGGCTTCGGAAACGAATTTGAAAACGCCGAACATGTTCCCATGGTCTGATATTGCCAGGCCGGGCATATCGTCTGCCGCTGCCTTTTTATACAGGGCCTCAATGCTGGCCGCACCGTCGAGCAGGGAGTACTGGGTATGGACGTGGAGATGGGAGAATTTCGACATGTTGTTGGCATTGGCCTGGTCTTTGCCAGAGAAGGCAAATTTCGGAAAATGGGCTTCAATTTTTCCACTTAAATTTGCACAACTTGTACATCCTCAGGAGATATGGTCCTTTCTTGCTGGCTGCTTTTCTGCTCCTTGGCAGCTGTAAGGCTTTTAAGCCCCTGCAGTCGCCTGCCCGCAGTAGCCAGTCGCAAAACCAGGGCCCTTTCCTGGACGATATTAAACTCAATACAGAGGGTAACCCGGAGAAAACAGAAGATAAAATGCCCTCACTGGTGGACAACTACAACGCCCCCATGAGTTTTAACACCGGTATGACCATCAATGAAGCGGCATCGTTGCAGTTCCGGTATTCCATTTTACTGAATACGGAAGTTGAGTATTTGGCTAACCTGTCCCTGTATAAACTGATCGACGAATGGTGGGGTGCGCCATATAGGATTGGAGGAAAGACTAAGAATGGTGTAGACTGCTCTGCTTTTGTCCAGAACCTGATGAACTCGGTGTATGAGGAACCCCTGCCCAGGACGGCTCACGAACAGAAAGCGCTATGCAGGGATATCCCCAGAGAGGAATTCAGGGAAGGTGATCTTGTTTTCTTCAATACGCGGGGCGGCGTTTCGCATGTTGGCGTTTACCTCCACAACAACAAGTTTGTTCATGCATCCACTTCCGGTGGTGTAATGATCAGTGACCTGGGAGAGCCATACTGGCAAAAAAGATTCATCGCTGGCGGCCGGCCGGGTAAGGAATAGTTTATGCACAGAATCCTCTTCTTGCTCATGCTATTCGCTTCCTGTGATACGGAAGAACGCAGGAATAACCGGGTTTTCCGGTATAACCAGCCCGAAGGACTGACCACACTGGATCCGGCTTTTGCAAAAAGCCAGGCCGTGAACTGGGCCACCCACCAGATCTATAATTCGCTGGTGGATATCGACGATAACCTGCGGATCGTACCCGCACTGGCAAAACGGTGGGAGATCTCGGATGACGGGCTTCATTACACGTTCACCCTGAGGCAGGATGTGTTCTTTCACAATAACCCGGCTTTCCCCAAAGGGAAGGGCAGGTTGGTGAAAGCCAGCGACGTGGTGTACAGTCTGGGCAGGATCATTGATAAAAACACGGCGAGTCCCGGGGCCTGGATTTTTAATCATCGGGTGGATTCCGTGAAGCCTTTCACCGCATTGAACGATTCTGTTTTCCAACTCAAACTGATCAGGCCGTTTCCGCCGATACTCGGTATCCTCAGTATGAAATATTGCTCCATAGTGGCAAGGGAAGCGGTGAATTTTTATGGAAATGATTTTCGCAGGAATCCCTGTGGTACGGGTCCGTTTTATTTTAAGCAATGGGAAGAAGGGCAGGCGCTGATCCTCCACCGGAACCCGGTATATTTTGAACGTGATGGAAAAGGTATAAAGCTTCCATACCTCGACGCCATAAAAGTTTCTTTTCTCGATAACAAGGCCACCGAGTTCATGGAATTCCAGCAGGGAAGGCTGGATTTTGTAAATGATATTGAAGCCAGTTTCAAAGACGAAGTGCTCACCAAAAAAGGGGATCTGAAAAAAGAATGGGAGGGTAAGATCGTGCTGAATAAGCATGCTTACCTGAATACAGAATACCTGGGAATCCTGGTTGACCCGGGCAATGACCTGGTGAAAAATTCCGCATTGAAAGATAAAAAGATCCGGCAGGCCATGAATCATGCGGTGGACAGGAAGAAGATGATGATGTACCTGCGCAATTCCATCGGTACGGCGGCAGAATCTGGCTTTATTCCGGCAGGTATGCCGGGTTTCGATGCCGACAAAGTGAAGGGATATCATTATGATCCAGAGAGGGCGAGGACCTTGTTGAAAGATGCGGGATACAACCCATTCCAGCGGATCACCCTGAAAACTGTTCCTGTATATGCGGAACTTGGGGCCTTTGTTGCAAAACAGCTGGAAGAAATTGGCATGAAGGTGAATGTAGAAACGGTGCAGAGGGCCACTTTACTGGAAGAGATCGCCAAATCCAGGGCTCCTTTTTTTCGTGGCAGCTGGATCGCAGATTACCCGGATGGCGAAAACTACCTCAGTGTTTTTTATGGCAGGAATCCGGCCCCGCCGAATTATACCAGGTATAATAATCCGGCCTTCGATAAACTGTATGAACAGGCGCTTCAGGAAACCACAGACTCTGTACGTTATGAATTATACAGAAAGATGGACCAGATGGTGATGGACGATGCCCCGGTGATCCCGCTCTGGTATGATATGGCCATTCATCTTGTGCAGAAAAACGTAACAGGTTTCAAGCCCAATGCATTGAACCTGCTGGAACTTAGAAGGACAAGGAAACTATAGGCATTACTGTTTCAGTTTCTTCGCGAACACTTTCTCAAATTTCTCCAGTTTGGGCCTGATCACAAAATAGCAGTAAGGCTGGTTGGCATTGTTCTTGAAATAATTCTGATGATAGTCTTCAGCCGGGTAATAATTCTTCAGGGGCTCTACGGCCGTTACTATGGGCTTATCAAACGCACCCGCCTTTTCCAGCGCCTCCTTATAATGTTCTGCTTTCTTTTTTTGCTCTTCATTATGAAAGAAAATAACGCTCCGATACTGGGGACCCACATCGTTACCCTGTTTGTTCAGTGTAGTAGGGTCATGCGTTTGCCAGAACACTTCCAGCAACTCGTCATACGTGATCTTAGATGGATCGAACACGATGCGGCAAACCTCTGCATGGCCGGTGGTCTTTTCGCAAACTTCTTCGTAGGTGGGATTCTCCACATGCCCGCCACTGTAGCCGCTGGACACAATCACTACACCATTCAATTGTTGAAACACCGCCTCTGTGCACCAGAAGCATCCATTGCCAAATGTTGCTGTATCGGAATTCATGTTATTCGACGTATAAATGGGTTCGAAGTTCGCCTGGGCATTCGGAGACTGCCGCTGGGCGCAGGATATCAAAACCAGAACAGGAAGTAAGGCAAGCGTAAAATTGAACTTCATATTTTGATTTAGGTGGACAACAAATTTGAAGCATCCTGACCGATAAACAATAGAGTTTGAGTTAATGGTTGGGCTGGTAAAAAACTTTAAGGAGGCTTTAACAAAGCGATCAGACCGGATGCACTTTCTGCTCCTGGGCTATATTTGCAAGAAAAAGGGTTGAAGTTATTTCCGCAATCAGCTGATTTACAGCTGGAATTTGATAAAGTGAAGCAGATCGTGAGGGATTACTGTTCCTCCCAGCTCGGCAAAGAACGGGCCGGGGAAATGCGCATCCATACCCGGAAAGATTACATTGAAACAGAACTCTCCCAGACCAACGAATTCCTGATGTTGATCCGCGGCGGGCAATCTTTCCCCAATAACCATATGCTTAATATGGCCCGGGAACTTAAATTATTGGGCATACCCGGGGCTGTGCTCACCAGCGAAGATTTTCTCCAGGTCCGAAAACTGGCGGAAACCATGCAGCAGGTGTTCCGTTGGTTCGATACCGAAAGGATCTCCAGTTATCCCTTTCTGTTTAAAGTGCTCAGTCATTCATACTATGAAAAGGCGATCATTAAGGGCATTGACGAAGTGCTTGACGAATCTGGTATAGTGATCGACAAGGCCTCGGAAGACCTCGCAAGGATCAGGATGAGCCTCTACCGCAAAAGAAATGAATTGCGGCGGATGTTTGAAAAGATCGTACAGCGACTCAATAAAGCAGGCTATGCGGCTGATATCGAAGAGGCTTTCCTCAATGGCAGACGTGTAGTGGCCGTACAGGCAGAGTTCAAACGGCAGGTAAAGGGGATCTATCACGGGGAAAGTGATACCCGGCGCACCACGTTTATTGAACCGGAGGAGACCATTGAACTGAATAACGATATTTTTTCCCTTGAAGCAGAAGAAAGCAGGGAGGTGTACCGCATACTCCGTGAACTTACCAAAAGTTTATCCGGTTACGCGCCGCTTCTGGCTGGCTGGCATAGTATACTGGGTGAATACGACTTTATTGCCGGTAAGGCCAGGCTCGCATCAGACATCAACGGGATTTACCCGGAGCTGGCAGACAAATCATGCATCGACCTGGTGAAAGCCTATCATCCCCTGTTGATGCTCTACAACAGGAAACTCGGGAAACCTACGATACCGGTTTCGTTGAAGCTCGACGAGAAAAGCCGGATCCTGGTCATATCGGGCCCCAACGCGGGTGGTAAAACAGTGACTATGAAAACTGTGGGACTGCTGCAGATGATGGTGCAGTCTGGCCTGCTGGTTCCCGTGGCACCCGGAACCACCTTCGGCATCTTCAAGCAGCTCATGATCCATATAGGGGATACCCAAAGCCTCGAATTCGAACTCTCCACATACAGTTCCCACCTCAAGCACATGAAGCATTTTATGGAGAATGCCAATGGACGAACCCTTTTCTTTATTGATGAACTCGGAAGCGGGAGTGATCCCAATCTCGGAGGTGCATTTGCGGAAGTGATCCTGGATGAACTCCTCCGGAAGCATTCCTATGGTATCGTCACTACACATTACCTCAACCTGAAGGTGATGGCCGGTAAAACCTCAGGGATCGTGAATGGTGCCATGGCCTTTGATGAGCAGAACCTGCAGCCTATGTACCAACTCATCCTGGGCAAGCCCGGAAGTTCCTATACCTTTTCCATCGCCGAGCGCATTGGCCTGGACAAAAGGCTGATCGACAAAGCTCGTAAACTGGTGGATGAGGATCATTTCAGCCTCGACAAACTATTGAACCGGACGGAGCAGGACCTCAGGCAGATCGAAGAAAAAGAAAAAGAACTGCACAAGCTGCTCAGGCATAATGAGAAACTCAAAAAAGACTTGGAGGTCCAGCTCGACAAAGAGAAACACCGACAACAAGTGGAAATGCTCCGGGAACAGAACAGGATCTCAGAGG
>JBBAJN010000151.1:0-7455 GCA_040404045.1 Chitinophagaceae bacterium
ATCACACGGTTCTTACCGAACCGTGTGGGAATTCGATATCATGAAATAGTTATGGGTTACCTAATGTGAACTCCGGCAATTTAATGAGCTCCCCACCCTTCATGGCGGAGTCATGTGCCAGAATACCTACACAAGTGATGTTGGCAGATTGACGTGCATTGGGGAACGGCTCACGTCCTTCTACCAGTGCAGTGACGAACTCGTGCACGAGGTGTGGATGCGATCCGCCATGACCGGCGCCCTGCACAAAGGACAGGTGCTGGTTCTCGTCCGTATCATAAACCCCTTTTGTAGTGAACCGTTGAATAGGTTCTGGTAACAGATGGGCGTAATCAGGGGACTGCACCTCTTCCGGGATTTCGTTTTCAGGCTTCTTAGCGGTGTGCACCACCAAAGGTTTGTGCTCTATCAGTGGCCACTCAACCGATTTCTTCGAACCATATACTTCAAAGCTTTCACGGTACTGACGCGCCGTATCAAACAGCGAGCGGTACACATGGGCGCTCAAATCAGATCCCCTGAATTTAATATGGGTACTCTCAACGGCAAATGGAGAGTTGTAATGTGCGTGGAGCTCTTCCCTGATAGTACCTGAGCCAAAGCAAGACACGTACTCAGCCTCTGATTTATCCAGCGCCAATACAGGTCCTACACAATGTGTAGCATAGTGCATCGGGGGGAGACCGGGCCAGTAATTGGGCCATCCATCCATATCCTGCTGGTGGCTGGCTTTCAGGAACTGCAGCTTGCCCAACTCCCCTTTCTCGTAGAGCTCCTTCATGAATAAAAATTCACGGGCATAGATCACCGTTTCCATCATCATGTAATGCAGGCCGGTTTCCTTCACCAGCTCAACGATCTGCCTGCACTCTTCCACGGTAGTAGCCATAGGTACTGTGCATGCCACATGCTTTCCTGCTTTCAACGCTTTTATGGATTGAATGGCATGGTCAGGGATCGGAGTGTTGATGTGAACGGCATCTACATTCGGGTCCTTCAACAATTCATCATAATCGGTATATCTCTTCTCAATGCCAAATTCATCGCCGATCTGGTTCAGCTTCTCTTCATTCCGCTGGCAAATAGCATACATATTGGCATTGGGATGGCGCTGGTAAATTGGAATGAATTCCGCTCCAAAACCCAGGCCTATGATAGCTACATTGATCTTCTTTCCCATCATTAAATATTTATTGCTTTATGAAAAATGTTACTGTTGAGCCCAACGCTTCAGGAAAGACAGTCCTTCCGTGGCAAAACCGTCCTGGCTTTCCGCCATGGGATGCCAGAAACACACTGCTCCTGCCAGCTCACGATTTTCAGGCGTGAAACTTTCAATGGAAACAACACCCTGGTAATTGATGGCTTCGAGTCCTTTTTTATAGTCATCCCAGCGTGTTTGTCCTGTCCCCGGCGTACCCCGGTAATTCTCAGATACCTGCATGTGGATCAGTTTATCGCCCGCGCTGGTGATCGCCTGTACAATATCCCTTTCCTCTATATTCAAATGGAATCCATCGAGCATCACTTTTGCCGCAGGATGGTCAATGTCTGCAATGAGCCTAAGGACATCCTCTGTTGTATTTACCAGATCAGATTCAAACCGGTTCAACGGCTCAAGGGCGATCTCCAGTCCACGCGCGGCAGCCATTTCACTCACCTTGCGGAGGTTATTTACGGCAAGGTCCCATTCCCTTTTACGCTGGTCTGCCGGTACCATCCGCGCCTTACCAACGGCGGAATACATGGGCCCACCGAGGAACCCGGCACCCACCTCATTACAGATGTCTAAGCAGGCCCCGATATAAGAAAAACAATTTTCGTGGACGGATACATCTTCATTGGTCAGGTCCCGGGAAGGTCCAAATGCGCCACAAATCATGGCCTTCAGGTTGTTCCGTTCCAGACCGGCTTTCAGTTTTTTTATATCAATCAGCGAGGGATCTTCCACGGCCACCTCCACTACATCAAAGCCCATGGATGAAATTTTTGGGAACAGTATGTCTATTGAATCCGTTGTAAACGGCGAGGTCCACAACCATGTGCTTACCCCGAATTGAATTTGCAAACCCATTGATTCCTTGATTATTTGGTGACCCTTAAAATGCCATTCATGATCCTCCAGTGACCGGGGAAGGTACATACATACGGATAGTCACCGGGCACATCAGGAAGTTTGATCGTAAGGGTATACTTACCTCCTGGATTGACCAGCGGGGTCGCCTTCAAGACCTCGGGCATCTTGGGAACATAGTTCATTTTGGCACCGTTCGGTTCCTGGGCCAGTTTATCTGCTGCCGCACCCACTTTGTTCAAACTGTTTGGCTTGATCAGGAGCAGGTTATGCTGCATGAAATCAGGATTCTCAAAAATGATCTGGATGGTAGTACCTGCTTTTGCAGTGAGCAATTGCTTGTCGTACTTCATGACATCCTTCACCACTTTCAACACGATCGTCTGATCGATCTTACCCGTCTCGGCCGCTACCGGTGGTTTGGTTCCGTCCAGTGTTTCCAGCTTGATATTTTCCATCCGGGCCCTGAGGTTGAATACGGAATCCGGGTAGTTGGTCAAACGATCCGAACCTTTGAAATGATCCTGGCCAGTGCGGACAGGCGCATCAAGATCCGCTTTGAACAAACCTGGTGCTTTTGCAGTACCCACTTCCTTCTGGTCAATGGCGAGGCGCATGGTGCCGTCTTTTTGGATACCGGCCTTATAGCTGAACTTGGCGGGAACTTCTTTAGATGTGATCACATTCTCCTTCCCGGCCTGGTTGACCCGGAAGTATAATTTGTTGTCCAACAGGTAAAGCGCATATCCGTTCAGGTTATTACCCTGTGTGGCGATCATACCAGATACTGTGGTGGGATTGGCTGTTTTATCAATATCACCCGTCAGTAAAATTTCTTTACCTGCCACGTCAGGATTGATGAGCTCTTCATTGGGATTTCCCCATGACCTCCTCAGGCCCATCGTATTCAACCTTGATCCGAATGCCAGCCGTTGCGCCACAGAGGCTTCATGCAGCGAAGGATTTTCATTCAATCCTTTCTTCCGGAATGCGGCCCTGAAACTTTCCTCGTTCAGCTTTGCAGCTACGGTAAGGCCTTGTTTTACCCATTCGTCCGATACATTCTCTTCTTTCTCTGCCATATTCACCAATACTGCGCCGATCTCAGCAGATGGTTTCATATCCGTAGTTGCAAGCACTGCTGCCAGCCTCACGCGGAGGTCCTTATCTTCAAATGACCTGGCCTTGTTCATGGCCTGGAATGTTGCAGTGTTTTTGGGCAACACTTCAATGGCTGCTCTCCTTACTCCCGCAGCGGGATGCGTGAGTGCTTTTACAGCCACAGCCAATGCTTCCTGATTAGTTCCGTCGAAAGCCTTTAAGCCGTGCAAGGTCCAAAGTGCATGTATGGCCGGGGCATTCAAACCGATCTCATCCAGTTTCTGGTCCTGCACCAATTTATACAAAGCGGGGAATACGGAACGGTCGCCGTTCTCTACCAGCAACCTTTGCGCCGTGGTTCTCCAGAACATGTTTTTGTCTGCTAATGCCTTAAGCAAACCTGCGGCATCTTTCTTATCTAAGGAGAGTGTGTTTTTCTGGTTGTTGTCCTTATAGGCGATGCGATAGATGCGTCCGCGTTCGTGATCGCGAAGTGGATTGATATAAGCGTTTCCTTTTCCATTCTCCGCCTTCAATCCGGAGCTTTGTATACTGGGCGTTGGATTATGCTGGATGATGAAATCGTACCAGTCTGTCACCCAGAGAGCACCATCAGGACCCACTTCAGCCTGGATAGGCCCGGCCCATTCATCAGCGCTGTTCAGCATGTTCCAACCGTCGCCATCTTCTATGAAGCCCGCGCCTTTCTGTTGCAGGTTGATCCGGTGCACCAGCCTTCCCGTTGGTTCTGTGACAAAACCAACCCGGTTCCAATACTCCCTGGGGAAAGTCCTCGCAGTGTAGAGGCTATGACCTGCAGCTGCGGTATAACCACCATGAACGTCTACCTGGCGCAGATTTTTTGTAGCCACATGCATCGCATAATGCGCGTCCAGTTTTTTTACGCCGGTTTCATAGATCTTCACTTTATCCGTATACCTTTTAGGCATGCCGAAAAATGCAGTATGGGTATTGTTTGCGGTAGAGATGAATACATCGAACTCTTCTGAAAACCCGAGGCCCCAGGTGTTATTGCTGGTGGTCGAGAGGAATTCGAGTTTCTTGCCGTCCGGAGTGAACCGATATACGCCCATGCCGAACTGCAGCGAGTCTTTCCCAACCACGCCTTTAAATCCTGAGTAGCCTACTACCCCCCAGAGCATGTTATCCAGGCCATAACGCAGGTTGGAAGCCTGGGCGTGGGTATCTGATTTTCCCCATCCTTTGAGTAGTTCCTGGCGCACATCCGCTTTATCGTCTCCATTGATGTCTTTCAGAAAGATGAATGAAGGCGCTGCGCTGACCATGATGCCGCCATTGATAAAAGTGAAGCTGGTGGGGATATTCAACTTCTCCGCGAAGATGGTGAACTTATCTGCCTTGCCATCGCCATTGGTATCTTCCAGGATCTTGATCCTGTCGTCACCCTTATCATCCTCCTTGATCTCGTTGGGGTAGTCCACGGTCTCAATCACCCAAAGCCTGCCTCTTTCATCCCAGTTCATGTAGATAGGGTTCACTACATCCGGTTCTGCAGCAAACAACTGCAATTCAAAACCGACGGGCACCTGCATCAACGACATAGACTGCTCTGGAGAGAGAGACTCCTGGACCTTAGGGGCAGGATTTCTTTTCTCATAGTTAGGCACAGGGCCATCAAAATATATTGGATCCGCGATCTTGAATGCCGCCAGCCTGTTCTTTGCTTCGTCCCCTACTGCCCACATCACGCCATTCTTCACCAGGTCCAGGAAGCCCTGGTTACAGAACGTATTATCGTCATGACCATATGCGGTATAAAAAACCCTGCCCTTTCCATATTCACGCACCCAGGTGTAGGGCTCACGACTGGAGCCTTCCACGCGCTCAGTCAGAACCTGGATGTTCTTACTGAGTTTATCGTGTACGTAGGTTTCGTCCTTGGTGGTAAATGCAGGAATACCCTTCATCACAGGGTGCTGGGGCGCGGTGATCACTGCGGGGAAAGAATCATACTTATGCGTTTTGAACTGGCCTCCGATCAGTTCCACCACTTCACGGGAATTTCGAAAACACCAGGACGCGCAGTGCAGGGGTATGAAACCCTTACCGCCTTTCACAAAATCAAGCAGCGCTTTTTCCTGCGATGCCGTGATGGAGTCGTGGTTGGCATATACAATAAGTCCATCATAATGATTGAGGTTCTTCTCATTCAGGTCGTCCGGATTGGTGGTATAAGAAATGTTCAACCCGGATTTGAAATACTCCATGGTCATAATAGAGGCCAGTTTCTCGGAATCGTGGTGCTTGCTCTTATGGCCCAGGAATAAGATCTCCAGCCTCCGGGGCTGGTCGGCAGGCTTGGGCTGCGATGCGCCGATGAAGAGCAAGGAGAACAGGACAATGAAGCTGAAGGAGAAAAAGTTTTTCTTACACATGGCAGTCAGTTAAACGTTGTTGTGGCTTAGCGAATCTCTTACTTTTTGTTTTTTTTGTCTTCCCCGATTTTGTCCATTTCCGACTGTTTTTTATCACGATTTAGGGGTAAATTAGCTTACTCGCGATAAATTATACTGAATTTGAAAGCAGCACTCCATAAGTCAATGATACCACCGGGCCAGATTTTTGTGGTCAGGCACTTACAGGAAAAGCATTTCGACCCCGTATGGCATGCCCATCACGAATATCAGCTTTTTGTTGTTCTGAAAGGCCATGGGACGCGATTTATTGGCGACAGTATCAAAACGTTCCAGTCTGGTGAACTGATCTTCACCGGGCCCCACCTGCCGCATATCTGGCGGAGCGACGAAGCGTATTTTGCCAAAAACAGCAACTTGAAAACCGAAGGTATCGTGATCTATTTCAACGCCAATTTCCTGGGGGACCAGCTGCTGGAAAAAGAGGAAATGGCAGCGCTGAAAAAACTGTTCGCCCGGTCGAAGCGGGGCCTGGAATTCTATGGGCAAAAAAAGAACCTGGTGATCTCTATGATCCAGACACTGACCAGGCTTCAGGGAATCCAAAGCGTTATCCAGTTGCTGGGGATACTGGAAACGCTGGCGAATGCCAAAGAGTACCATTACATTTCTTCAAAGGGGTACGATGAGATCATGAACCAAAGCGAAACGGACAGGCTCAACATGGTGTATGAATATGTGCTGAAGAATTTCCGGCAGAAGATCCCGCTGGGCGAACTGGCAGAGATGCTGCACATGACCCCTACCTCTTTCTCCAGGTATTTTTCCATGAAAAACAACAAGCCTTTTTCCAGGTTTGTGTCGGAGATCCGAATCAAACACGCCTGCAAACTGCTGACTGAAACAGAGTACACGATCGAGCAGATCTGCTACGAATGCGGGTTCAACACCTTGTCGAACTTTAACAAACAGTTCCGGGAGATCATGCTGAAAAAACCGTCGCAGTATAAAAAGGAATTCATGAGTTTGTAGTGCTGGATGCAATGACCCGGCGTATGCGGCAAATAATTATTTCCTACCTTTTACCATCAAATCACCAATATTGAGAGCTTTATTCTTCAGCATATTCTTTCTGTTCGGCCAGCTTTGTATTGCACAGAAAAAAACCAACGTTATCATCATCTATGCAGATGACCTTGGCTACGGTGACCTGAGTTGCTATGGCGCAACCAAGATCAAGACACCAAGAATAGACGCGCTGGCTGCTGCCGGCCTCCGGTTCACCCATGCACATTCCACCTCCCCCACATGTACACCCTCCAGGTACGCGCTGATGACCGGTGAATATCCATGGCGCAAACAAGGTACGGGAGTGCTTCCCGGAGATGCCGCCCTCATCGTGCCCATCAGTACCACTACCCTGCCCCGGCAATTCCAACAGGCAGGATACAAAACCGCCGTGGTAGGCAAATGGCATCTGGGCTTAGGCGATTCCGTCCGGAAGAACTGGAATGCTCCCATCAAACCCGGACCAAAAGAAACGGGATTTGATTATTCCTTCATCTTCCCAGCCACGGCCGATCGGGTGCCGACTGTTTTTATTGAGGACCATGATGTAGTGGGACTGGATCCGGCAGATCCCATTGAAGTGAATTACCAGCACAAGATCGGTAACGAGCCTACGGGCCTGGAGAACCCCGAACTGTTGAAAATGAAATCGTCCCCTGACCACGGCCACAACAATACCATCGTCAACGGTATTGGCCGTATTGGATTCATGCAAGGCGGAACAAAAGCCCGGTGGACAGACGAGGAAATGCCACTCACCTTTCTCGCAAAAGCGAAATCATTCATCAGGACCAACCAGGAAAATCCATTCTTCCT
>JBBAJN010000152.1:0-7428 GCA_040404045.1 Chitinophagaceae bacterium
TCAACACTGATGTCTGGAATGGGCGGGTTTTGAATAATGGTGCAATGGTGGGCTGGATGAAACTGACATAACCGGTCCTGGCTTCTGCATCACCCCAGCTTTCAAGGAAGTTGTGATCAGGGATCACATATTTGCAGAGCTGTGTAGTCTCATCTTCCCGCTCTCCGAAGGATACAGAGAACTTAACTTTCTTCAGTCCGTCTGCAAATTTCTTCGCGTCGAAGTAGTCGTACGCCGGATTCACGCCGTGTACAAGGACGGCCCCGATGCTGCCGGCATTCATATCCTGCACCAGCTGGACCATATCTTTATCTACACCCTGAACCGAGTTCACTGTAGAAGCCCAGTTGATGGTTTTGCCATTGGCACCGATCGCCTCATTGATGGCATTGACCAGGATCTGTACGTTGACATCATTGCTTCCGCAGACAACCAAAGCGTTTCCACCGGCTTGCTTCAGCATGTTGGCGGTAATATCCAGGCCTTTCTTCAGCCTGGCATCTGCAATAGCGGGTGCTGTTACTGCGCCGCCGAGACGGGACAACAGGTTCAGTACCACGGCAGCCGTTTCAGAAGGACGGTGAACATACCTGTCATCGGCATTCGCTCCCGTCATCGAAAGCCTGCTTTCAAACTGGATATGCTTGCTCATCTGGGCATTCGCCGGGTCGATCTTCCGGCCTGCACTATACTGGCGTGCAAATTCGACAGGACTGATCCAGGTACCCAGGAAGTCCGCATCGATGCTTACAATGACTTTCGCATTGTCAAAATGATAGGAAGGTATCGCCCTTTTACCGTAACTGGCTTCATTGGCGAGAAGCATACCGCTGTAAGACATGGCATCGTATTGTACGTGCCTGCTGCCAGGGTATTTGGCCAGGAATTCAGTGATCACCTGGCGGGTAGTTGGCGATGAAATGGAAGAGGTAAGCAGAACCACAGGCGCTCCACTGAGTGCAGCGAAAGATTCTCCTACCATCTTGTCAAACGCTTCAAAAGTAGTTACTTCCTTGAAGGCCTTTCCATCATACTGCATAGGGTAACGCAAACGGGCCGTATCGTATATCCCGAGTACAGATGCCTGTACCCTGGGAGAAGTACCTCCTTTGGTCAGTGAAGACAGTTCATTACCCTCGATCTTGATCGGCCTGCCGTCACGCACCTTTACCACTACCGGCACCACCTGATCATCCTGCACATACGTGCTGGAGAAAAAATCAGGAATGCCCGGCACCAGGGTGTCAGGCTTATTCAGATAGGGGATTGCTTTCTTTACAGGAATTTCACAACTGGCGGCAGCCATGGCAGCAGCAGTGCTGAAACCAAGGTATTTCAAGAAATCCCGCCTTGGGGTTGTAGAACCCATCAGCTTATCGTCTCCTTCTACAGGCAGGTCCTCAGCGAATTCATTTTGTATACTTTGCTCATAAGCGTTACTGTTTTTCAGTTCGCCTAAGGATTGCCAGTACTTTTTTTGCTCCATATTGCTGTTGTAAATTGAAGTTAGTTTCAGGTGGTTAACGCAGGATAATGCCTGTTAATAGTGGCACTTCATACATTCGGTACCACCGATCTTTTCAACCGTTACACTGTCAATCTTCTTATTCTTGAGATCCTCGTGGAATTTCTCGTAAATGCTGTAGAACTTATTGTCAGTGAACTGGACCTTAGATTCCCGGTGACAGTTGACGCACCAGCCCATGCTGAGGTCGGCAAATTGCTTCACCTCGCCCATTTTCTGGATCTCACCATGACAGGTCTGGCAGTTTTGCTTGCCCACGGTCACGTGTTGCGCATGGTTGAAATATACGTGGTCAGGAAGGTTGTGGATGCGGACCCATTCGATGGGCTTGCCCTCTCCGGAATACTGCTTTTTGACAGGATCCCAGCCGGCATAGGCGTAAAGCTTCTCGATCTCAGCAGTTCCATCCACTTCAGACCCGTCTTCACGGTAAAGCTTCGGCCCTTTTACATACTCATTGATACCCATGTGGCAGTTCATACAAACATTCACGGAAGGAATGTTGGCATGCTTACCCTGCATGGCGCCGTTGTGGCAATACAAACAGCTGATCTGGTTCACCCCGGCATGCACCGTATGTGAATAATAGATCGGCTGTACAGGTTGGTAGTTTTGGCTGCGGCCCAGTTCCCTTGCGCCCTGAAACACGTAGTAACCACCCACCATAAATAATACGATGGCGGCCAGGGCGATATAGGCCTTATTACGATAGAAAGGAACGGCTTCTTCTACACCGTGGCCTTCCCGCTCGTCGGACAGTTTCTTCAGATTACTATTGACCTGGAGGAGGATCAGGGCGATGACCGCCAGGATGAGCGTCAGGATGCCAAACACAAGGGAGTTGTCGTTCCCGGCACTCACACTGGCTGGACTTGCTCCGTCGGTGGCAGGTCCGCCCGCAGGCGCCGCCTTGGCTGCAGCAGCAGTATTGATATAGGCCAGGATGGCATCTATATCAGCATCCTTCAGTTCCGGGAATGCCGGCATCTGGATCTTATTATACTCAGCGTACACAGCAACAGCGCGTGGATGCCCGGCCTTGATCAGGGCCGCACTGTTCCTTACCCAGCTATACAGGTCTGCCTTCTCAGGCCAGCGTTCTTCAACACCTTTCAGGGCAGGACCCGTCAAATTCTTGTCGATCGCATGACATGCCGCACACTTCGCCTGGAAAATGGCCTTGCCATCCTGGGCTTGGGTGTTCACAGAGAACGCGATCAAAAAGAAAAGAACAAATCCGGAATAGAGAGATGTAACAATGGATCGATGATGACTCATAATCACAATTGGTTGATGTAAAGTGGATAAAATCCCACTTTGGCTGCAAAAATAAGGCACGACAGCAAGAAAATATCAACAACTATTATTTTTTTTTAACTCAGTTGTGACGCGGCTTTCAGACGGTTGTAGAACTTCTCCCCGGCATATTGTCATTATTGTGTAATCAAATCTGTTGAATGAACATTCGCAGATGTTTTGTGGTTGTATAGACAAATTTTCATCTCTTTGCCACATGTTCGAAAAACTTAAAGCCAAATGGAAAGTAAACGGAACTCAACTGTTCTTCATACTCTGCACATTTGCTGTGACCGGAACAACTACCGCTTATATTTCCAGGTCCATTACCTCCTGGGTAGGGTTCACTGAGGAGACTTTCTGGGTCTGGAAAACACTGCTCAGGCTGTCCGTCCTGATCTTCGGATACCAAATCATCATCCTGATCGTGTCCTTTTTCTTCGGGCAGTTCACTTTTTTCTGGAATTACGAGAAGAAAATTGTCAAGTGGATGCTGGGAAAAGGGAAGAAAGCGGAGCCCAAAACCGCCGAACCCGCCCAAGTTTAACACGATTTATTTCGTTTTTGACGTTTTACTATTGACTTTTGACGCCCCATGAACCCAGGATCGATCATCATATTTGCTTCAGGCACAGGCTCCAATGCCCAGAAGATCATAGATTTTTTCAGGAACGACCCTGCCGTCAGGATCAGGCTCATCGTGTCCAATAAGACCGGGGCAGGGGTCCTCGACATCGCTGAGCGTGAAGGCATACCCACCCTGTTGATCGAAAAAGAAAGGTTTTTCCAGGGCGACGCCTATGTAGATGTCCTAAGCGCTTACCAGCCCAGCCTGATCGTGCTCGCAGGGTTCCTTTGGAAGCTCCCACCCGCGCTGGTGAAGGCTTTCCCGCAAAAGATCATCAATATCCACCCTGCCCTGCTGCCCAACTATGGCGGCAAAGGCATGTACGGGCATTTTGTGCACGAAGCCGTGATCAATGCCAAAGAGCCGGAAAGCGGTATCACCATCCATTATGTAGACGAACTGTACGATCACGGTGACTATATCTTCCAGACCCGTGTACCGGTGGCACCGGATGATACCGCCGAAACCCTGGCGCGTAAAGTGCTGAAACTCGAACACGAGCATTTTCCCCGCGTCATCCAATCGCTGCTCTTAACCCAACCGGTCCAATGAAAGGCGTACTGACACTGGTCCTCGCACTCTTTTTCCTGTCGTCCGCGGGCCAGGAATTCATGCTCAGCGGAACCGTACTCGATTCCTCCCGGAGGTTCATCCTCCCGGCAGTAAAAGTGACCAGCACCTCGGGCGCGGTCACCTATACCGATTCCTCGGGCGCCTACCACCTCCTGGTGACATCAAACGATTCTGTCAATTTCACCTACCGCAACAAGGCCACCATGTGGTACCCCGTGAATTCGATCCAAAATACCCGGGCCTTCGACATCTCCCTGCGGGTCACCCTGTACGACGGCTATAAAA
The DNA here is from genome assembly GCA_040404045.1 of Chitinophagaceae bacterium. Classification (GTDB taxonomy): domain Bacteria; phylum Bacteroidota; class Bacteroidia; order Chitinophagales; family Chitinophagaceae; genus Pollutibacter. Next base: position 4,308 of record JBBAJN010000152.1, read on the forward strand.
CCCTGAGGGAAGTGATCCTAATCGGCAAATCGTATCGGCAGGACTCCATGGAAAACCGCCAGAAATACGCTAAGATCTTCGACGGGTCCCCCGGCGGCTTCCGGCTCAACTCAGGCGGCAACTCCACCTATGGCGGCGCCGGCCTGGACCCCAACGAGATTATTAACCTGTTCCGTTTTCGCCGCAACCGCAACCTGAAAAACCTGCAAAACCGTCTCCTCCAGGAAGAAGCCGATAAATTCATCGACTATCGCTTCAATAAGGACCTCGTCAAACAGATCACCGGCTTCCAGGGCAGCAACCTGGAACGTTTCATGAAGATCTGGCGACCCGATTATGAATTTACGGCCATGACCTCCGAACTGGAATTCCACACCTGGATCCTCGAAGCCTCAAAAGCATATACGCGCGGCGAAATGCCCTGGATCTTCAAAGAATGATGTTTTCATTACATTTAAAAAAAACTTACATGAAAGCATTGCTTGCCATGGCGGCCCTTACATGCCTTCTTCAGGCCGAAGCACAGACTTCCAAAACAGTATTGACAAAAGCACCGGCCGCTGCAGGTGGGTTTTCCGAAGAAAGGCTGAAACGGATCGACCAGAACCTGCAAAGCTGGGTCGATGCCAGGCAAATGAATGGCTGCGTGGGTTTCATTGCCCGTAACGGTAAGATCATCTACCAGAAAGCCTTCGGCTACGATAACATGGAGAAGAAAACCCCGATGCGGACCGATCATATCTTCCGCATCGCGTCACAGACCAAGGCGATCACCAGCGTGGCCGTGATGATGCTCTATGAAGAAGGCAGGATCTCACTCAACGATCCCGTTTCCAAATTCATACCCGAATTCAAGAATCCAAAAGTGCTCGACAAATTCAACCTGGCCGACACCACCTGGACCACCATACCCGCTAAACGGGAAGTGACCATCAAAGACCTGCTTACCCATACCTCGGGCATCGGCTACGCACAGATCGGATCCAAAGAATCCAATGCCATGTACCAGAAGAATGGTATCAATGGCGGCATCGCCACGCCTTACTACAAACTGGATGAGGTGATGAAAAAACTGGGCCCCCTCCCACTCCTGCACCAACCCGGAGAAAAATGGACCTATGGCCTGAACAATGATGTCCTCGGTCGTGTAGTTGAAGTGGCCTCGGGCATGCGCTTCGATCAATTCCTGCGCAGCAGGCTCTTCGAACCCCTGGGCATGAAGGATACTTATTTCTATTTGCCTGCCGATAAAAAAGCACGACTGGTCAGCCTCTATACCACGGACTCCACAGGCCTCAACATGATGCCCGAAACTGTCACCATCGTGGAAAAATCATACCGTGATTACCCCAATATGGATGGCCAGTTCTTCTCGGGCGGAGCCGGACTTTCAGCAACCATCTACGACTACGCCGTCTTTCTGCAAATGCTCCTGAATGGCGGAACATACAATGGCAAACAAATTCTTTCCCGCGCGACGGTACGGATGATGACATCGAACAATATCGGCCCCACAGTCTGGAATGGAGACCAGTTCGGCCTCGGGTTCGGATTGACGTCGCGTGAAGAAAGCGCAGGCACTCCCCTCAGCGAAGGCTCCTTCGAGTGGGGCGGTATGTTCGCCACCACCTACTGGGTGGACCCGAAGGAAGGACTGGTAGCCCTGTTCTTCCGCAACATCTGGCCCACCAGCTTCGATGGCGGCGGAAAATTCAAGACCCTCACCTACCAGGCGCTGGCCGACTAATACAAAAGCTTTTTCAACCATGCAGATCTCCCTCTTGAAAACAAAATCATTCCTGCTACTCACCCTGCTTTCTTCGGTTAGCCTTTTCAGTTATGGACAGGCATTTCACCGAAAGGCCATTGTTATTGACACGCATAACGATTTCATCAGCAAAACGGTCGAGAACGGATTCATGTTCGACCAGAACCTTATGGGCAAAACGCATTCAGACCTGGCCAGGATGAAAAAAGGCGGCGTCGATATCCAGATCTTCTCCATCTTCGGCGATGGCACCAAAGGCTACGCCCACGCAAACCGGGAAATAGACAGCCTCTATGCGGTGGCAGACAGAAATGCAGACAAGATGATGATCGTAAAAAATTCAGCCGATTTGCAGAAAGCCGTGAAAGAAAAAAAACTCGGGGCCATGATGGGCATGGAAGGTGGACATATGATAGAAAGCGACCTCTCCAAACTCCGGGCCCTGTATGACCGCGGTGTCAGGTATATGACGCTGACCTGGAACAACAGCACCGAATGGGCCAGTTCTGCAGCTGATGAATCAGCGAACAAAATACCGCAGGAGAAACGCGGCCTCAATGAGTTCGGCGTGGAAGTGGTCAAAAAGATGAATGAATTAGGAATGATGGTGGACCTTTCACATGTTGGTGAACAAACCTTCCTGGATGCCATCTCGGTTTCTACCAAGCCAGTCATCGCCTCACACAGTTGCTCTTACAGCCTGGCACCCGTTTTCAGAAACCTGAAAGACTACCAGCTGGCTGCGCTGAAACAAAATAAAGGCGTGGTTTGCATCAACTTCTATTCCGGCTTCCTGGACAGCGCACTCGCTTCCAGGAACAGGGCCTTCGTACAAAACCACAGGTCAGAGATCGACTCACTGAAAAAAACCGGATTGACCACGGTCTATATCCTGAACGAGTTGTTTGACAAATACCCGGGGGAATTCGAAGAGCCGCCCCTCAGCCTGCTGATCGATCATATTGACTATATTGTTAAACGCATCGGTGTTGACCACGTGGGCCTGGGATCCGATTTCGATGGTATCAACTCCGCACCCAAAGAGCTGAAAGGCGTAGAAGATTTTCCTAAAATTTCAAAAGCACTGAAGAAAAGGGGCTACTCAAAATCTGATATACAAAAAATACTGGGGAAGAACGTGATGCGGGTTATCGAAGCCAATGAGAAACCCGCGAACAGGGATCCCCTGCTGAATTAATCAACATGTTCATGGAACACAGGAAGCAGAAAATCGCACCGGTATCAACATTCATTTCGAGGCTGGCACGCTATGCCATATTTGCATTTGGGCTGGTCGCATTTTCTGTGGGCCTCGGCACCGTGGGATATCACTACGTCGCCACCCTGAACTGG
>JBBAJN010000153.1:0-7416 GCA_040404045.1 Chitinophagaceae bacterium
ACCCCCGATGTCCGTGATATACCTGAATTGACGTTCAGGCAGAATATGCTTGTATCCAATGACGTTGAGAAAGTAGAGCCCGTGATGAACCGGAACGTGGTCAGGGTCTACATCAAGAAAGACAGCCTCAATAAGGCATATTACAAAGAGTTGCTGGGGGACAGGTGGGCATATGTCTATAATTCAAAAGAGGCACCCCATTTCCAGTTTGCCTATTCCAAGGTGGAAGATTACCAGGAGAATCTCAATAAGTTTTTTAAGGAAAACTCACAGGTGAAAGAGGTTCCTGTTATGCCCATCAGTGAACCGGAATGGTTTGGTCCTTTCGTGAACCTGCTGTTCCCATTGCTGATGTTTGCGCTACTGTTTGTTTTGATGATGCGTAAAGTGGGCGGTGGTGGACCCGGTGGTGGTGGACCAGGCGGGATCTTCAATATTGGTAAATCCAAGGCCCAGTTGTTCGATAAAGGCACCAAGGTAAATATCACCTTCGCCGATGTGGCGGGGCTTGACGAAGCAAAGGGTGAAGTGATGGAGATCGTGGATTTCCTGAAGAATCCTAAAAAGTATACGGCGCTTGGCGGTAAAATACCCAAAGGCGCACTGCTGGTTGGCCCTCCCGGTACCGGTAAAACCTTGTTGGCCAAAGCTATGGCCGGGGAGGCACAAGTGCCTTTCTTCTCCATGTCGGGTTCCGATTTTGTTGAACTGTTCGTGGGTGTTGGTGCAAGCCGGGTTCGTGACCTGTTCAAACAAGCCCGGGAAAAAGCACCCTGTATCATTTTCATCGACGAGATCGACGCGATCGGCCGTGCCCGCGGAAAGAATATGATGATGAGCAACGATGAAAGGGAGAACACCCTGAACCAGCTGCTCGTTGAGATGGATGGTTTTGGTGGCGACAGCGGGATCATCATCCTGGCAGCTACCAACAGGCCCGACGTGCTGGACAGTGCGTTGTTGCGCCCGGGTCGTTTCGACAGGCAGATCAGCATCGACAAGCCGGATCTCAAGGGCCGTGAAGCCATCTTTCATGTACACCTCGAACCTATTACAAAATCGAACAAACTCGATATCCATAAGCTGGCAGAACTGACACCGGGATTTGCCGGAGCAGATATCGCCAACGTATGTAACGAAGCAGCCCTTATCGCTGCGCGTAAAGGCAAGGCCCAGGTTGAAATGGATGATTTCCAGGATGCCATCGACAGGGTGATCGGTGGTCTGGAGAAAAAGAATAAGATCATTTCTCCGGAAGAGAAAAAGATCATTGCTTACCACGAAGCAGGACACGCCGTTTGCGGCTGGTTCCTCGAACATGCTTACCCGCTGTTGAAAGTGACCATCGTTCCCCGCGGCGTTACCGCGTTGGGTTATGCCCAGTACACACCGAAGGAGCAATACCTGTATAATACGGAGCAGTTGATGGACCAGCTCTGCATGACCCTCGGCGGCAGGGCCAGCGAAGAAATTTTCTTCGGAAAGATCTCAACGGGCGCGCAGAACGACCTGCAGCAGGTGACCAAGATCTCATATTCCATGGTGACGGTTTATGGTATGAACGAAAAGGTGGGTAACGTGAGTTTTTACGACCCCCAAACGGAAAACCAGTTTACGAAGCCTTATAGTGAGGAAACAGGGAAGCTGATCGATAATGAAGTCAGGCTGCTGGTGGATAAAGCGTATCAGCGGACCAAACAAGTGCTGCAGGAAAGAAGGAAGGAAGTGGAAGACCTGGCGCATGCACTGCTGGAGAAAGAAGTTCTGCATCAGCAGGACGTGGAACTGATCATTGGCAAAAGGCCTTTTGAAGAGAAAAAAGTATTTTTGGACGAAATACCTGCTAAAGTGGCCGGTTCTCCAACAAATGGTGAATTGAACACCACGGCAGAATCAGAAAGTGAACAAGTAAATCTTTCATGAAGTCAGCCAAAGACAACATATTAAGCAGGATCAGGGAGGCACTGGAAAAACCGGTGCCTTTGCCTTTCCCGCAAGCTGAGAACGATGAGGATGTCTACCATCCTCCTTCAGACGACCTCACTGTTTTGTTTGCGGAGAATTTCACCGGCCTGCTTGGGAAATTTGGTTTTTTTCTCAGCCACCAGGAAATGGTGATGCAATTCAACGAGATCGCAAAACAGAAACAGTGGAAGGAGGTGTATTGCGCAGAGGAAGGATTGCGATACCTGCTGCAGAAGAATGGCTTTTCTGATTTCAGTACCAGGTCCCTCGCCGAATCAGATGTGGCGATCACTTCCTGTGAAGTCCTCGTGGCCAGGACAGGTACCATCGTGCTAAGTTCGGCGCTTCCCGAGGGCCGAACCGCCTCGGTTTATTCGCCCGTGCATATTTGCATTGCAGAAGCCTCGCAGGTGGTCTACGATGTGAATGATGCCCTTGAATTCCTGAAGGAAAAATATGGTGTGCCGCTGCCATCCATGATCAGTTTTGCAACCGGGCCCAGCAGAACGGCCGACATCGAAAAAACGCTGGTGGTAGGGGTTCATGGGCCTAAAGAAGTATATTGCTTCCTGGCCGATCTATAATTGTTTTCCATGCAGCTCCCCCAAGGAAAAAAAGTTTATTTTTTATCTGATTTTCATCTGGGCGTGCCTGATCAGGCAAGCAGCCTGGTGAGGGAGAAAAAGATCATCCAATTCCTTGATGTGGCAAGGCAGGATGCTGCCATCATCTTTATTGTAGGCGATCTTTTTGATTTCTGGTTCGAGTATAAGAAAGTTGTTCCCAAAGGATTTGTTCGGATTCTAGGTAAGATGGCGGAAATCACGGATTCGGGCATCCCTATTGAATTTTTTGTCGGCAATCACGATATGTGGATGAATGGATATTTTGAGTCTGAGCTGAATATCCCGGTTTATCATGAACCCCGGGAATACCAGTTCAGCGGGAAGACCTTTTTGGTAGGCCATGGCGATGGCCTGGGGCCCGGTGATCACGGCTATAAGTTCCTGAAGAAAGTATTTCGTAACCCCATCTGTAAGTTCCTGTTCGGGATCATCCCGCCATACATTGGGATGAACATAGCTCATTATTCAAGCAGGGGCAGTCGTTCGGTGACCGGCAACAGCGATGATAAATTCCTGGGGGAGGATAAAGAGTGGCTGATCACTTACTGCCGCGAACAACTCAAACACAAGCCCTGCCATTATTTTATTTTCGGACATCGTCATTTGCCCATCGACTTTGATCTGGGTAACGAGAGCCGCTATATCAACCTGGGCGACTGGATCAAATACTTTTCGTACGCGGTTTTTGATGGCGATAACCTTGAATTAAAAACCTGGCCTGTATGAGGATGATATTGGCCATATGTTTCCTGATGCCGCTGCTGCTTCAGGCCCAGCCGATGGACCTCCCTGCCGCCAGGGAACTGAAAGGAAATTTTAGTTCCTTTTCGGCGGACAATCTTGGAAACTTATATGTGGTCACAGCAGAGAACCAGTTGAAGAAGTTTAACGTGAAGGGCGATTCCATGGGCGTCTTTAACGATGTGAGGCGATATGGTAAGCTGACCAGTATCAATGCAACAAATCCCCTGCGAACGGTCCTTTTTTACAGGGATTTCAGAACAGTAGTGGTGCTGGACAGGTTGATGAACACCGTCAACACCATCGACCTGCGAAAACTGAATATCTTCCAGGTTAGGGTAGTTGCACCGGCCTACGACAATAACGTTTGGGTTTTTGACGAGCAGGAGAGTAAGCTGAAGAAAGTTGGGGAAGATGGTCGTTTATTGAGTGAAACAGCGGATCTGCGGCTTGTACTGGACGAAGCCCCTATACCTCAGAAAATATTTGACCAGAACGGGTACGTATACCTGTACGATCCCGGCAAGGGAATTTTCATATTCGATTACTACGGCGCGCTGAAGAATAAGATCGCCCTGCTCAACTGGGGTGATATGCAAGTGCTGGGATCCACCATCGTGGGGCGGGTAGATGGTAAGGTCATGAGTTATCGGACTGGGACCCTGGATATCAGGGAAACATCCCTGCCGCAGCCAATAGCAACTTCACAGAATATTCAGATCACCCCAATGGGTATCTATATGCTGGATGATAAAGGCGTTACCCTCTATTCTTTTACGGGATATTAGACATCCGCAAACCTTAACTTTGACAGATGGACGCGTTTTGGGACAATATTTTCCTTGATAATACCATGCGCCAGTGGGCTATTGTGATCGCGGTTATCCTGCTGGCTTATATACTGAAGAAATTTATTGGACGCTACATTTCATCCTGGGCCTTCATGCTTATGAAAAGCATGGGTCGCTACGTTGACAAAGCATCCTTCGTTGACCTGATCATCGGACCTGTTGAGAATTTTCTGTTTGTACTCATCAGTTTCTTTGCCATCAAAACCCTGACCTTCCCGGAAATACTGAATGTAAAGGTCTTCAGGATCTTTACCGTGGATATTCTCGAAGCGATCGGAGAGTTCATCATCATCTATTTTTTCATCCGTATGCTGCTGAGGCTGGTGGATTATATGGCATTGGTGATGGGTCAGAAGGCCGATCTCACGCCCAGCCAGGATGATAACCAGCTGATCGTATTCTTTAAGGATTTTGTTAAGGTCATCCTGCTGATGATCGGCGCGCTGGTGATGTTGCAGGTGATCTTTCACCAGGATCTCACTAAGGTACTCGCGGGTTTAAGTATCGTGGGCGCTGCCATAGCACTTGCCGCCAGGGAAAGCATTGAGAACCTGATCGCATCGTTCATCATCTTTTTTGATAAGCCCTTTACGGTAGGGGACTTGCTGAAGGTGAACAATGTCACAGGTGTGGTAGAACATATCGGGCTGAGGAGTACAAGGATCAGGACCGTGGAGAAAACTTTTGTTACCGTGCCCAATAAACAAATGGTGGATTCGATCGTGGACAACTATACCCTAAGGACCTATCGCAGGGGCGAGATCAAGGTGACCGTTGATGCCTCCACCACATCGGTACAACTGGAAAGCCTCATCGCGGGTATCAAGGGGATGCTACAAACCCATGGGTTGGCCGAGTTCAATGTACAGTTCTCAGAGATCGTAAATGACGGTTTTACGGTGCATTTTGACTATCTGACCACGTTGATGGATTGGAAAGAATTCCTGTTGCAGAAAGACAGGATCAATCTCTCGATGATGAGGTTGCTGGAAGATCTTAGTATTGAGCTTGCAGGCAAGCACAGTGTAGCGAATGTTGTCAGGAGCTAGCTGTAATAGCTCAGAGACCGGCCTTCATCTCTAAAAGGAAACGCTTGAGCTGCTCGAGTTGCCTCACCATCTCAAATTTCTCTTTTGATTTCTTGTTGTTTTTCAGGTAATCTTTTGCGCCCTCGATCGTGAATTTCTTTTGGCGCAGCAGGTGATGGATGACCTGCAGGTTCTTGATATCGTCGGGTCTGAAAAACCGGTCACCCTTACCGTTTTTACGGGGCTTCAATACATCAAATTCGGATTCCCAATATCGGAGTAAAGAAGTGTTTACTTTGAACATGGACGCCACTTCTCCAATGCCGTAGTATTGTTTGCCGTAGAGAATTTCATCTTCAGGTACTTCGGGCAGATCTGCTTCCATACTCATTTCTTTTATGGATTTTCTTCCCCGGGTAGATTTGAGCTTAGGTTCGTCTTTCTTTACAGCAAGGATCACGATCGGTTCTTCGGGCGCAGATTCCGGTGCTACGGCTACCTGAGTGGGTTCTGGCTTGGCGATCTCCCTGGTTTCTGACCTTTTCCTTGGTACCTCCACCGCCACACTGGACCTGGCGATCTTGATCGCCTCTTCCTTCAGCAACTCCCTGGAGCTGGTATTTACCGGCTCATCCTGTACAAGAACAGGAGGCGGCTTCAGCGTCCTTTCCGGTTTTTCTTCTACCGGGGTTTCCTTGATCTCTTGACCAATGGCCATGGCTGTGAATAAGTCCAGTTGTTCAGGCATCGGTGCAATATAGAATGATACACCAAAGAAGATACCAAAAATTATTCACATGCTGTTACTAATCAGCGGATCAGTCGAAGCTCTGGTTGCTGGAAGCAGCGAGCTTCAGGATCTGCTGGTACTGTTCTGGTGTGAGGTCGTTATAGAAGAAATAGATGGGATCCAATGGTCTCCCGCCTTTGTGCACTTCGTAGTGCAGGTGGGGCCCCGTTGATTTTCCCGAGCTTCCCACCCAGCCGATCACTTCGCCCCGTTTAACAACCTGGCCGTTCCTGGCTTTCACCCTGACCATATGCCCATACAGCGTTTCATATCCATACCCGTGGTTGATCACTACATGGTTCCCAAAGCCATTACCCAGGTTTCCGGAGGTGGTTACGCGGCCATCTGCGGTGGCATAGATCGGGGTGCCCTGGGGGCAGGAGAAGTCGAGCCCCGCATGGAATTTCATCGTTTTATACACAGGGTCGATGCGGTTGCCAAAACCCGAGGCCACTCGGTTGAGGTCCTTGTTGTTGACCGGTTGAATGGCCGGAGTGGAGGCCAGCAGTTTTTCCTTATTCCTGATCATGCCTTCGATATCACTATAGGATTTCTCCTGGAAGGAGATCCGCGAGGAAATAGAATTGAGGGTGGAGTTGAGGGAATACACCAGTTCGTTCTCCGCCATGGAGGAAACCAGTTTGAACTCTTTTTCCATTTCGATCTGCTTCTGGCGGGCACTATCAGGCACTGGCGTGGCCTCAAAAATGGTGCGGTATACCTCGTTATCCCTTTTTTCCAGCTGGCGGAGCTTCATTTCCATCTGCTTCACCCGGCTGCTGATCAGGTTAAGGTCCTGCTGCGAACGTTCGTACTGCATTCGGAGGATCTTTTCCTTCGGGGAATCAAGGAACCGGAAAGCGATGGCCACAATAATGAGTGCAGTCACCAGGGCGGCAGCAATAAACCCCAATACGCGCAACAGCTGAACCCTCAGGGGTACTACCAGCTTTTCATAGCGGAGTGTATTGGCATTATAGTAATATTTGACTTTTTTCATACGTACTATTGGTGCAAATCCCGGGGGTCATGGTTTGAAAAGCAACCGGATTGGCTTGCCCAAATAATGTACTTTTGTGCGCTTGTCGGTAACGGCAAATATAACCTTGTAAGGCAACAAACGCCTAATTAAAACGAATAAACCGCATGACTTCGGCTGAAATACGGCAAAAATTCCTGGATTTTTTTGCATCCCGTTCGCACCAGATCGTTCCTTCCGCCCCTATTGTTGTGAAGAATGATCCAACCCTCCTGTTTACCAATGCAGGTATGAATCCCTTTAAGGACTATTTCCTCGGAAATCGTGTGGCTCCCCACAAAAGGGTGGCGGATACCCAAAAATGCCTGAGGGTCAGCGGAAAGCACAACGACCTGGAAGAAGTGGGCGTGGACACCTATCACCACACCATGTTCGA
>JBBAJN010000154.1:0-7406 GCA_040404045.1 Chitinophagaceae bacterium
TCCGGTAGGCCGAGGAGTTTGCGTCTGAACTTGGTGAGCTGCGGGATATCATTGATGGGAACGAATTGGGTATTCTTACAAAACAAAATGGCTTCACAACGACCTTCAAAACCCGTGAGATCGTGCAGGGCCAGTGTAGCCTTCTTTGTGACCTCTACGGTACCGCCATCGTGCCAATGCCAGGTGGCGCTTTTGGTGCCGAAGGTTTCGCTCAGCGCTTTGCCGTTGATCTTGAGTTGGAATTTTCCCGGCGCGCCAGGCGCTTTCCAGGGGGCTACCCAATCCTTCGTGCGAACCCATACGCGATAGGTGCCTGCGGAAGGAAAGTTAACTTCGGTGGTGGCATCCTGCACGGGAATACCCAGGCCGTGGGCTAAGAGGTAGGGCGAGCCCATCACTTCCATGGATTGCTGATCGAGTTCCCAACCGCCATGACTCAGGAACTGTTCGGCTTCCACGAACAAAAACTCATTTGACGCTGTATTTGCAAATGCCGATACGTTTCCTGCCAACAAGGCCAGGGTGGTGTTTCCCATTAATCCAACGAACTGCCGCCTTTTCATAATGTTTGTTTTGAAGTGCCGATAAATTTAGGGCAGCGCGCAGAGAAAATCAATCGTACTGAAAAGAGTTGTATCTCTCGCAAACGTTCACATATAGCATAAGCAGCTACGAACCTATCCAAACGATATCCAACACCGTTAACTTCCAAGTTGTGAACCCTCGGGATACTTGCCATACCCCCTCAACAAACCTTAAAGAACGTCTTCGCCTGTGCCTGCTCCTGTTGGGCCAGCATGGCTTCGATCTTCTTAGCGGTTTTAGTAATGGCCAGTCCGCCAAGGCCGGTGCAGCGGAGCGTATTGGGAATGGCATCGCCCACTTTCTTCATGGTCTCGATCACTTCATCGATCGGGATCACCTGGTCGTAATCCGCGAGGGCCATATTGGCGCAGGAGATGGCTGTTGATGCTGCCATTACGTTTCTGTTCAAACAAGGCGCTTCTACGCGGTCAGCGATCATATCGCAGATCATGCCGAGCGATGCCTGTAATGTCATCGATGCTGCGGCAAGGGATTGATCCAGTGTTCCGTTCTTTAGCACAACCAGTCCCGCTGCGGCCATACCTGAACCCGAACCGCATTCGGCCATACAGCCCCCAACTTCTGCCGCGAACGTAGCGTGGGCAGCAATGAATACACCGATGATACCGGCCGCCAGCATGGCTTTCACCATGTCATCCTGCGACATCTTCAATGTAGTTGCCGTACCGATCACGGCGCCGGGGAGCGCGCCACAGGAACCCGCAGTAGGTGCTGCCACGATCACGCCCATCGAACTTTTTACTTCCATCATGGCTGATGTGCAAAGGATGACATTGTTCAACACATCACCTTCCACCAGGGTTTTCTTTTTGATCTGCTCCTTGAAGTTGACCGACTGCGGACCAAGAATACGATCGGCATAAGAAGTACCGTTGATACCGATCTCAATGGCGTTCTGCATAATGGTTACGATGGCGCGCATCTTTTCAAATACTTCTTCGTGCGAAATACTTCCGCGCGCGCTTTCATAATGCACCGCCAATTCCCAGAGGGATAAATTCTTCCCTTGATTATACTCCAGCATTTCGGCGGCCGTAATGAAAGGCACGCCCAGACCCTTGCGATTCAACACGGGTAGAACGGGAGAAAGCTTTTTTATAACGATGGCCGCATCAATGTTTAGCAATTCACTGCAGACCTCATCGTTCAAAAACTGGTTCCATTTCACTTCCACGAAGCTGGATGTGCCGCGGTGGACCGCTACATCATCGCATGCCATCGTCTTACCCAAAAAATCAGCCACCAGTTCCGGGGATTTGGTATAAATAAGGGTCTCATAAAAATCACCCTCCATCATCAGGGGCGCACCGTCGATCTCGATCACCTGGATCATGCCACCGCCCGTTGACAATGCGGTGAGTTCATGCGTTTCCCGGTTATTCTTTAACGTTAGTTTATAGGTATTCGGGTGTGTGGCACCGAAAGGATGGATATCGATATTGATCTTTAGGCCAGCTTCGTCCACGGCCTGCTGGTAGTTGGGCAGTCGTTCGTCATAAGCCTCCCAGCCCAGGAAGCCGCTGAACAGTCCCATGTCCGACCCCTGGCCCTTATGTGTAGTGGCCAGCGAACCGTTGGTATCGAACTCCACCAGCACTTCGGCGATCTCGCCGTCCATCAGGTCGCGACAAATCCTGCCGATCCGCAGCGAGGCGGCGCAGTGGGAACTGGAGGGCCCGCGCATCACGGGACCGATCACGTCATTAAAAATGCTGGGATAGCTGGTCATTGCTAATAGATTTATGTAATGAAATCTACGGAATTAATCCCATTATCCATAGCTTAGACCATGCAGTTAGACCTCATCACATCCATCTGGATCGTTTTCATCCTCCTGGCCGTTTGGACCGCATTTTTTTTGTTCCGCGACTTCCAGCAGAACCGGCATCGTTTGGAAAACAACAGCTGGGCAAAAACAGGCATCACGGGATTTGTAGGAAACTTCTTCGACACCCTGGGCATTGGCTCGTTTGCCATCGAGACCGCCATGCTGAAATTCATGAAGCAGACGGAAGATCGTTTACTGCCCGCTACCCTGAATGTGGGCAATGCCATTCCTACGGTGTTGCAGGCCGTCATATTTGTCCGCATCATTGAAGTGGAACCGGTCACCCTGATCCTGATGGTCGTGGCCTCGGGACTCGGCGCCTTTCTCGGCGCAGGCATTGTATCGAAGCTGCCCGAAAAGCTGATCCGATTGATCATGGGCATAGCGCTTCTGCTCACCGCGTTTTTCATGTTAGCGACTAAACTGAATTGGATGCAGGGCGGCGGGGAAGCAATTGGCTTAACGGGCGCAAAGCTGGTGCTGGCCGTGATCGTCAATTTTGTTTTAGGTGCCGTCATGACCGCAGGAATAGGACTTTATGCACCCTGCATGGCCCTGGTCTTCGCGCTGGGTATGTCGCCCGCCGTAGCCTTCCCCATCATGATGGGTTCCTGCGCATTCCTGATGCCGCTGGCTGCCTATCGTTTTGTAAGAACCGGCGCATTTAACCGGAAGGCTTCCTATGCCATTGCGCTCGCTGGCATTGTGGGTGTGTTGATCGCGGCCTTCATTGTAAAATCACTGGAGTTGGACACGCTGCGCTGGGTGGTGCTTGGCGTTATCATCTATACGGCCACGGTTATGTTGCGGGCGGGGTTAAGGCGGGAGTGAGAAAGATTTTGTGAAAAAACAGTGACATCTTCGTTAAAACACCATGTTCCTACATACTTTCAAAATGTAACTTTTCGTAATTCCTGTCTTTGAACCATCCATCTTTTCTGTTTGGCTACCACAGTTGTGATCGTGAGTTGGGATTAGCTGTAATTAACGGGAAAAAGAACCTCCGGCCTAGTAATAATAGCTGGGATTGGTTAGGCCCGGGAATCTACTTCTGGAATGGAAGGAGATCAAGCTTATCCTAAAGCCAATTTCTCAATTCGACATCATCTTCAAATAGCTGTTCCGGATCCCATAGATATAAATGGATTCTTTCTCCCGATTATTTGTAGTTACCAGACGCACCCTTAACCTTTTCAAACTCGCGCCTGTAGGAAGTCAATTTGTTCCCATACCGCTGCATCAGGATTAGGGAGCCAAGGACGGCGGCAATTCTAATGTCCGGAACTAATGTCAGACAAAACACAATACTGGTCGCCAGTCCTAGTGCAAAGCCGGGGATGGTTTCATCAACCTCTATTTTAAGGTCCTTCACTTCAGCTTCAATAGACTTCGTGAGAAATCCAACAACAAGAAAATGCCAGACGAGGCAAAAGAACGGGATCAGCAACCACCAGGCCTTCTCGGGCTGCATCCGCCTGTTTTGGGGTGAGATGACCAGCAGTAACCGATTGATTTCCCTGACGTAGAAGTAATAAGGGATGAACAGAATGATCACTACAACAGCAAGTAAGAGCCATTCTGTGCCGCCGGGCATTGAAAGCAGGAAACGCATAGGTCAATGTACAAAAAAACAGGAAATCGATATGCTGAAAACCGGGAAGCATCAGGGAACTATAGAAGCCCGGTCCCGAACATGCCATCTGGAGGGCGGTTTAGGCCCCTGCCCCATCAGCGCGTCAGCTCACGCAATTCGTCAGGCGAAACATTTAAGAGTCCAACCCGAGGCAATCGTCTGGTCAGCTCCCGCCAGTTCGGATCTTTCTGGTAGATCTTCTGCAGCATGGCCGAGGCTTCTTTCACTTTCTTATTCGAAGCCAGGGTGATGGCCGTCCAGTATTTCATCTCCAGGTTCTCGGGGAACATGGTCATCGCCGCGCGATACTCGCTCATCGCCTTGTCCATATTGCCCAGTTCAATTTCCAGGTCGCCCTGGTTCATGTGTTCGTAGGCGCGATAGGTTTTCAGAATTCGTTCTAACTCTGTAATCGGCTGCTCATGATCATCCACCCGGATATCAATGGCCCGGTCGTTCCAGGGTTCATTGGTAGCCTTGGCCTTCACCACCAGCAAGGCGGCGGATTGTTTGCCGCGGATATCACCCCCGGCCTGTTGCGCGGCTTTCAGCACTTCCACCATCCGCTCGGCTAGATCGAGGTTACTGTTTGCCTTCCAGGCCTTCTCCATAGCGGGAACGATGTTCTTGTTCAGCATCATATTCGCCTGCACCGAAAAATTCTCACCGTTGAGGTGACCTGCATCATCGATACAATTCTTGCCCGTATGGGATGCCACCCTTCCTTTGGTATCGAGGATAGCCACCTGCCGCACTTCCTTGCCCGGATCATTCAGCAACAATGCATCCAACGCTTCCTGCGGGGACTTGCCTTCTTTCAGCATGGCCAGCCCGCGAAGGCCGAACGACTTGTTGACGAACGACTGCGTAGCCACAACACCCACACCGGCCTCGCCCCATGACACGGTAGTGCCCACGCTGAACCAATGGCTTTGCACGGCCACGGCCATATCGCCTGTTTTTGGATCGCGACCCACCACAGAAAATGTATGCGCGAAGGGTTCCCTGGTTGAGAAATACTGCGCCTGTGCATTGACAGAAATGAAAAGAAGGAAGATGGTGAGTTGTTTCATGGAAAAATGTTCAATAGTGAAGATAATGAAAGGATGTACTTACATGGTGCATTCCAGATGCTGATGATAATTGATCAGGCTAACGGGGATCCGTTCCGTTTGAAAGCCTGCATAATGAGACTCGATGCGGTCAAAGATGTCCAGCAGCGCATCCATATGGTTCTGTGTCACCAACTCTTTGAAGAAAATTTCCCTGACCTGCGGAAGCCCCTTGAGATAGTTCCCATACCGGCCCCTCATCTCCATGATGGCCTTCCGCTCGCCCTCCCATGCCGCAGCCCTTTGCAGATGCTGCCTGCAAGCATCCAATCGTTCCCTGACGGTAGGGGGCGCTAATTCTTCGCCCGTTGACAGGTAATGCCTGATCTCCCGGAAGATCCAGGGGTTATTGATCGCTGCCCTTCCGATCATGATGCCGTCCACATCATATCGATTCTTATAGGCCAGTGCTTTCTGTGGACTGTCAATATCCCCATTACCGAAAATGGGAATGGTCATGCGGGGATTGTTCTTCACTTTACCGATCAGGGTCCAATCCGCTTCTCCCTTATACAACTGCGCACGGGTGCGGCCATGAATGGTCAGTGCCTGCACACCGGCATCCTGCAGGCGTTCCGCCACTTCTTCAATATTGATGCTCTGCTCATCCCAGCAAAGTCTTGTCTTCACCGTGACCGGCAGACTGGTTGCCTTTACACAGGCCTTGGTGAGGCGAACCATCAGTTTCAGATCTTTCAATACACCAGCCCCTGCACCCTTACTGACGATCCCTTTCACCGGGCAGCCGAAGTTGATATCCACGAAATCGGGACGAACGCTGTCAACGATGCTGGTGGCCATGGCCATCGTCTCTTCATTTCCGCCATATAATTGAATGCCTGTAGGCCTTTCCTCCGGCAAGATTTCGAGTTTCTTCCTGCACTTGTCGCTACTGTTCACCAGGCCATGACTTGAAATAAATTCAGTGTACAGCAGATCTGCGCCCTGCTCTTTACACAGCATCCTGAATGGCGGATCACTTACATCCTCCATGGGCGCAAGCAGAAGAGAAAAATCCGGCAGGGTGATGTTCGCAATATTCATGGGCGATGAAGGGCGAAGGTAGTTACTATGTCAGTCTCGAATCCCAAAAATACGGTTCGGTCCGAACCAGATGTACTTTTTCGCTGAACTGGGGGTGCTCTGTATTGATGATGTAATTGTATTCATAGGGTATAACAGCAGAAGGAACCTTCAGGACAAGGCTTTCCTGATTCGTGATCCAGCGTGAACCGATTCTTTGCAGCATGGGATATGCGGAAAATGTCCGCCAGTTAGCAGGAAGGTCTCTAATCTGCAACTGCTTTATCAGGTAATCATCGTCAGCAATAGAAATGACCATCACCTTGTATTCATCGTAAGGGACCACGGCACCTTTATGCACAACTAATTCCAGGGATGCCAGAGATCTTGAAGATCCGGTATAGATCACCTGTTGTCCCCTTATGTTCCATCTGTTGGCCGTTCCTGATGAAGATAATTCTATGGAATAAGCCTCCTTCGATATCCTGAATACTTCCATCCATCAAACATTATCGCCATATTCCATTGCGGTCAATCGATCGTCAACAAATCTGATTCCCGTCACGGTATTCAAAAACGTTTCCGGCTTTTCACGATCAAAATGAAAATTAGCGGTACTCAACCAATTAGAAAATTCCCTGGGAGAACCAAATACCTCACTACCATGTGTGAATAATGCAAGGAATAAGAGTATCTGCTCCTTTACGTTCTCTTTGAAAATACTTGTAGGCTTCCGATATTCTCTATAGGTCTTAACACTAACATTCAGCCAATCCGAAATAATGTTGTCATTGAACGAAGCCAGCTTTTTAAATGCATGTAAGTACTTCCAGTTAATGTCCCTACTATGCAGTAAGTACAATACTTCACTGTCATTGATCTGACTGGGTACTGCTTCCAGAATTTCGGCTTCCAGATGTTCTGCTTTTGTCATGACGATCGATTCTACCACCAATATACAACTTTTTGGGCAATTTTACCTATTTGAATAGGTAAATTTGCCCTTTATAAGGTTTTTTTCGATTTCACTGCCGATTGCTGCCATGTAATTACCGTAAACCATCAAAACTGTATATTGATTATCTTAAAGCATTTTGCATTAAACTTCATTTTAAACTTCCATGGAGTACCGAAAACTGGGCAAAACCAATTTGAGCTTATCTGTTCTGGGCTTTGGCGCCTCTCCCCTGGGGAATGTATTTGA
>JBBAJN010000155.1:0-7346 GCA_040404045.1 Chitinophagaceae bacterium
TCACTACGGTTAGGGTTTCTTTGGTTGAGCAGGGAGCCACAACAACACAAGAATTTTCGTTCAGGGATGTTGATGGTCCGGGTGGCGCAGCCCCTACTATTGACAGCATCAGGATCAACGCGAACAAATCCTATGCGGCTACCCTGCAGTTCCTGGATGAGAGCTCAGTCCCTGCTGAAGACATTACAGCTGAAATAATAGCGGAGGCCAATGACCACCAGGTCTATTTTGAACCAACGGGCGTGAGCCTCGTTGCAAGCAGTCTTAACAATGACGGCAGGGGCCTGCCCCTGGGCGTTACGTCTACCTGGACCGCCGGCGGGGTAGGAATTGGTAAGATGAAGGTGACCCTGAAACATAAGCCTGGCACTAAAGCGGCAGGTGATCCGGTTTCCAAGGGCGAGACCGACATAGAAGTGGAGTTTGGGGTCAGGTTGAGATAACTCCCCGGGCCGGAACGTATCTTTGCAAGTATGGAAATCAACCTGAACACACCTGCATTATTGTTTCCGGCCATCAGCTTGTTGCTGTTGGCATACACCAATCGTTTCCTCGCCATAGCCAATGTGGTCAGGAAGTTGCATGACGACTTTGTCCTGGGTAAGGACAAGGAGAATGCACGAAAGCAAATCAGTAATCTTCGCCAGAGGCTCAGATACATCAGGCTGATGCAGGGCGCGGGAGTGTTTAGCTTCCTGCTCTGCGTCGCCTGTATGTATAGTATTTATAACGGCTGGATGGTTGCTGCCAAATATGTATTCGCAGGAAGCCTGCTCAGCCTCCTGTTCTCGCTGATATGTTCACTCATCGAGATCTTCCAAAGCCTCAACGCACTCGAAGTATTGTTGCATGACGTGGAGGACTAGGGCTGGCTGCTGATGACCAGGTTTTCTTTTTTACGTTCTCCGATCTGCTGCCGCCACATGGCATAGTACAAACCTTTTGAAACCAGGAGTCCTTCATGGGTTCCCGTTTCCTCCACCTCTCCACCTTCCAGCACATAGATCCTGTCTGCATGCATGATGGTTGACAACCTGTGTGCGATCAGGATGGTGATCTGGTTCCCGCCACTGGAGATCTCCCGGATGGTTTTGGTGATCTCTTCTTCCGTGAGGGAATCTAGCGCGGATGTGGCTTCATCAAAGATCAGGATCCTCGGGTTGCGCAATAGGGCGCGGGCAATGGAAAGCCTTTGTTTCTCGCCCCCGGAAAGTTTCAGCCCGCCTTCCCCGATCACGGTTTCGAGTCCATTGTCCGCCCGCTGTAATAATTTTTCACAGGAAGATTTTTTTAAAGCACTTAACAGTTCCTCTTCAGTGGCGGAGGGGTTAACAAACATCAGGTTCTCGCGGATGGTGCCTGAAAACAATTGGGTATCCTGGGTGACAAAACCGATCTGCTTACGGAGGTCGTTGAAGTTAATGCTGTTCTCATCATGGCCATTGAAGAGGATATTGCCTTCCTGTGGCCGGTAAAGCCCTACCAGGAGCTTCATCAGCGTTGTTTTACCCGAACCCGAAGGGCCCACAAAGGCAATGGTATCCCCTTTCTTAACGGTGAAGCTGATGTTGTCAATGGCTTTATGTTTGGCGGACTGGTGTTTGAAACTGACTGCTTTGAAACTGAGTTCCCTTACGTCTTCGAGTGATTCCGGATGTGCCGGCTCTGCTTCCGGGGCTTTCTGCATCAGGTTGTTGAAATTGTTGAGGGAGGCTTCGGCTTCCCGATAGGACAACAGGATATTTCCTATTTCCTGCAATGGGCCGAATACGAAAAATGAAAAGAACTGCATGGTGACGAGCTGCCCTGCATCCATGTAGTTTCCGAAGATCAACCACATCAGGATGAACAGGATCACCTGCCTCAGGGTATTGACCATGGTGCCCTGTACAAAGCTGATGCTTCGGATCCGCTTTACCTTGGTAAGTTCCAGGCCGAGTATCTTATAGGTATTCTTATTGAGCCTGTCCACTTCCTGTTGGGTCAGCCCGAGGCTCTTTATCAGTTCGATGTTGCGGAGGGATTCTGTTGTTGATCCAGCCAGGGCAGTAGTTTGTCCAACAATGGTTTTCTGGATCGTCTTGATCTTCCTGCTAAGCACGTTGGTGATGACGGAGAGGAACACGATGCCACCCAGGTAGGCCAGCGGAATGGACCAGTGGATAAAGGTGGCCGCATAGAAGAACACGAACACCACCCCGATGAGGATGCCAAACAATACGTTGATGCAGTACGACATAAACTTCTCTACGTCCGTACGCACTTTAGTGAGGACCGACAGTGTTTCACCACTCCGCTGGTCCTCAAATTCCTGGTAGGGGAGCTTCATGGCATGTTGCAGGCCATCTGTAAACACCCGGGCGCCAAATTTCTGGATGATCACGTTGAGGAAAAAATCCTGGAAGTTCTTCGCGATCCTGCTGATCATAGCAACTGAAATGGAAGCCAGGAGTATGAACCAAACACCGGGTTTGTTCCATGAAAAGCTAGTGAAATATTCGTTGTAAGAGTAAGGCGTTCCGGCATCATAGGCCACTTTGTAGGCATTTGCGAGATTGACCAGTTTGCCGAACAGAATCGGATCTATCAGGGAAAAGCCGGTGTTTATGGCGGCCAGTACGAGCGTCAGGATAACCAGGGGTCGGTAGGGTCGAAGGTACTTGATCAGGATCTTCATGGCAATGAAGGTCGGATTTCTTTATGAAAGATGATGGTTAAACGCTGATCCCGGACTACCGAACATCCGCATTTCAATCGATTTCTGTTCATGGACCGGAATACTGCGCTACATTTTTATCTGAATTGGTAAGACATGAAACTGCTGATGCTTTTTTTCCTGGCGAACTTCCTTTCCGCTGAACCGTTGAAGCCGTTGCCGTCCGGCACCTATCCATGGAAACCATCAGGGACCATTTTTGCCGGCTCGGGTCCCGTACTGTCGTCCCATGTATTGAAAGGGCATATGCTAAAGACGGGCGCGGCAATGACCTATAAGGGTGATGCCGCTGAGCGGTTTTTTATCATTAAGAAAGGTGCGCTAGCCGTAACGCTTAGTGCAACCACTTACAATATCGAAAAGGGATCTGTCATTCTTTTGTTGCCCGGCGATGAACTGGCTTTGGAAAACCGGGGTTCCGCCACAGCAGAGTTGTATGAGATGGTATATACTTCAAAAGCGCCGGCAGATCCCGGACGGGGTAAAAAAGCCGGAGCCAGTTTTGTGATGAACTGGAACGATATGGTGTTTAAGGCCCATGATAAAGGCGGTGTCCGGCAGTTGTTTGACCGGAAGACCTCGATGTTCAGCCGGTTTGATATCCATATCACCACGCTCAATCCTGGTTTAAGCAGCCATGCGCCCCACACGCACAAGAACGAAGAGATCATCCTGATGATGGATGGGCACGCAGAGATGCTGGTGAACGGAAAGACCGTGCGCTGCGATACCGGTGATGCGGTTTATGTTGATTCCATGGTGCCGCATAATCTTACCAACATAGGCAAATCCCCCAGTACTTATTTTGCCATACAGTGGAATTAAATCAGTCAACAAAAAAAAGGCACAAGGAAGCGCTAAACAACTTCATTCCCGTTGACCACGGAGTTTTCAAAGTCGGTGATATTTTTGATAGTGACCGATGCTATCTGCTCAAGTGCTTCATTGGTGAAGAACCCCTGGTGCGCAGTGATTAACACATTGGGGAACGAGATGAGCCGCGCGATAAGATCATCCTGCACAATGCTTTCAGAAAGGTCCGAGAAGAAGAGGTTTTCTTCCTGCTCATATACATCGATGCCGAGATATCCAATCTTTCCCTGTTTCAATGCCTTGAGTACGTCCTTCGTGTTGATCAGGCCGCCCCTGCTGGTATTTATGATCATCACACCTTTCTTCATCAACGCGATCGAATCCTTGTTAATAAGATATTTCGTGGAAGGATTCAATGGGCAGTGCAAGGAGATGATATCCGATTCCGCCATCATTTGATCCAGGGATACATACTGTACCGCCGACTGGTTCAACTCTGGCGAATCAAATAAATCATAAGCAAGCAAACGGGCTCCGAAACCACTCATTATTTTGCAGAACGCGGTGCCAATCCTGCCTGTTCCAACAACACCAATGGTTTTACCGCTAATGTTGAAACCATTAAGTCGCTCCAGGGAGAAATTACTTTCCCTCACCCTGTTGTATGCCTTGTGAGTCTTCCTTGCAAGCGTGAGGATCAAGGCAAGCGCATGTTCTGCAACAGCTTCAGGAGAATAGGCAGGCACCCGCTTCACATCCAGATGGAATTTTTTTGCTGCATCCAGGTCCACATTATTGAAGCCTGCGCAACGAAGCACGATCAGCCTGATCCCATTAGCAGCCATCAAAGCAATTGCTTCAGCGTCTGGCTTATCATTCACGAAAACGCATACGCCTTCATGGCCTTGTGTGAGATTGGCTGTCCTGGCATTCAGGGGAGCATCGTAATAAGTGAATTGATGGTCGGTATTGAAACGGTCGAGATAGTCTTTGTCGTACGATTTAGTACTGAATACGGCGATCTTCATCAGTTGAGATTGAGTTCGGTAGCAAATGTAGGGTGTTCCTGAGAACCAGCCATTCAGCATAAATTTTATTTGCCGATCAGTGGCTTGTTGTGATCAGGGTTCTTCTCATCTTCAATGCGAGACAAGTATTTGCTTTTGGTTAGGCTTGGTTGTGAAATGCTTTCACCGCATTCCCCATGCCTCGCGGTCCAGGCTGCGGTACTGGATCGCTTCGGCAATATGTTCTGCTTTTACATCATTTGAGCCTGAAAGGTCAGCTATGGTTCTGCTGACCTTGAGTATCCTGTCATAGGCCCTGGCCGACAGTTTCAGTTTTTCCATGGCTGTTTTTAATAACTGGGTGGAGCCTGATGATAGTTTTATGACCGATTTCAACTGGCTGCTGCCCATCTGCGCATTGCAATAGATACCTGATCCGGGATTGAAACGGCTGAGCTGGATGTCGCGGGCGCTGATCACACGGCTACGTATAGTGGAAGATGACTCTCCTTCATGGAGCTCGGTGAGTGAACTGAAGGTAAGTGGGGTGACTTCAACATGCAGGTCGATCCTGTCCAACAGGGGGCCTGATATCCGCTGCAGGTATTTTTGTACGGCACCCGGAGGACAGATGCATTCTTTGTCGGGGTGATTGAAGAACCCGCATGGACATGGATTCATGGATGCGATCAACATGAATGAAGCCGGGAATTCCACACCTGTTTTGGTTCTGTTGATCGTCACTTTCCTGTCTTCCATGGGTTGTCGCATCACTTCCAGTACGGTGCGTTTGAATTCAGGCAATTCGTCCAGAAATAAAACACCATTATGGGCAAGTGAGATTTCTCCCGGTTGCGGGATCGACCCGCCGCCAACAAGCGCCATATCGCTTATCGAATGGTGCGGGTTTCTGAATGGCCTTTTTGAAACAAGGGTGTCATTTTCTTTCAATTTTCCAGCCACACTGTGAATGCGTGTGGTTTCAAGGGCTTCTGCCAGAGTAAGAGGGGGAAGGATGGAAGGGAATCTTTTTGCGAGCATGGTTTTCCCTGCACCAGGCGGGCCGATGAGTATGGCATTGTGCCCGCCTGCGGCAGCGATCTCTAAAGCTCTTTTGATGTTTTCCTGTCCTTTAACTTCTGTGAAATCCCCTTCATGTTCGTCAAGTGCGAGGAAGAATTCTTCCTTCGTATTCACCACCGTAGGGAAGATCGAGGTCTGCTTTGTCAGGAAGAAT
Source organism: Chitinophagaceae bacterium (assembly GCA_040404045.1). Classification (GTDB taxonomy): domain Bacteria; phylum Bacteroidota; class Bacteroidia; order Chitinophagales; family Chitinophagaceae; genus Pollutibacter. The sequence continues at coordinate 5,774 of JBBAJN010000155.1, forward strand.
TCTATAACGTCTGTAATATGTTGTACCCCGAACACTTTCATTGAGTTCAGAATGCCTGCTTCCCTTGCGTTGGCTCGTGGAATGATGAGGCCGTCAAAACCTTCTTTTCGGGTCTGCATAGCAATCGGCAGTGCGCCTTTGATGGATCGCACCGACCCGTCGAGCCCCAGTTCACCCATCATCACAAATCGTTCAAGTGCTTCAGGCGCTTCAAGCTGTCCTGATGCCGCAAGGATTCCCATGGCAATGGGGAGGTCAAATGCGGTACCTGATTTCCTGATATCAGCTGGAGCGAGGTTCACCACGATCTTGGTTCTGGGCATATGGAAGCCGATCGATTTAATGGCGCTTTCAATGCGTTGGAAACTTTCCCTGATCGCGTTGTCCGGCAGGCCAACAATAAAGTACATTCTGCCGGTGGGTGTCCAGCTCACTTCAACCGAAATGGTTGTGGCGTCTATACCATACACTGCGCTTCCAAATGTTTTAACGAGCATGCTGTGAAAGTACATCCGTGGTTGCCCTGGACGAAGTGTGCAACTACAACTGCAGGGTAGAAAATAACATGGGAAACAAGGGTATAAAACCGATATGAAGAAGTGGCGCGGACTGCGCTATAAAAAAGAGCTGGAACGGGGACTCGAATCCGCGAATCCAATGAGCTAATGCATTAATGTAACATAAAGTGTTTTTGCATACGGGCGGGGAGCTATTTTGGTCTGATTGAATTGAGCAGGTCAACAACGCCTTCACGTTCAAGGATGAGATATCCAAGCCGGTCGTTGCTGATGCCATCTTTTAACTGGTAGCTGAAGCTGAGTTGTTTTTCTGTGATCTCCGTTTCAAAATACTTGAAGCTGATGTTGCCGTAGTTTCTCAGTTCATCCCCGATCTCGTATAGGTGGGTGGACAAAATAAACAATGCGTGCCTGATATTGATCAGTCCCCGGATCACTGTCGATGAGCACTTCATGGCATCCTGGATGTTGGTGCCCTTAAACAGTTCGTCGATCAGCACCAGCCATTTTCTGCCATCGTTGATCCTCATCACCGTATTCTTGATGCGCTGCACTTCGTTATAAAAATAGCTTTCGCCTTTTACGAGATTGTCTGTGACATTGATGTTGCTGAGGATGCCGTCGAACAGGCTCATCTTCATATGGGTGGCCGGAACACCCAGGCCGATATGGGCAAGGAATACCGCCAGGCCAACGGTTTTGATGAAGGTGCTTTTTCCCGCCATGTTAGCACCTGTCAGAAAGATGAAATTGCTTTCCGTGTTCATGGTGATGTCGTAGGGCACAGCATCGGTCAACAATAAGTGATAGAAACCTTTTGCTTCAATGAACGGGTCATCCTGTTCCACGATCTCGGGGAACGACAAGGAGAATGTCTTCATGGCGAGGGCCATGGAATACCAGGCGTCCATCTGCCCATAGGCGTCCATCAGTTCATCCACATGGGGGCGAAAAACTTCATGGAAGAAATGACCGTAGTAAACGGTTTCCCTTACGGTGTAGAGTTTTCCCGCCGGGTGGGCCGCGATCTCCTCAACCTGTTTGTGGTTCAGGAG
>JBBAJN010000156.1:0-7297 GCA_040404045.1 Chitinophagaceae bacterium
GCTTCTTCAGTTCACATGAAATGCTTGACCTGAATAAATTTAAGCGTGTCCGTGACAGGAAAGCGATCAGCCGGATGTGCAATGATAAACAGATGAAAGCCTTTACTTTTCTCTGTAATCTAAATTGAGCCAATTCTTGTCATGATGGCCTAAAGCAGGTTGATTGATAGAAAATATATTAGTTCGTTAACCAAAAGATGAAAGATTCTTTTGGTTTTTTTATGCCATGGCGTCTGTGTTTATAAATTCTGTTTGTTGCCCGCACGGATCCATACCATTAATGCCTGCTACACCAATTGTTGCTTTCGATGTTTACGCATCATTGAAAGCTCCCACACCAGTTTTTAGTACAGCTTTTTTAGCGCATCCTTCAGTTTACCAAGCATTTCGTTGATCTCTTCTTTCTTGCAGTTCCCAACGCTCAGGCGGTACCAGGCTGAGTTTGATGATGCGCCGAAGATCGGGAACGGTACGATGGCAAGTTTTGCCTCCTTGAGGATGTACTGGGTGACGTCCGACTGGTTATCCATCCGTTTCCCATCTGGCGTGGTTTTCCCGCAAAGGTCAAACTTAACACTAAGGTAAATGGCAGCTTGTGGGGAAATGGCGTCCACAGAATAGCCCTCGTCTTTAAGTTTCAAAAAACCTGCATAGATCTTTTGCAAACGCTCTGACAATTCCGCCCTGAAGATCTTGAGGAATTGATCCACCGATCCTTTTTGCATGAGGTATTTGGCAGTAGCTTTTTGTTCAGGCAGCGGACTCCAGGCGCCAACGTGGGAGAGTATGGCTTTCATTTTATTGATCACGATGGCTGGCCCCAACGCCCAGCCGACCCGAACTCCGGTAGCTGCGAAGCACTTGCTGATACCATCTACGAATATGGTGTAGGGCCTAAGTTCCGGCCTGAGGGAAACAGGGTTGAAGTGGTCCGTTGCGCCATAAGTCAGCATCCAGTAGATCTGGTCGAACATCACATATAGCTTTTTCTCGCCATGGCTTCGTTTTTTGTTTTCCCTGACTACCATATCACAGATCTTTTCCAGTTGTTCCCGGGAGAACACCGTGCCCGTTGGATTCAGGGGCGAGCACAGGGCCAGCAAGCTGGCACCTTCGAGATGAGGTGCGATCATTTCTGCTGTGGGCATAAAGTTCGTTTCCGCCGAGGCCTCTATCACGCAGTGTTTGGCACCGGTGAAATGCACATAGTGGTTGTTGTTCCAGGAAGGAACTGAATAAATGACCTTTTCCCCTTTGTCCACTATGGCCCGGAACAGGGTGTAAATCAGGGGTCTGCCCCCTGCTGCGATCAGCACCTCATCTGTCTTGTAGGTAAGCCCCTCACGATCCTGGATAAAAGCCAGAACAGATTTTCTCAGCTCCAGATCACCCTCGCCCAGTGGATAGTTGGTGAAATGCTTTCGATAGGAATAAATGATCTCCTCTTCCAGTTCTGCAGGAATGGGGAAGATGGACGGGTCAAAATCACCTATCGTGAAATTAAAAATACGTTCGCCTTTTCCCATCATCTCCTTGATTTCGCCATTCATTTTGACGATCTCGTTTCCGATCAGCGTTTCGGCCAGCTCGGATAGCATAATCTTTCCCCCGGCTTCTGTTTCCAATGCTTTATCCATGGGCCAAAGATAAACCAGTTAATTGTTTGCGACCCAGGTCAAATTGGGGATGTTTTGCCGGCTGCTGTGCGAGTATCAGATCCCTCAAGTGCAGCGCAGTGCTACAAGGCCTGGGAGGGGCTGCTTGAGAGATGATTTAAAAATATAGAAGTTCCTGATGCCGGGGAGAAGGTTTTAACGGTATTTGGCATCTATGTTATGGTGTCCCGGATATTTTAACAAGGAGTTTTAACAAAAAGAAATAATTTAGTGTTCAAACATCAATTAAGAGAAACGTTTATGAAAAGAATCTACACGCTCGCGATCATCGCAATGGCAGTAATGGCTGGCATGTCAGCAACTGCACAAACAAAATGGGCCGTTGACAAGTCGCACTCCAATGTAAAGTTTGTGGTGACGCACATGGTGGTGTCTGAAATGGAAGGAACATTCAAGGTATTTGATGGCACCATGGAACACACCAAGCCTGATTTTTCAGACGCGAAGGTTAATTTTTCCATAGACGTTGCTTCCGTGAATACGGACAATGAAAGGAGGGACGGGCACCTGAAGAGTGATGATTTCTTCAATGCCGAGAAATTCCCCAAGATGACTTTTACCAGTACATCAGTGAAGCCATTAGGCAATAATAAATATGAGATGGCTGGCAACCTCACCATCCGGGACATCACTAAGCCTGTTGTTTTCCAGGTGACCCACGGTGGTGTACTCACTACGTCACGTGGCGCCAAAGCTGGTTTCAAGGCAACCACTACCATCAATCGTTTTGACTATAATCTCAAATGGGATCGTGCCACTGAAACAGGCGGACTTGTAGTGGCAAAAGATGTGGCTATTGTGGTGAATGTGGAGATGGATAAAGCTGCACCTCCTGCTGCTGCCAAATAATCCTTGTGATATAAATGGAAAACCCTCCCGGCATCCGGGAGGGTTTTTTTATTTCTTTTTTTCGAAGTTCAGGATCACGCCATTGATGCAGTAACGAAGTCCGGTCGGGGGCGGTCCATCGTCAAATACATGACCCAGGTGGGCCTTACATCTGCCGCACTGTACTTCTGTTCTCTGCATCCCATGGGTGTTATCGGGAGTATAGATTATGCTGGTTTTAGAAACGGGTTCATAGAAGCTGGGCCAGCCGCAACCGCTGTCGAACTTGGTATTGCTCCTGAACAGCGAATTCCCACAGGCTGCACAACGGTAGGTACCGATCTCATCAAATTTTTCGAACTTGCTTGACCAGGGTCGCTCTGTACCTTTCATGCGGGCTATGCTGAATTGCTCTGGTGAAAGAAGCTTCTTCCATTCCTCGTCTTTCAGCTCTACCCTGGAGGTGTCCGTGGTAGAATATACCGGGTTCGGTTTGTCTTTATTTTCCATGACCGTTTGTTTTTTCTTTTCTGTTTGTGTATAACCGCAATGAGTGAAACTTAGCAGGATCAACACACTTAAAGGAATCCATTTCATTTTACTGATATTGCTGATATAACAAATCTACGCGACTATTGTTCCTGATACCGCGATTAGTATACGCGGCGCTCCTTGTAAAAAAGTTTTAACATTATCTTTTTCCCTTTATATTTGAATCCATCGCAAACAGAGATTAAGATTATGTTTAAGCTGATTTTATTTGGTCCACCGGGTAGTGGCAAAGGTACCCAATCTGAAAAGCTTATTGAGAAGTACGGGTTCAAGCATTTATCCACCGGGGATATCCTGCGAGGCGAAATCGCCAATAAAACGCCGCTTGGCATGGAGGCGAAAAGCCTGATGGACAAAGGTCAGTTGGTACCGGATGAAGTGGTGATTGGTATGATCAGTTCCGCCCTTGATGCCAACCCCCAGGTGCCGGGATTTCTGTTTGATGGTTTTCCCAGGACCACCGCTCAGGCGGAGGCGCTGGATAAATTGCTCAGCCTCAAGAAAACGGAGATCGGGGCGGTACTTTTCCTGCAGGTGCCGGACGAAGAGCTGATCAGCAGGATGATCAACCGGGCCAAGACCTCCGGCCGGGCAGATGATGCTGATGAGCAGGTCCAGCGTAAACGGCTTGACGTTTATCTCCGTGATACCCTGCCTGTGGCCGAACATTATGGTAAAGTGGAGAAAGTGGTTAAAATAGAGGGCGTGGGATCGATAGATGAGATTTTCCAGAAGCTTTCGGCAGAGATCGACTCCAGAAAAGGTGTTTAATGCGAACATGATAAGTCTGATTGCCCCTGCTTCGCAGGGGCTTTTTGCTTTCAGAACCTTTTGCGGTTCTGAATACTTGCCGATGCCTGAATTACCCTTTCTTCCATTCATTCGCCACATTCCCGCATTTATAACATTCTTCACATTGATAATCTCGGGGCAGGGTAATAAATTGCAGGATCAACGATTGCTATGGTAAAACTTGGAAATTATATACAGGGGCAGTGGGTGCATGGTGATGGCGACGGCCAGATGCTATACAATGCCGTGACAGGCGCCCCGGTAGCCAGTGCCAGTACCCAGGGCCTTGACTTCGCTGAGATATTGAACTATGCCAGGGATACCGGAAATCCCAACTTGCGGCGCATGAGTTTTCATGAAAGGGGCAGGATGCTTCGATCGCTTGCGCTTTACCTGACGGAAAGGAAGGAAGAGTTTTATAGGGTCAGTTATCTTACTGGTGCCACCCGTGCGGATAGCTGGATCGATATTGAAGGCGGGTTTGGTAATCTGTTCTCCTATGCATCATTGCGGAGAAAGTTTCCGGATCTGCCCTTTGCCATGGATGGGGAACCCCTGAACCTGAGCAAAGGCAACAGTTTCATGGCCCAGCATATACTGGTGCCACGGGAGGGTGTTGCCATTCATATCAATGCATTCAATTTCCCTGTTTGGGGGATGCTCGAGAAATGTGCCGTGAACTGGCTGGCCGGTATGCCTGCCGTGGTTAAGCCTGCAACACTTACCAGTTATCTGACTGAAGCGGTGGTCAGGTCCATTTCTGAGTCTGGCATTCTCCCTGCCGGTGCGCTTCAATTGATCTGTGGTAGTGCGGGTGATATGCTGGATCATGTTTCCTCCCAGGACGTGATCACATTTACGGGCTCGGCATCCACGGGTAAAATGCTGAGGGCACATTCCCGGGTCCATGAGGAAAACGTTCCGTTTACCATGGAAGCAGATTCGTTGAACTGCATCGTTTTGGGTAACGACGTGGAGCCTGGCATGCCCGAGTGGGATATTTTCATCAAGGAAGTGAGGAAAGAGATGACCGTAAAAGCAGGGCAGAAATGCACGGCGATCCGGCGCATTTTTGTCCCGGACCGCTTAATCGAACAGGTATGGAAAGATGTGGCCCAGTCTCTTTCTGCAACCGCCATTGGCAATCCCCTTAACGAGAAAGTGCGGATGGGATCGCTGGCGTCACAAGGGCAAAGGGATGAAGTACGCAGCCAGGTTTCAAAGCTTCTGGCGTCCTCGCAGATTGTTTACGGGTCGTTGGAGCAGGTAGAGGTTATAGATGCAGATGCCTATAAAGGCGCGTTCCTAAGTCCTATTTTGCTACTTAATCAGCAACCTTTTGCCGTTGAAGATGTTCATGATATAGAAGCTTTTGGTCCTGTTTCAACCATTATGCCATACCGCGACATGGATGAAGCCATTCGTCTTTCTAAAAAAGGGAAGGGCTCGCTGTGCAGTTCCATTGTGACAGCTAACGATCGTATCGCAGCGGATTATGTGATCGGTGCGGCCACCCACCATGGCCGGATCCTGGTCCTTAACAGGGATTGCGCCAGGGAATCTACCGGTCACGGCTCGCCTTTGCCCCTGCTTGTTCACGGAGGGCCTGGCCGTGCAGGAGGAGGAGAGGAAATGGGCGGTGTGCGGGGCGTACACCATTACATGCAGCGTGTTGCTGTCCAGGGATCCCCCACATCGATCACGGCCATCACAAAAGTATACCAGGCCAATGGCGAGACTACCGAAGATGGGATCCATCCTTTCAGAAAACATTTTGAGGAGCTGAAGATCGGGGACACCCTTCGTACCCATAAAAGGACGGTCACGGAGTCGGACATCGTGAATTTTGCCAATGTCAGCTGGGATCATTTTTACGCCCATACCGATCATACTTCCCTGGAGGGGACCTTGTTTGAAAAACCGGTGGCGCATGGGTATTTCATATTATCGGCAGCAGCGGGCTTGTTTGTGGATCCTGCAAAAGGGCCGGTGTTGCTGAATTACGGACTGGAGGAATGTCGTTTCCTGAAGCCGGTATATGCGGGCAGTACGATAGGCGTTAAGCTGACCTGTAAAGAAAAGACAGCGCAGGAGCAAAAAGATCCTGCCGATATTCCAAAGGGTATAGTGAAATGGCTGGTGGAAGTTTCGGATGAAACCGGGGAGCTGGTCGCCATTGCCACCATCCTCACCATGGTTAAAAGAAAAGCCTGATATGATGAACGGACATGTGATAACAGAAATCGCTAATGGACTAGCAACTATTGAATTCTTTCACCCTAAAGGCAATTCTTTGCCGTCTGATATACTAAAAAGAATAGCAGAGGCAATCTCGGAAGCAGACGGGGATCCGGCGGTAAAACTGATCCTGCTGAAGAGCCAGGGCGAAAAGGCTTTTTGTGCAGGGGCTTCATTCGATGAACTCAAGATGATCGGCAATGAGGAGGAGGGGACCCGTTTTTTCATGGGCTTTGCCCGGGTGATCAATGCCATAAGGACCTGTAGGAAGTTTGTCATCGGCAGGGTACAGGGGAAATGTGTAGGCGGTGGCGTGGGGATGGCGGCGGCAGTGGACATTTGTTTAGCAACCGCTGCAGCCGATGTGAAACTTAGTGAGTTAGCCGTGGGCATCGGTCCCTTTGTAGTAGGCCCCGCTGTTGAACGGAAGATCGGACTGTCTGCTTTTTCACAGTTGGCCATTCAGGCCACGGAATGGAAAACTGCCGAATGGGCGAGGTCAAAAGGCTTGTTTGCGGAATTGTACGGCACCTCATCCGAGTTGGACAATGCCCTGGACCAACTTGTGTCCACATTGCTGGGTTCCAGCCCCGATGCCATGGCTGAGATGAAAAGAATGTTCTGGCAGGGCACCGATCATTGGGAACAACTGCTGCCAGAGCGGGCTGCCATCAGCGGACGCCTTGTATTGGGCTTCACGCAATATGCCAAATAGAAGGGCTCTCCATTCGGAGGCCAAAAGGTCCATAAGCTGCCTTCCTGTTTACAAATCGTCAAATTCATAAAGCGGATCAATATGCGTACCCGCTTCCATTTCGAAAATGGATTTGATCAGGCCGTTATCAATGCTGTATACCCAGCCATGTAGGTGGGGGTAGTGATTATTCTTCCATGATTTCTGGACAATAGAGGTCTTGGCCAGGTTCATCACCTGCTCCTGTATGTTCAATTCGATCAGTCTGTCAACCCGTTGATCTTCGGGCAATATATCAAGTTCTTCCCGGTGGAAGCGGTAAACGTCCTTGATATTGCGCAGCCACTTGTTAATGATGCCGAAAGAGTGTTGGGTGATCGCCGCCTTTACACCGCCACAGCCATAATGTCCGCAGACGATGATATGTTTCACATGCAGTACTTCTACGGCATATTGGAGCACCGAAAGGAGATTCAGATCAGTGTGGACCACCATGTTCGCAATGTTTCGGTGAACA
>JBBAJN010000157.1:0-7252 GCA_040404045.1 Chitinophagaceae bacterium
TTCACCTTAAAATCCAGCAGATACATCGCTACAGAATCATCCAGCCTTAGCTTGCCCTGCTCCCATAATTGCATCACAGCAATGGAGGTGAATAATTTAGAAATCGAACAAATACTGCAAAGCGTCTCGGGCTTCATAGGCACCTTATTCTCAACATCGGCGTAGCCATAGCCTTTACTCCATATCAACTTCTGGTCTTTTACAATAGCTACGGTGAGCCCCGGAATACTATCATAGATCATCTGCGCCTCGATCCAGGAATCGATCACCGCAATGGGTTCTTTATAGGCAGAGTCCTGGGCACTAAGGGTTGTTATGGATGCCGCTGACAAAAAGAAGATTACAAAATGATGTAAGATTAGGCGCATATCATTGGTTTTATATCTTCATAATTACTCCACGCCTATCCAGTCAATCAGCAGCTCGAAGTATTCTTCTTGTTTGTTGGCAATTAAGAAGCTCATTTGTTCAATATTCTCAAATCCGAAATTCGGGATGTCCAATTTGCGCCCTCGAAGCTGGGGGTAAAATTCACTAATCGGCAGCTTGATATTCTCCCACTCTCCGGAAGTGGCAAATGGGTGCACATAAGACTCTGACTGCCAGGCCTTACCCTTCAAACGAAATTCATAACGCTTACCATCCCCTTTTACGCGCAGAACAATGAATTTCTGTTCTTTAGATAATGCTACCTTCTTGCTTAATTGTATGGAGGCAAATCCGCCGTTGTTTTCCAAGGAAACATATCCCGCGAATTTCCCATGTCCCTCAGCTGTCAGCACGATGGAACTTTTCGATACCCCACCCATCACACCATCGTTGACAATACGCCATTCGTTAATGCTTTCCTGGGTTGAGAAGTTGTAAATCGTTTTCAAATCCATATGAGTTAATAAGCTGCTGGTTAATAAAATTAAAAGGAGCTTTACCATTCCCCAATATAATACAACCTGCCCCTAACTAGCTTACTTTTGCCATTATGCCCACTACAAAAACGTCTACCGACAGCATTCTGTCGAAATTGAAGATAAAGTCGCTCAATGCCATGCAACTCGCTGCCGGGGATGCCATTGACAAAAACAACAACGTGTTGCTTTTGTCAGCTACCGGATCTGGTAAAACACTGGCCTACCTGTTGCCGCTGGTCAAACTGCTGGACCCCGCGAAAAAAAACACGCAGGCCATCATCATCGTTCCGTCGCGCGAGCTGGCCTTACAGATCGAATCGGTGTTTAAAAGCATGGGCACAGATAATAAAGTGACCTGCTGCTATGGCGGCCACCTAAGGGAAACCGAGGAAAACAACCTGAAGCAGCCTCCCGCTCTACTGATCGGTACACCCGGCCGGCTAGCGGATCATATCAGAAGGGGAAATATCACCGTTGATTCCATTGAAACACTGGTGCTGGACGAGTTCGACAAATCACTGGAACTGGGTTTCCAAACTGAAATGTCTTTTATCATCGGTTCTTTAAAATCACTGAATAAAAAAGTTCTGACCTCAGCCACTAAAGGCCTGGAGATCCCTGCATTCATCGGGATCGACGAGCTGGCTGAGCTGGATTTTCAAAATGATAAAGATGCGGACACAGGACTGGCAGTAAAATTTCTACAAAGCGATGGGAAAGATAAACTGGAGTCCCTGTTCCGATTGATCTGCATGCTGGGTAACCGGCCCACCATCATCTTCTGCAATCACCGTGAATCGGTGGAACGGACCAGCAAATGGCTGAAAGAAAAAGATATTGTCAATGAGTTCTATCATGGATCCCTGGAGCAACAGGAAAGAGATGCCGCCCTGTGTAAATTCAGAAACGGAACCGTGAACATCCTGGTAACAACAGACCTGGCATCAAGGGGCCTCGATATCGCTCATATCCGTTATGTCATCCATTATCAATTACCCGGCAGCGAAGACATCTTTACCCACCGCAATGGGAGAACGGCCAGGATGGATGCCAGTGGCACGGCCATTCTTATTCTATCGCCTGAAGAATCCTTGCCGGATTATATAGAAGGAGCAGAAGAAATAGTTCCGCCAGAAACGCTTACGCTGCCGGAAAAGCCCGATTGGTCAACGCTGTTTATTGCAGCCGGTAAAAAAGATAAGCTGAACAAAATTGATATCGTTGGTTTCCTGTCCAATAAAGGCCAGTTGAAAAAGGAAGACATTGGCCTGATTGAAACAAAAGATTTTTTCTCCTTTGTAGCCATACGGAAATCAAAAGTCAGCCAAACCCTGCAAGCGATCAAGGACCAGAAAATAAAAAACAAGAAAGTAAAGATCGCGGTAGCGAAGTAGCGCTACTTCAACATCCAGCCTTTCTAGGCATGGCGTAGATCACATTGCCTGAAACAGATACACTGAAAACCATGCCTTTAATGGAAGGGAGTACCCGCTTCCATGTTTTTCCCTTGTCGGATGATTTGAAAATGCCTTCAGAATGAGTGCAGAAGAAGTTTTCACCAACCTGGACAATGGAAGTCATGAAGCGTTGCAAATGAGGACGATAATCCCATTTCCACAATATTGAGTCAATAAAAACTTTGTCTTGGTCGGGACGCATAGACTCCCAGGTTTTACCACCGTCGTACGATGCACTCAGCCTCCTTTTGCTCGATGCTGATTCCGCAGTAATAGCCGCGAATCCACCTTTAATCGGTTCTACATCGTAAGCCACAGGGTCTTCACTGACCGCCAGCGACCAGTTTTCGCCATGATCGGTGGACCTGATGATCTTACCCATACTGGTCGACAGCAGTACGCCGTTCGACTCTGCTAAATTCCCTACCAGGCCCCCGTCATAGACCTGCTTCCAGGTTTGCCCGTTGTTGTCGGTCTTGAAAAAGCCCTTGTTGGTTCCTATGAACATCGCACCTCCGGCAGTTTCAAAAACGGTACGTATGCGTGGCTCCTGAACATCGTCGAACATCGGCGACCATATATCCGTTCCGTCTGCTTTTCTCACATGAACACCCCAGTAAGGATAGCTGGGGTCATCCTTCACAGTTTTGGGGAATCTCTCGGTCACATCGTCCCAGGTTAGACCGCCATCAACCGATCGAATAATGAGGTTTTCAGTGCTTTTATTCACTGGATTCTGCAGACTCTCCGGTTGGAAGGCCTCTGGAAGTTCCGTCGCCTGATTGCACAGGAGAGATTGAAAAAGCAAGAAACCCGCGAGGCTGTAGGTGATATTCATGACTTCAATTGATTTTGTGAAACGATGAACTAAAGATATCGGGTGTCCGGTACCGGAAAGCATTTTGATGGTAAAGCGTTGTAAAAGATGCGTAAAAGGTTGTAAAAACACCGAAAACAGGCCCTAAATCGACTATTTTGCGCACATGAAGCATGCTATGCTGGTCGGATCTTCATTGCTGATCGTTGTTATCCTGATCTCTGCCCTTGCCTTCATCAACAAAAAGCATAAGGCCTCTGAGAAGCATGTTGAGGTAGTATTGAGGGATATTGGACATCAGTTTTTGCTTTCAGCCGGGGATTCCTCCTCCCGGGTGCTACCGGTAGTGCAACTCAATGAAACTACCTACCGGATCTCCTTCCAAAACGACTTAGGTTTCATTTCCGATTCGCTCATCAATATCGTTCAACGAAATCTTCAGAAAAATGGCCTGGCAGCCCATTATATAGTGAATTTGAAGAACTGCGAAGAGAAGGCAACGGTTCTGGCGTTTGAAATAAACAGGAAAACAGGCGATCTGATTCCCTGCAGGGGTCGCCAGCTGGGGATGGGTTGTTATGTGGTTGACATCGATCTGTTGAAGGAATCCAGGTTCAACTTTCTCTGGTTGTTGTTTTTGATCGTCCCTCTGACCCTTGCGGGCTACTTCCTGAAAGACAGGTTTCAGAAAAAACCCGTCCAGCGATCGGTGACCGACAATACGGAATGGATACCAGTGGGAAACTTTAAGTTCTATGCCTCTATGAATGAGCTTAAAAGCGATCATAAAACGATCACGCTTTCCGAAAAGGAAACAAAAGCACTGGAAATATTTGTCCAAAACATCAACCAGATAGTGGACAGGGAAACCCTGATGAAAGCCCTCTGGGAAGCAGAAGGGACCGTTGTGATCAGCAGAAATGTTGATGTACTGGTGTCTAAATTACGGAAGAAGCTAAGCGACGATGACTCCCTTAAATTTGTCAACGTTCCGGGCAGGGGTTATAAACTTCTACTATCTGGCGGTTAACGAAATCAACCTGCCGCCATCCTCCACACTTACATAGACCTTACCGGCAGGGCCCATTTTTACATTGCGTATGCGGCCAATATTCTCCAGTAACACGGTTTCAATGCCCGGCACACCATTGGTCATTCTTATCATGAGTAATTGCCGGCGGGTAAGGCTTCCGATTAGCATACTGCCGTTCCAGTCCCTGAATGAAGGGTGGTTGATAAAGGTGAGTCCTGCAGGTGCCAATGCTGGCGTCCAGGTTTTAAGCGGTGCAACAATTCCCGGACCATTATGTCCGTTACTAATGGTGGTTCCGTTATAATTAATGCCATTGCTATACAGTGGCCACCCAAAATTTTCTGCAGCTTGAATACGATTAAGTTCGCAGCCACCACTTGGTCCATGCTCATTCACGAAAAGCCTTCCGCTTCCCGGTTCAAAAGCCATGCCTTGCGGATTGCGGTGTCCATAACTAAAAATCGTGTTGCGTACTGTTTGACCAGGAAGTAATGGATTGTCGTTGGGTACAGTTCCATCGAGATTTATTCGATGTATTTTACCCCAAAGCGTATTCAGTCGTTGCCCGTTCTGATGGGGGCTCGAAGCTCCGCCAAGGGTTCCACCTCCACCTTCTCCCACACTCCAATACAATTTGCCATCAGGACCAAACGCAATACGGCTTCCAAAGTGACCATTCCAGGTAGACGCTGATTCCGTGGTCAGGATCACCTGCCAATTGGCAGCGGCATTTCCATTCAATGTAAACCTCGCAAGCGAAAGAAAACCGCCTGTGATACTATAAGTTACAAATACACTGCGGCTGGTAGCATAATCCGGTGAAATGGCTACATCGAGCAATCCACCCTGCCCTGCTGCCGAAATATTGGCCGGCAGACCCGTAATACTCGTATTGCTGCGTGTGGCCGTATCAAACAACTGCATCGTTCCGGCTTTCTGTGTCAACAGCAGATTGCCATTAGGGAGTACATCAAATCCCCAGATAATACCCTGATTGTTGAGCAGCGTGGTTACGGTAATGGATGGTGTACCGCTTGAAGGTGGGGTCACAGTTGGGGGCGATGGTGATGCAGCATCTTCTGAACATGAGAAAAGAAGCACCAGACATGCAACGGTCAGTTGCATCAACCATACCCTTTTGAATGAGTTAGAAATATCGTCAGTCATAATATTCCTTCCTTGATCCGAACAACTGAAAACCAATATTGTTGCGGGGGTTATGATTACGGGCGAATAACTCTCTAATATACGAACCCCTTCCTGCCCACACCATCTCCCAAAATTTCTCTAACTTCCACATCCCAATTTTAGCGCGTGACTGAAGAGAATATATTCCGGTTCATAACGGTGGACGAATACGCGGTGACACCCAAGTACCTGCAGCTGGCGAACTCGATCGTGAAGGCGATCGAGAAGGAGCTGATCGGAAAAGGCTATCTGCTTCCCTCCATCAATGAACTCAGCTTTGAACTGGACATCTCCCGCGATACTGCCGAGAAGGCCTATAAGCATCTGAAAAAAATGGGGATCATCGGCTCCGTGTCCGGCAAAGGCTTCTTTATCGCCAATACGGACATCAAACAGCCCATCCGGATCTTCCTGCTCTTCAATAAACTCAGCACCCACAAGAAGATCATCTACGATGCCTTCGTGCAGAGCATCGGCAAAGATGCTGTGATCGATTTCTATATCTACAACAACGATTTCTCCCTGTTCCGAAAACTGCTGGCCAATAAGCGCGACGATTACCACTACTACGTCATCATCCCACATTTCCTCGATGGCGGTGAAAACGCCCACGAGATCGTCAATATGCTGCCGAAGGAAAGACTGCTCCTGCTGGACCAGCTGCTCCCCGGCGTGAACGGAAAATTCGCGGCCGTCTACGAGAACTTTGAAAAAGACATCTACAACGCGCTGTCGCAGGCTCTCGAAAGACTCAGCAAGTACGATACCATTAAGATCATCTTCCCAGATTATACCTATCATCCCCGCCAGATCCTGGAAGGCTTCTACCGCTTCTGCGCCCAATACGCCTTTAACTATGAAGTGGTGGCCGACATCAGTAAAGCCATCATCGCCCCGGGTGAAGTGTACATCAGTCTGATGGAAAACGACCTGGTGGTGCTGATCGAAAAGATCATCGAAACAAAACTGGAAGTGGGTAAAGACGTGGGCGTGATCTCCTACAACGAAACACCTCTGAAAAAGATCATCCTGAATGGCATCACTACCATTTCAACCGACTTCCAGGCCATGGGCGAAAAAGCAGCCCAGCTGATCCTGGAAAAATCCACGGCCCACGTGGAAACCCCATTCCACTTGAATTTGCGTTCGTCGCTGTAAGGAAGAACTTAATTATCTTACAGTCCCTAATTCTAAATCTGAACCTCATGCGGGCTTTTCTTCTTTTTACCATCCTTTCTTTCGGCTTTCTTTTCTCTACTGCACAATCGGTTGAACTCGTAAAGAACGGAAAGTCTTCGTTCCGGATCATCCTTCCTGCCAAACCTGACTCTAACGAAACCAAAGCGGCCAACGCCTTGCAGAAATACCTGAAGGAGATCAGCGGCGCTGAACTGGCTATTGCCAATGCCGGCCGTAAGAAAGCCGTCTTCATCGGCAGCGCATCCCCCCTATATAAGGAGCTGTCTAAAAATGCCTTCAACTGGAAGACAAATAAGAAAGGTCTGCACATCGTGGGCGCTACACCCTACCAAACCCTCGAAGCCACCTACGCTTTCCTGGAACAAACCCTGGGCTGTAAGTTCCTCGCGCCATCGGTTGAATACATTCCCAAAAAAGCGGATATCGTGTTGACGCAGGCCAATAACCTTTCGTACAATCCCAAGATCACCACCCGCACCGTTCACGCGCGCCTGTTTTACGATGATCACGAGTTCGCCGCCAAACGCCGCGTGACCACCGAAGGCTTTCCCACTTTCGTTCCCGAAGCCCGCGTGCATACCTTCCATCGCTTCGTCCCCGAAAAACAATACTACCAGTCGCACCCCGAATACTACGCCCTCGTCAAAGG